>NZ_JBSAXF010000011.1:0-226381 GCF_053427845.1 Burkholderia sp. AW49-1 | reverse complement strand
ATCGCCGGAACCCACCGCTTTCCTTCATCCCGGACCAATCACCGGCTGATTCGCCGCAATCGCCGGCCAGGGATTTTCGCTGCATGCCGGGAAATTCGCGCGAAATGAGGCCTTACTTGGCCCATCCACGTAAAATTTGCGAATCACCACCCTAGTCGCATCCAAAACGATGAACGCCGTCACTCAGATAGCTCGGGCCGTTTGCCCGCACGATTGTCCGGACACGTGCGCAATGCGCGTGACCGTTGAAAACGGCCGAGCCATCAAGGTGACGGGCGATCCCGACCATCCGCCCACGCAGGGCGTGTTGTGTACGAAAGTCAGCCGATATGCCGACCGCGTTCATCATCCCGACCGGCTCACCGAGCCCCTCAAGCGCATCGGCGCGAAGGGGGAAGGGCGCTTCGTACCGATCAGCTGGAGCGAAGCACTTGACGAGATCGGTCGTCGTCTCGGGGAAATCGCCGGGCGCGCGCCGGAAGCGATCGTGCCATACAGCTACGCGGGAACGATGGGGCTCGTGCAGGGCGAAGGCATTGCTCAGCGGTTCTTCCATAAGCTCGGTGCGTCCCGGCTTGAGCGGACCATCTGCGCCGCAGCCGGTGCAGCGGGGCTGCGCTACACGTATGGCGGAAGCGTCGGCATGCATCTCGAGCATTTCGAGGAAAGCGAGCTGATCCTGATCTGGGGCGCCAACCCGATCGCATCAAGTCTGCATTTCTGGACCCGAGCGCAGGAAGCCAAGCGTCGAGGCGCCCGTCTGGTCGCGATCGATCCCTACCGCTCGCTGACGGCCGAGAAATGCCATCAGCACATCGCGTTGAAACCGGGCACCGACGGCGCGTTCGCGCTCGGCATGATGCATGTGCTGATTACCGAAGATCTGCTCGATCACGACTACATCGCGCGTCATACGCTCGGTTTCGAGGCGCTCAAGGCCCGAGCCCTGTCCTATCCGCCGGAGCGTGTCGCGCAGATCTGCGGCATCGAAGCGTCGGAACTGATCGAACTCGCACGTCGTTACGGCGCGACGCGCAAGGCGTCGATTCGCCTCAATTACGGCATGCAGCGCGTGCGCGGCGGCGGCAATGCCGTGCGCGCGATTGCGAGCCTGCCCGCGCTGACAGGCGCGTGGCGCGACCGGGCCGGCGGGCTTCTGCTGTCGTCGTCGGAATCCGCACCGGTCAATCAGGCGGGGCTGCTGCGTCCGGATCTGATGCCCGGCTGGCCTCACAAACTGCCGCGCATCATCAACATGAATGCAATCGGCGATGCGCTGCTGCATCCGGGCGACGCCACCTTCGGGCCGAAGGTCGAAGCGGTGATCGTCTACAACTCGAATCCCGTCGCGGTTGCGCCCGACTCGTCGAAAGTTGCCGCCGGGTTCGCGCGCGAAGATCTGTTCACGGTCGTTCTCGAACATTTCAAGACAGATACGGTCGATTTCGCCGACATTGTGTTGCCGGCCACGACGCAACTCGAGCATCTCGACGTCCACAAGTCGTACGGACACACCTATGTGATGGCGAATCTACCGGCGATTCCGCCAGTCGGCGACGCACGGCCAAACACGGAAATCTTTCGCGGTATCGCACGCAGCATGGGGCTCGACGAGCCCGCGCTTTATCACAGCGACGAAGAGGTGGCGCAGGCGGCGCTCCGTTGGAACGATCCGGCGCTCGACAGCGATTGGGAGACGTTGAAGCGTGCCGGCTGGCTGAAGCTCAAGGTGGCGGACGCGCCTTTCGAGAATGGCGGTTTCCGCACGCCGTCCGGCAAATGCGAGTTCTACAGTGCACGACTCGAGCAGATGGACATGGACCCGGTGCCCGATTACCTGCCGCCGTTCGAATCTGCGGAGGCCGCACCCGAACTCGCCGCTCGCTATCCACTGGCGATGATTTCCCCGCCGGCCCGCCACTTCCTGAACAGCACGTTCGTGAACGTGGACAGCCTGCGCAGTACGGAAGGACAGCCGCATCTCGATATACACCCGGCCGACGCCGACGCGCGCGGCATCGGGGAGGGCGACATCGTGCGCATCTTCAACGACCGCGGATCGATGCAGGCGGTCGCGAGGGTGACCGATCGTGCGCGCGCGGGGCTCGTCGTCGGACTGTCGATCTGGTGGAAGAAATTGTCGGCGGATGGACGGAACGCGAACGAGGTAACGAGCCAGGCGCTGACCGATCTCGGCAACTCGGCGACGTTTTACGATTGTCTGGTCGAAGTTGAGCGGATTTGACCGAACTTCTTGATACCATCAGACGAATGTATCCGAAAGTTCGAAGTGGGCATCTAACCCTGTTGTCTCGGCATGGGCGAGCCGCTACGATGCGTTTTAGCACGACCATTCGAAAATCTGTGAGGAGACGCGCCGTATGAACAAAATTTGGCTGAAATCGTACCCACCCGGCGTTCCAGCCGAAATTGACGCGTCCCCGTATCCTTCCATCCCGGATCTCCTCGACGAAAGCTTCAAGCAGTATCGTGACCGAAAGGCGTTCGTCTGCATGGGCAAGAGCATCACGTACGGCGAACTCGATGCACTGTCACGCCAGTTCGGCGCGTGGCTGCAGTCGCGCGGCCTGAAGCGCGGTGCGCGCGTCGCGCTCATGATGCCGAACGTGCTGCAGTATCCGGTGGCGATCGTCGCGGTGCTCCGCGCGGGCTTCACCGTCGTCAACGTCAACCCGCTCTATACGCCGCGCGAGCTCGAACATCAGCTGAAGGACAGCGGGGCGGAGGCGATCGTCATTCTCGAGAATTTCGCGTCGACGCTGCAGGCCGTCATCGCCAATACCGCGGTCAAGCATGTCGTGGTCGCTTCGATGGGCGATCTGCTGGGCATCAAGGGCTGGCTCGTCAATTACGTCGTGCGCAACGTGAAGAAGATGGTGCCGGCTTGGCAGCTTCCGTCGTTCACGCGCTTCAAGGCCGCACTGTCGGAAGGTGCGCGGCAGACCTTCAAGGCGCAGAAACTCGGCCCGGATGACGTTGCGTTCCTCCAGTACACGGGCGGGACGACAGGGGTTGCGAAGGGCGCGACGCTGCTGCACCGGAACATCGTGTCTAACGTGCTCCAGGCCGGCGCATGGCACCATCCCGCGCACGAGAAGTACCCCGAGGTGAAACAGTTCGTGACGGTTGTCGCGCTGCCGCTCTATCACGTGTTCGCGCTGACGGTCTGCGGCTTCCTGACGATGCGCACGGGCGGCATGGGCGTCCTGATCCCGAATCCACGCGACATCGGCGGCATGATCAAGGAGTTGAAGGGTTACCAGATCTCGACGATTCCGGCCGTCAACACGTTGTACAACGCGCTGCTGAACCATCCCGAATTCAACCAGCTCGACCTGTCGAAGCTCGTGATTGCCAACGGCGGCGGCATGGCGATCCAGGAGGGCGTCGCGAAGCGCTGGTATGAGAAGACCCATACGGCGATCGTCGAGGGCTACGGCCTGTCGGAGACTTCGCCGGTCGCGACCTGCAACCCGGTGACGGCGACCGAATATAGCGGGACGATCGGCCTGCCGCTGCCGTCGACCGAAGTGGCCATCCGCGATGACGCCGGCAACGACGTCGCCCTCGGCGAGCCGGGCGAGATCTGCATCCGCGGGCCGCAGGTCATGGCCGGCTACTGGAATCGTCCGGACGAAACCGCGAAAGTCATGTTCCCGGACGGTTTCTTCAAGACCGGCGACGTCGGCGTGATGGACGCGCGCGGTTACGTGAAGATCGTCGACCGGAAGAAGGACATGATCCTGGTATCTGGTTTCAACGTGTATCCGAACGAGGTCGAGGACGTGGTGGCGTCTCACCCGGGCGTGTTCGAGGTGGCGGCGGTTGGCGTGCCGGACGAGCACTCGGGCGAAGCCGTGAAGCTGTTCGTCGTGAAGAAGGATCCGGCGCTCACTGACAAGGACATCCTCGCGTACTGCAAGGAGCGGCTCACCGGCTACAAGCGGCCGAAACTCGTCGAGTTCCGCACGGAACTGCCGAAAACGAATGTCGGCAAGATCCTTCGGCGCGAACTGCGCGACGGACGCGCGTAACACTGAAGTCGAATCAACCAGCCCGGCCAGTGCCGGGCTTTTTTGTTCGTGGGGCTGGCACCGAGGTTGCCGCGCCGTGGTTCGACGGCCGCGGGAACGGCGCATGATCTACCGGGATACTTCGTGGCTGACGGAGCGGCGTGACCGGGCCGCCCGTGGCGGCCGCGAGCCGTGATTCGCATGGCGCGGTACTTCGGCGCATGCTGCCCGCCGGCAGCGGTGACATTCATGTCGATGAGGCGTCGGGAACGGTTCGCCCCCGTGAACGGGCCGCCCGGCGATCGTCCTGTTCGCCGCTCACCGCTTCGCAGCCGCAAAAGAAAAAGGCGCCCGAAGGCGCCTTCAATATGCTGCGGCTTGTCAGTCCAGCTGATTAGAACTTGTGACGGATGCCGACGCGCGCTGCAACCTGGTTGCTGGTGCTCGACGGGTCGAGACCGTTGATCGACGCCGTTGCCGGAATGACCTCGCCCTTCGAGTTCAGCGCGTTGCCCGACGCATGCTGGTACACGCCGATCACGTAGACGTCCGTGCGCTTGGACAGGAAGTAGTCGACGCCCAGCGAGCCTTGGTGGTACTTGGCTGCCGAGTTGCCGTCGATCTTGCTGCCTTGCGTGTAGTCGTACGCCGCGCCGACGATCAGCGCCGGGGTCAGCTGATACTTGAAGTTGATTTCGCCGTTGTTGAACGTCGCGGTCTGGTCCACGAACGGACCGACCGAGAAGCCCTTGAACTTCGTGTTCGAATACGTCGCGCCGATCGTTGCTGCGCCGAACGTGTACGCACCGCCCGCACCGATGACCTGGTACGTGTTCGCGCTGTTCGCATATGCGCCGTAGACCGGCGACGACACGGCCGTCGCTGCAGCCGACGCGCCGGTGTTGAACATGCCGCCGAAGTTAGCCGGCGTGCGTGCGTTCAAGTAGCCGACACCCAACACGAGCGGGCCGTTGTTGTAACCGGCGCCGAGCGACCAGACCTGGTTCTTCGAGAACTGGCCGGCTTGGCCGCCGAAGCTGTACATGCCGCCGAACGAGAAGCCGCCGTAGGTCGGGCTCGTGTACTTGACCGCGTTGTTGACGCGATATGCGTTGTTGAAGTTGTCGAGATCGCCCGGGTGAGCAGCGATGTAGCCGCCCCACTGGTCGCCTGCCTCGAGCGGGCCGACGAAGTCGACGACGGAGTCGTACTGGCGACCCAGCGTGACCGTACCGTACTGGCTCGACAGGCCGACGTAAGCCTGGCGGCCGAACATCAGGCCGCCCTGACCCAGCTTGCCGGAGTTGACGTCGAAACCGTTTTCGAGCACGAAGATCGCCTTCAGGCCGCTGCCCAGATCTTCGGTGCCGCGCAGGCCGAAGCGGCTGCCTTGCATCACGCCGCTTGCCAGACCGTACAGGTGGCCGCCCTTGGCGTTGTTGTTGAAGATGAAGCCTTCATCGATGATGCCGTAGAGCGTCACGCTGCTTTGCGCATGGGCTGCGCCAGCAAACGCGCCCAGCGCGACGAGCGCGAGAAGCGACTTTTTCATTAACGGATCTCCAAGAAACACTGAATTTTTTTGGCGGGGCAGATAGTTATGTTGTGTTGACGGGCCCCAACAACTTCACGAGAAGTCGCACGTAATGTAGCAAAGCCGATTTTTCCGACAAAGCGAAATGCCGTGGCGCAAAGCTGCCATGTTTCCTTTATGCAACAATGGTTAAAATCACGGGTTAACCGCAATTTCCGCTGAATAATCAAGTCGGTTACGCAGCGGAGCACGTGCCTTTGCCGCCCGCGGCAGCACACGCAGCCAGGAGAACAGGATGGTGTTGGATGAACTGATCAGCGAATTCGATCGCGGCCTGCGATCGCTGACCGGCATTAGCCGGATGAGCCGCCCGGTGCCCGCGCCGGCGGAGCCGCCGGCCGGCGAACTGACGCCCGCGGAGCGCACGCATGCCGCCGGGCTGATGCGCGTGAACCATGTCGGCGAGGTCTGCGCGCAGGCGCTTTATCAGGCGCAGAAGCTGACCGCGCGCTCGTCGTCGTCGAAGGCGATGTTCGAGGAAGCCGCACGCGAGGAGGAGGATCATCTCGCGTGGACCGCGCATCGGCTGAAGGAACTCGATTCGCGTCCGAGCCTGCTCAACCCGCTGTGGTACGCTGGCGCGCTCGCGATCGGCGTCGTCGCCGGCACGCTGGGCGACAAGGTCAGCCTCGGCTTCATGGCGGAGACGGAGCGCCAGGTCGAGAGCCATCTCGACGGGCACCTGTCCGAACTGCCGGCGACCGACGCGACGTCGCGGGCGATCGTCGAGCAGATGCGGCTCGACGAGGTGAAGCACGGCAAGGCCGCGACCGACGCCGGCGGGATCGAACTGCCACTGCCCGCGCGGATGTTGATGCGCGCCGCGTCGAAAGTCATGACGAGCACTGCATACTATCTCTGACATTCGGGCCGGGGCGGCGCGCGACGCCGTCCCGGTTCGCCGTTCCCGATACCGCCCGTTTATTCCGCGTTTTCCCGCCCCCGAAAGCCCCGTCCGCACGCCAGTCTGGCCCGCCTTTCTCACGTATCACCTTCACAAGTTGCACTAGCTCATTCATTTATAACGGTTTTTGGTATGAGGGGCCGCATGAGCATGAGCGCGTAAGTCCTTGTTCTAACTAACAAAATTCGTCAAAAACCGGGCCGCTCCCTTGACCGTGCCAAACCCTTCCACTAAAGTGGGAGACAGTGTGAGAAAGTGTATTTTTGTGTGATTTGGCGGGCTATTCCGGCTAAATTCTTGAGCATTGAGCGGGTGCTTCGGTGCCCTGAACGGGAGAGCGGAAAGTGTTCCAAGGGGCGTCGGCGCTGACGCTCGATGCGAAAGGGCGGATGTCGGTGCCGGCTCGCTATCGCGAAGCGCTGCAAGGACAGGCAGAAGGACGGGTGACTGTGACCAAGCACCCGGACGGCTGCCTGTTGCTGTTTCCGCGCCCCGAATGGGAAGTATTCCGCGCCAAGATCGCCGCGCTGCCGATGGACGCGCATTGGTGGCGGCGCATTTTTCTCGGCAATGCGATGGATGTCGATCTCGACAGCGCAGGCCGGATTCTCGTATCGCCCGAGCTGCGGATGGCGGCCGGACTGGAAAAGGAAGTCATGTTGTTGGGAATGGGTAGTCACTTCGAGCTGTGGGATTCGCAGACCTACATCGCGAAGGAGCAGGCAGCGATGGCGCAGGGCATGCCCGACGCGCTGAAGAACTTCACGTTCTGATTGCGGTGACGGAGACGCCCGCGATGGGAAACGAATTGCAGCATCGGACCGTACTGTTGGACGAAGCGGTCGATTCGCTCGTGACGCGGCCGGACGGCATTTATGTCGACGGCACGTTCGGACGCGGCGGTCATAGCCGCGCGGTGCTCGCGCGGCTGGCGCCGGGCGGCCGGCTGATCGCGTTCGACAAGGATCCGAGGGCGATCGAGACGGCGCAGCGCATCGAGGACGCGCGCTTCTCGATCGTGCATGACAGCTTTGCATCGATGCGCGACGCGCTTGCGGCGCGCGGTGTCGAGAAGGTGTCGGGTGTGTTGCTGGACCTGGGCGTGTCCTCGCCGCAGGTGGACGATCCGGCGCGCGGCTTCAGCTTTCGCGCGGATGGCCCGCTGGACATGCGAATGGATCCGACGCGCGGCGAGTCGGCGGCCGAGTGGCTCGCGCGGGCTTCGGTGCAGGAATTGACGGAGGTGATACGAGATTATGGGGAAGAACGGTTTGCTTTTCAGATTGCAAAGGCGCTTGTTGCTCGCCGGGCAGAGTCCGACCGTCTTGGGCCTCTCGACACCACGGGCGAGCTTGCCCAAATCGTGGGTAACGTCGTCAAAACCCGTGAGAAGGGCAAGGATCCGGCAACCCGCACCTTTCAGGCTATACGGATTCACGTCAATCAAGAGCTTGCGGACCTGCAAGTCGTACTAGACGCGGCATTGTCGTTGCTGGAGCAAGGGGGGCGGCTGGTGGTCATCAGCTTTCATTCACTCGAGGACCGGATCGTCAAGCGATTCATGCAGGCGCACGCGAGTGCGCCTGCGGTCGATCGTCGCCTGCCGATCCGCGCCGTCGACCTCCCGAGCCCGCCGCTCAAGATCATCAGCCGTCAGTTCCCGAGCGAGGCGGAAGTCGCCGCGAATCCGCGCGCCCGGTCGGCCGTGATGCGCATCGCGGAGCGCGTCACGCCATGAGCCGCTTCAACATCTTCCTGCTGATCATCGTGATGGGCTGCGCGCTGTCGGTCGTCAACTCGACGAACCAGCAGCGGCAGATCTTCATTCAGCTGCAGCGCGCGCAGTCGCAGGAGCGTCAGCTCCAGCAGGATTACGCGCAGCTTCAATATCAGCAGAGCGCGTTGTCAAAGACGTCCCGCATCGAGCAGCTCGCGAACGATTCGCTGAAGATGCAGCCGATCTCGACGGGGCGCACCCAGTACCTGACGCTGCCGTCGGGCGCTGCGAAGGCGATCGACGCGCCGATTCCCGCGTCGGCCGATACGGCCACCAAGGGCAACGGAGGCGCGCGATGAAGCCGTCGCAAAAGCGCCAGGACGTGAAGTTCTCGGCGAGCCCCGTGCTCGGCGTGCACCTGCCGATGTGGCGCTCGAAACTCGTCGTATTCCTGCTGTTCATGGCGTTCGTCGCGCTCGCCGCGCGCGCGTTCTGGATCCAGGGACCCGGCAACGCCTTCTATCAGAAGCAGGGCGAGAGCCGTTACCAGCGCACGATCGAGCTGCCGGCCACGCGTGGCAAGATCCTCGACCGTAACGGGCTCGTGCTCGCGACCAGCCTGCCCGTGCGCGCGATCTGGGCGATTCCGGACGCCGTGCCGGACGATCTCGACGCCGGCAAGGTCAACCAGCTCGGCAAGCTCCTCGGCATGACGCCGAAGGAACTGCGCGTGAAGCTGTCGGAAGATAAAGGTTTTGTCTACGTAAAGCGTCAGGTGCCGATCGATGTGGCGGACAAGGTCGCCGCGCTCGACATTCCCGGTATCTATCAGCGCAACGAATACAAGCGCTTCTATCCGGAAGGCGAGATCACCGCTCACCTGATCGGCTTCACGAACGTCGAGGACGAAGGGCAGGAGGGCGTCGAACTCGGCGACCAGAAGCTGCTGTCCGGCACGTCCGGCGTGCGCCGCGTGATCAAGGACCGGATGGGGCACATCGTCGAGGACGTCGCCGAACAGATTCCGCCGCACAACGGGACGGACGTCGACCTGTCGATCGACAGCAAGATCCAGTACATCGCGTACGCGAACCTGAAGGCCGCCGTCGAGAAGTTCAAGGCGAAGGCCGGCGCGGCGATGGTCGTCGACGTGCGCACCGGCGAGGTGCTGGCGCTCGTCAACTACCCGACGTACAACCCGAACGACCGCTCGCGCATGACGGGCGAGCAGTTGCGCAACCGGATCATGACCGACGTGTTCGAGCCCGGCTCGATCATGAAGCCGTTTACCGTGTCGCTCGCGCTCGACCTGCACCGCGTGACGCCGAACACGCTCGTCGAGACGGGCAACGGGCATTTCGTACTCGACGGCGCACCGATCACCGACGACGCGGGTTTCGGCACGCTGACGGTCGGCGGCGTGATCCAGAAGTCGAGCAACATCGGCGCGACGAAGATCGCAATGACGATGCGGCCCGAGGAAATGTGGAATATGTATACGAGCATCGGCCTCGGCCAGGCGCCGAAGGTCGGGTTCCCGGGCGCGGTGGCCGGCCGCCTGCGTCCGTGGAAGAGCTGGCGTCGCATCGAGCAGGCGACGATGTCGTACGGCTACGGCCTGTCGGTGTCGCTGTTCCAGCTCGCGCGCGCCTACACGGCGATCGCGCATGACGGCGAGCTGATGCCCGTGACCATTTTCAAGACGGACCCCAACCAGCCGATCGTGGGCACCCAGGTGTTCAACCCGACCACCGCGCGCGAGGTGCGTGCGATGCTCGAAACGGTGGTGGCGCCGGGCGGCACGTCGCCGGATGCGGCCGTGCCGGGTTATCGCGTCGGCGGCAAGAGCGGTACCGCTTACAAGCATGAAGGCCACGGCTATACGCGCAAGTATCGCGCGTCGTTCGTCGGGATGGCGCCGATGCCGAATCCGCGGGTCGTGATCGCGGTGTCGGTCGACGAGCCGACCGCCGGCAGCCACTTCGGCGGCCAGGTGTCCGGCCCCGTATTCTCGGCGATCGCGGGCGATACGATGCGCGCGCTGAACGTGCCGCCGAACATGCCGATCAAGCAGCTCGTCGTGTCCGACGACGCGCCTGGCGCGCCCGCCGGGACGGGCCCGCAAAAGCTCGCCGCGGGCGGCGGCGCGAAGCATATGATCGTATCCAGCACGACACGTAATTCACCAGGAGTTGTTCGATGAGCGCCGCTCGCAGTTCCCATCCGGCGCATCAGCAGATCGCGGCCGCGCTTGCGTGGCTGCGCCAGCATGTGGCCCCCGCGGCGCAACTGCATGCCGACACGCGCAGCCTGAAGGCCGGCGACGTGTTCCTCGGCTATGCGGTCGACGGGGCAGACAATCGCGCCTTCATTTCCGATGCCGTCGCGCGCGGCGCGGCCGCCGTGCTGTATCAGCCGGAAGGTCTCGAAGCCGCACCGGCCGTGCCCGTCGCGCTCGCGGTGCCGGCGCTCGGCCAGCTGGCCGGCGAGATCGCCAGCGGCTGGTACGGCGACCCGAGCGACAGCCTGCTCGCCATCGGCGTGACCGGCACCAACGGCAAGACGTCCTGCACGCAATGGATCGCGGCCGCGCTGACGGCGCTGCACCAGCCGTGCGCGCTGATCGGCACGCTCGGCAGCGGCATGCCGGGGCAGCTGGTGCCGACCGGCTTCACGACACCTGACGCGCCGCAGCTGCAGCGCAGCCTCGCGCAACTGCACGACGCCGGCGCGAAAGCCGTCGCGATGGAAGTGTCGTCGCACGCATTGCATCAGGGCCGCGTCAACGGCACGGCATTCGACATCGCCGTCTTCACGAACCTCACGCAGGATCACCTCGACTATCACGGCACGTTCGACGCGTACGAAGCCGCGAAGTCGAAGCTGTTCGCGTGGCGCGGTCTGCGCGCGGCGGTTGTCAATCGCGACGACGAAGCCGGCCGCCGCCTGCTCGAGAAGCTGGCCGGCCGCGTGCGCACGATCGCATACGGGATCGGCGATGCGCAGGCGGCCGACGCCGATCGCGAGCTGGTTGCGCTCGACGTGCGCGCGACCGCCACGGGCACGGCTTTCCGCCTGCGCTCGTCGTGGGGCGACGCGGACGTCGAGGTCGGCACGCTCGGCACGTTCAACGTCAGCAACCTGCTCGCGGTGCTCGGCTCGCTGCTCGCGGCCGACGTGCCGTTCGACGCGGCCGTCGCGGAGATTGCGCGGCTCGAGTCCGTCAACGGGCGCATGCAGCGCCTTGGCGGCCGGCTGCAGAACGACGAACCGCTGGTCGTGATCGACTACGCGCACACGCCCGATGCGCTCGACAAGACGCTCGATGCATTGCGCCCGATCGCGGCGGCGCGCGGCGGGCGGCTCGTCTGCATGTTCGGCTGCGGCGGCGATCGCGACGCGACGAAGCGCCCGCTGATGGGCGCGATCGCCGAGCGGCTCGCCGACGAAGTCGTCGTCACGAGCGACAATCCGCGCAGCGAGGATCCGCAGCGCATCATCGACCAGGTCATCGCGGGGATGACCGCGCCCGATCGCGCACGCCGCATCGAGGATCGCGCGAGCGCGATCCTGCAGGCCGTGCGCGGCGCGGCCCGGGAGGATGTCGTCGTGCTGGCCGGCAAGGGGCACGAGGCGACGCAGGAAATCATGGGCAAGAAGCGCGCGTTCTCCGATCAGGATCACGCGCGGCTCGCGCTCGCGGCACGCGCGACGCACGGCAAGGGAGGCGGCGAATGACGATGCTCAGTCTCGGCGAAGCCGCGCGCCTGATTCCCGGCGCGACCGTCCACGGCGATCCGGACACCACCTTCGAGCGCGTGTCGACGGACAGCCGCACGGTCGGCCCGGGCGACCTGTTCGTCGCGCTGAAGGGCGAGCGTTTCGACGCGCACGACTTCCTCGGCGACGTGGCCTCGCGCGGCGCGGCCGCGGCGCTCGTCGCGCACGCGCCGGCGGGCCTTGCGATGCCGGTCGTCGAGGGCGGTGAAACGCGTGCCGCGCTCGGCGCGCTCGCGCATGGCTGGCGCAAGCGCTTCGCGGTGCCGCTCGTCGCGGTGACGGGCAGCAACGGCAAGACGACCGTCAAGGAAATGATCGCGTCGATCTTTACGGCGGCAGTCGGCGCCGACGCACGGCTGGCGACGGCCGGCAACCTGAACAACGACATCGGCGTGCCGCTGACGCTGCTGCGCCTGTCGGGCGCGCATCGCGTCGCGGTGATCGAGCTGGGGATGAATCACCCGGGCGAGACCGAAGTCCTCGCGCGCCTCGCGGCGCCGACCGTCGCGCTCGTCAACAATGCGCAGCGCGAACACCAGGAATTCATGGCGACGGTCGAGGCGGTCGCGCTCGAACACGCGGCCGTGATCCACACGCTGACGCCGGACGGCGTCGCGGTGTTTCCGGCCGACGATGCGTACGCCGGAATCTGGCGTGTCGCGGCGACCGGCAACCGGATTCTCGATTTCGCGCTGCACGACGCCGAACGGCAAATCGAAGCGCAGGTCACGGGCCGCTTGCACGGCGGCGAGCTTGCGATCGACACGCCGTCCGGCTCGGTGACGGTGCGGCTGCGCGCGCTCGGCGAGCACAACGCACGCAACGCATTGGCGGCCACGGCCGCGACGCTCGCAGCCGGTATCGAGCTGGCCGCGATCAAGCAGGGTCTCGAATCGTTCGAGCCGGTCAAGGGCCGTTTGCAGGTCCGGCGAGCGGACGTCGGCAGCCTCGCGGGCGCGATGGTCGTCGACGACACCTACAACGCGAACCCCGATTCGATGCGTGCGGCGATCGACGTGCTGGCTGCCCAACCGGCGCCGCGCGTGCTGGTGATCGGCGACATGGGCGAGGTGGGCGACGAAGGCCCGGCATTTCACCGGGAGATCGGCGCGTATGCGCGCGAGCGCGGCATCGATGCGCTGTTCGCGCTCGGCGATGCGTCGCGCGATGCATGTACCGCGTACGGCGACACGGCCCGCCATTTCGGCGACGTCGATGCGCTGGTGACGGCACTGCTCGCGGCGGGCTACGGCGCGCAGGCGACGGTGCTCGTGAAGGGCTCGCGGTACATGAAGATGGAGCGCGTGGTCGACGCGCTGACGAAACAACCCGCGGCGGGCACGGTGCCCGCGGCACACTGAGTAGAAGGAAGGAAGCATGCTGCTGGCGCTGGCGCAATGGCTGCAAGGAGACGCAAGCTTTTTGCGCTTGTTCACGTACCTGACGTTCCGTGCGGTGATGGCTACCATCACCGCGCTCGGGATCGGGCTCGTGTGCGGACCGTGGGTGATCCGCAAGCTGACGCAAATGAAGGTCGGGCAGGCCGTGCGCAAGGACGGCCCTCAGAGCCATCTCGTCAAGTCCGGCACGCCGACGATGGGCGGCGTGCTGATCCTCATCGGCATCGCGGTCGCGACGCTGCTGTGGGGCGACCTGACGAACCGTTTCATCTGGATCGTGATGCTCGTCACGTTCGGCTTCGGCGTCATTGGCTGGGTCGACGACTACCGCAAGGTCGTCTACAAGGACCCGCGCGGGATGTCGTCGCGCGAAAAGTATTTCTGGCAGTCGGTGATCGGGCTGTTCGCTGCCGTCTACCTCGCATTCAGCGTGTCCGAGGCGAACAACGTGCGCGTGTTCGACCTGTTCATGGCGTGGGTGCGCAGCGGCCTGTCGATGGGGCTGCCCGCGCGGGCCGACCTGATGTTGCCGTTCCTGAAGTCGATCAGCTACCCGCTGGGCGTCTGGGGCTTCATCGTGCTGACCTACTTCGTGATCGTCGGCGCGAGCAACGCGGTGAACCTGACCGACGGCCTCGACGGTCTCGTCATCATGCCGGTCGTGCTGGTCGGTGCGTCGCTCGGTGTGTTCGCGTACGTGATGGGCAGCTCGGTCTATTCGAAATACCTGCTGTTCCCGCACATCCCGGGCGCCGGCGAATTGCTGATCTTCTGCTCCGCGATGGGCGGGGCAGGGCTCGCGTTCCTCTGGTACAACACGCACCCCGCGCAGGTGTTCATGGGCGACGTCGGCGCGCTGGCGCTCGGCGGCGCGCTCGGCACGGTCGCGGTGATCGTGCGCCAGGAAATCGTGCTGTTCATCATGGGCGGCATCTTCGTCGCGGAAACGCTGTCGGTGATGCTGCAGGTGTCCTGGTTCAAGTACACGAAGAAGCGTTACGGCGAAGGGCGGCGCCTGCTGAAGATGGCACCGTTGCATCACCATTTCGAATTGTCAGGCTGGAAGGAAACGCAGGTGGTGGTGCGTTTCTGGATCATCACGCTGATGCTGTGCCTGTTCGGTCTGTCCACCCTCAAGTTGCGGTAAAGGAAAGGTAACAAGGATGTCTGGCGAGATGTTTGGAGATCGGCAGCGGCCGATGGTGCTCGTACTGGGGCTCGGGGAATCGGGTCTCGCGATCGCGCGATGGTGCGCGAGGCACGGGTGCCGGCTGCGAATTGCCGATACCCGCGAGGCGCCGCCGAACCTTGCCGCGCTGCAGGCCGAAGGCATCGATGCGGAGTTCGTCGGCGGGCCGTTCACGTCTGCGCTGCTCGACGGCGGCGTCGAGATCGTCGGGCTGAGCCCCGGCCTGTCGCCGCTCGAACCGGCACTGGCGGCGCTGATCGCGGCCGCGAACGAGCGCGCGATCGCCGTGTGGGGCGAACTGGAATTCTTCGCGCAGGCGCTGCGCGCGCTGGGCACGAGCGGTTATCAACCGAAGGTGCTCGCGATCACCGGCACCAACGGCAAGACCACGACGACCAGCCTCACGGGCCTGCTGTGCCAGCGTTCGGGCAAGAAGGTCGCCGTCGCCGGCAACATCAGCCCGGCGATGCTCGACCGGCTCGCGGGCGCGATCGACGATACGGCGTTGCCCGACGTCTGGGTGCTCGAACTGTCGAGCTTCCAGCTCGAGACGGCACGCACGTTCGCGCCGGACGCGGCCGCGATCCTCAACATCACGCAGGATCACCTCGACTGGCACGGCAGCTTCGACGCCTATGCCGCCGCGAAGGGCCGAATCTTCGGCGCGACGACCACGCGCGTGCTCAACCGCGACGATGCGGCCGTGATGAAGTTCGCACCGGCCGCCGGCGCGGGCGACGCTGCGCGCACGGTCACGTTCGGCCTGAACGAACCGACGCAGGACGGCGACTACGGCCTGTCGCGCGACAACGGCATTGCGTGGCTGGTCGAAGCGGTCGACCGCGACGCGCCGGACGAGACGACGTCGAGCCGCCGCCGCAAGCGCGACGGCGCGCATACACCCGAGATCGCGCAGAAGCGCCTGATGCCGGCCGACGCGCTGCGCATCCGCGGGCTGCACAACGCGGCGAACGCGCTGGCCGCGTTCGCGCTTGCACGCGCGATCGACCTGCCGGCCGCGCCGCTGCTGCACGCGCTGCGCGAATATCGCGGCGAGGCGCATCGCGTCGAAGTGGTCGCGACGATCGACGACGTGGACTACGTCGACGACAGCAAGGGAACGAACGTCGGCGCGACGGTGGCGGCGCTCGACGGGCTCGCGCAGAAGATCGTGCTGATCGCCGGCGGCGACGGCAAGGGGCAGGATTTCGCGCCGCTGGTCGCGCCGGTCGCGCGCTGGTGCCGCGCGGTGATGCTGATCGGCCGCGATGCGCCGGCGATTCGCGACACGCTCGCCGAAACCGGCGTGCCGCTCGCCGACCACGCGACGCTCGAAGGCGCGGTGCGTGCCGCCGCCGACCTCGCCGAGCCGGGCGATGCGGTGCTGCTGTCGCCCGCGTGCGCGAGCCTCGACATGTTCAGGAACTACGCCCATCGCGCGGATGTGTTCCGCGCGGCGGTGGATGAAATCGCCATCGACAAAGGAGCGACGCCATGAGCTGGTCCGATCGCCTCGTCTCCCGTTTCAACGACCGGCGCGACACCGGCGGCAATGCCGCCGGCGGCCGCGTCGCGTCGGCCACGCGCGCCGCGACCGGCGGCCTCGCGAGCGTCGTCAACGGCGTGCGGCCGAGCCGCTCGCGGATGCTCGATTTCGACTACTCGCTGCTGTGGGTCGCGATCGCGCTGCTCGGGCTCGGCGTGGTGATGGTGTATTCGGCGTCGATCGCGATGCCCGATTCGCCGAAATATGCGTCGTATCACGACTACGCGTTCCTGATGCGCCACTGCGTGTCGCTCGTCGTCGCGTTCATCGCGGCGGTGATCGCGTTCCGCGTGCCCGTGTCGACCTGGGACAAATACGCGCCGCATCTCTTCCTGATCGCACTGGTCGGCCTCGTGATCGTGCTGATCCCGCACGTCGGCAAGGGTGTGAACGGTGCGCGCCGCTGGATTCCGCTCGGCATCACCAACATGCAGCCGTCGGAAATCATGAAGCTCGCGGTGACGATCTACGCGGCGAACTACACGGTGCGCAAGCAGGAATACATGCAGAGCTTCGCAAAGGGCTTCCTGCCGATGGCGTTCGCGGTCGGTCTCGTCGGCGCGCTGCTGCTGCTCGAGCCGGACATGGGCGCGTTCATGGTGGTCGCTGCGATCGCGATGGGCGTGCTGTTCCTCGGCGGCGTCAACGGCAAGCTGTTCGGCGGGCTGGTCGCGACGGCAGTCGGCACTTTCACGATGCTCGTATGGCTGTCGCCGTGGCGTCGCGAGCGGATCTTCGCGTATCTCGATCCGTGGGACGAGCGCTATGCGCAGGGCAAGGCGTACCAGCTCACGCACTCGCTGATCGCGTTCGGCCGCGGCGAGTGGTTCGGCGTCGGCCTCGGCGGCAGCGTCGAGAAGCTGAACTACCTGCCCGAAGCGCATACCGACTTCATTCTCGCGGTGATCGGCGAGGAACTCGGCTTCGTCGGCGTGCTGGTCGTGATCCTGCTGTTCTACTGGATTGTGCGCCGCGCGTTCGAGATCGGCCGTCAGGCGCTCGCGCTCGACCGCACGTTCGCGGGCCTGATGGCGAAGGGCATCGGCATCTGGTTCGGCGCGCAGACGTTCATCAACATGGGCGTGAACCTCGGCCTGCTGCCGACCAAGGGCCTGACGCTGCCGCTCGTGAGCTACGGCGGCTCGGGCATCCTGCTGAACTGTGTCGCGCTTGCGGTGCTGTTGCGGGTCGACTATGAAAATCGCGTATTGATGCGCGGAGGGAAGGTATGACCGCGTCGCGACGCACGCTGATGGTGATGGCAGGCGGCACCGGGGGCCACGTGTTCCCGGGGCTCGCCGTCGCGCACCGGATGGAAGCGGCGGGCTGGCGCGTCGTGTGGCTCGGCAATCCGGCCGGGATGGAAGCGACGCTCGTGCCGAAGCACGGCATTCCGATGGAATACGTGCGCTTCGGCGGACTGCGCGGCAAGGGCCTGAAGACCAAGCTGACGCTGCCGTTCAACCTGCTGCGCGCATGCTGGCAGAGTCTCGGCGCGCTGCGCCGCGTGCGGCCGGACGTCGTGCTCGGGATGGGCGGCTACATCACGTTCCCGGCGGGCGTGATGACCGCGCTGTCGGGCCGCCCGCTCGTGCTGCACGAACAGAATTCGATCGCCGGTCTCGCGAACAAGGTGCTCGCGAAATTCGCGAAGCGCGTGCTCGTCGCGTTCCCCGGCGCACTGCCGCACGCGGAATGGACCGGCAACCCGATTCGCGCGGAACTTGCGCGCACGGAAACGCCCAAAGCACGCTATGCGTCGCGCAGCGGCCCGCTGAACGTGCTGGTCGTCGGCGGCAGTCTCGGCGCCGCCGCGCTGAACGAAGTCGTGCCGCGCGCGCTGGCGCTGCTGGCGCCGGGCGAGCGCCCGCGCATCGTGCACCAGGCCGGCGCGAAGCACATCGACGCGCTGAAGGCGAACTACGAAGCGGCCGGATTCACCGGCGGCGACGACGTGCGGCTCGTACCGTTCATCGACGACATGGCCACCGCCTACGCGGCGGCGGATCTCGTGATCTGCCGCTCCGGCGCGATGACGGTATCGGAAATCGCGGCAGTGGGCGTGGCGGCGCTGTTCGTGCCGTTCCCGTACGCGGTCGACGACCACCAGACGACCAACGCCGCGTTCCTCGCCGATGCGGGCGCGGCGGTGCTGGTGCAACAACGCGACCTGTCGGCGGAACTGCTTGCCGACTGGCTGCACGGCCAGTCGCGGGCGTCGCTCGCGGACATGGCGGAGCGTTCGCGCTCGCTGGCGAAGCCCGAGGCCACCGACGAAGTCGCGCGCGTCTGCGCGAAGGTGGCCGGCGCGAACCTGGAACAACTGCAATGAAACACATCGTCAAACACATTCATTTCGTCGGGATCGGCGGCGCGGGCATGAGCGGCATCGCCGAAGTGCTCGTCAACCTCGGTTACGAGGTCAGCGGCTCCGACCTGTCGCGCAACGCGGTAACCGATCGTCTCGCGGCGCTCGGCGCGCGGATCGCGATCGGGCACGACGCGGCGAACATCGAGGGCGCGAACGCGGTCGTCGTGTCGACGGCCGTGCGCTCGGACAACCCCGAAGTGCTCGCCGCGCGCCACCAGCGCGTGCCGATCGTGCAGCGCGCGGTGATGCTCGCAGAGCTGATGCGCCTGAAGCAGGGGATCGCGATCGCCGGCACGCACGGCAAGACCACGACGACGAGCCTCGTCGCGAGCGTGCTCGCGGCGGGCGGGCTGGACCCGACCTTCGTGATCGGCGGCCGGCTGATCAGCGCCGGCGCGAACGCACGGCTCGGCACGGGCGACTTCATCGTCGCCGAGGCCGACGAGTCGGACGCGTCGTTCCTGAACCTGTATCCGGTGATCGAGGTCATCACGAACATCGACGCCGATCACATGGACACCTACGGCCACGATTTCGCGCGGCTCAAGCAGGCGTTCATCGAATTCACGCAGCGCCTGCCGTTCTACGGCAGCGCGGTGGTGTGCGTCGACGATCCGAACGTGCGGCAGATCATCCCGTTCATCTCGAAGCCGGTCGTGCGCTACGGTCTGTCGCCGGACGCGCAGGTGCGCGCGGAAGACATCGACGCGCGCGACGGCCGCATGCACTTCACGGTGATCCGCGATGGCCGTGCGCCGCTCGCGGTGGTGCTGAACCTGCCGGGCCTGCACAACGTGCAGAACGCGCTCGCGGCGATCGCGATCGCGACCGATCTCGGTGTGGCGGACGACGCGATCCAGCTGGCGCTGGCGGAATTCAACGGCGTCGGCCGACGCTTCCAGCGCTACGGCGAGGTGCCGAGCGCGGACGGCGGCCAGTACACGCTGATCGACGACTACGGCCACCACCCGGTCGAGATGGCCGCGACGATCGCGGCCGCGCGCGGCGCATTCCCGGGCCGCCGCCTCGTGCTGGCGTTCCAGCCGCACCGCTACACGCGCACGCGCGATTGTTTCGACGACTTCGTCAACGTACTGTCGACGGTCGACGCGCTGGTGCTGACGGAAGTCTACGCCGCGGGCGAAGCGGCGATCGCGACGGCCAACGGCGACGCGCTGTCGCGTGCGCTGCGCGCGGTGGGCAAGGTTGACCCGGTGTTCGTCGCGACGGTCGACGACGTGCCGGACGCACTGGCCAGGGTCGCGAAGAACGGCGACGTGGTGATCACGATGGGCGCGGGTTCGATCGGCGGCGTGCCGGCGAAGCTCGTGCAACACACACAACAGAAGGCATGACATGAGCGGGATCGATCCGAAACGTTTCGGCAAGGTGGCGGTGTTGTTCGGCGGCGAATCGGCCGAGCGCGAGGTGTCGCTCACCTCGGGCCGTCTCGTGCTGCAGGGCCTGCGTGACGCGGGCGTCGACGCGCATCCGTTCGACCCGGCCGAGCGGCCGTTGTCGGCGCTGAAGGACGAAGGCTTCGTCCGCGCGTTCAACGCGCTGCACGGCGGCTACGGCGAGAACGGCCAGATCCAGGGCGCGCTCGATTTCTACGGGATCCGCTACACGGGCAGCGGCGTGCTCGGCTCGGCGCTCGGCCTCGACAAGTTCCGCACGAAGCTCGTGTGGCAGCAGACGGGCGTGCCGACGCCGCCGTTCGAGACGGTGATGCGCGGCGACGACTACGCGGCGCGCGCGGCGGACATCGTCGCGAAGCTCGGCCTGCCGCTGTTCGTGAAGCCGGCGAGCGAAGGCTCGAGCGTCGCGGTGCTGAAGGTGAAGACGGCCGACGCGTTGCCCGCCGCACTGTCGGAAGCGGCGACGCACGACAAGATCGTGATCGTCGAGAAGAGCATCGAAGGCGGCGGCGAATACACCGCGTGCATCGCCGGCGATCTCGACCTGCCGCTGATCAAGATCGTGCCGGCCGGCGAGTTCTACGACTATCACGCGAAGTATGTCGCCGACGATACGCAGTACCTGATTCCGTGCGGGCTGCCCGCGGAACAGGAAGCGGAACTGAAGCGCATCGCGCGCCGCGCGTTCGACGTGCTCGGCTGCACCGACTGGGGTCGGGCGGACTTCATGCTCGATGCCGCCGGCAACGCGTATTTCCTGGAAGTGAACACGGCCCCCGGGATGACCGACCACTCGCTGCCGCCGAAGGCCGCACGATCGATCGGCATCAGCTATTCGGAGCTGGTCGTGAAGGTGCTGTCGCTTACGCTCAACGACTGACGCAGGAACGGAACGACGTATGTGGAACAACGTTCGCCAACTCAACCTTGCCGCCAGCGCGCTGTACGCGCTGTTGCTGCTCGTGTTGGCGGCGGCCGGCTGCTACTGGCTGATCCAGCGTCCGACGTTCGCGCTGCGCGAAATCCGGATCGACGGCGACACCGAGCACATCAACACGCCGACGGTGCGTGCGGGCGTGGTCGGCCGGCTGAAGGGCAATTTCTTCACGGTCGATCTCGATACGGCGCGTGCCGCGTTCGAGCAGATGCCGTGGGTGCGCCACGCGAGCGTGCGCCGGGTGTGGCCGAATGCGCTGGCTGTCACGCTCGAGGAGTACAAACCGCTCGGGACCTGGGGCAGCGCGCAGCTCGTGAGCGTCGACGGCGAGCTGTTCACCGCGAACCAGGGCGAACTGGATCAGGAACTGCCGGCGTTCGACGGCCCGGAGGGCAGTGCGAAGGAAGTCGTCACGCGGTATCGCGACTTCACGAACTGGTTTGCGCCGCTGAAGGCGGCGCCGGAAGAAGTGACGCTGTCGGCGCGCTACGCGTGGACGGTGAAGCTGTCGAACGGCATGCAGGTCGAGCTGGGCAAGGAGCGCAACAGCGAGACCCTGCATGACCGGAGCCAGCGCCTCGTCGCCGCGTGGCCGGCCGTCACGGAGCGTTGGGGCAACGACATCGAGTACGCGGACCTGCGTTATCCGAACGGATTCGCGATTCGTGCGGCAGGCATGCGGTTCCTGACCGATACCGACAAGCGCAAGAAGTAACGAGAGATCACACGCAAGAGCACTTTATGAGCAAAGACTACAAGGATCTGCTGGTTTCCCTCGACATCGGCACGTCGAAGGTGGTGGCCATCGTCGCCGAGCTGAAGGGCGAAGGCCACTACGAGGTGATCGGCCTCGGCCAGAGCGAATCGAAGGGTCTGAAGAAGGGCGTGGTGGTCAACATCGAGGCCACCGTGCAGTCGATCCAGCGCGCGCTCGAGGAAGCCGAACTGATGGCCGACTGCAAGATCACCAACGTGTTCACGGGGATTGCCGGCAGCCATATCCGCAGCTTCAACTCGAGCGGGATGGTCGCGATCAAGGACAAGGAAGTCACGCAGACCGACGTCGCGCGCGTGATCGAGACTGCGAAGGCGATCAACATCCCGACCGACCAGCAGGTGCTGCACATCCTCACGCAGGAATTCATCATCGACGGCCAGGAAGACGTGCGCGAGCCGATCGGGATGAGCGGCATCCGCCTCGAGGTGAAGGTGCACATCGTGACGGGCGCGGTCAGTGCCGCGCAGAACATCGTCAAGTGCGTGCGCCGCTGCGGGCTGGAAGTGAACGACCTGATCCTGCAGCCGCTCGCGTCGTCGCTGGCCGTGCTGACGGAAGACGAGAAGGATCTCGGCGTGGTGCTGGTCGACATCGGCGGCGGCACGACCGACATCGCGATCTTCGCCGAAGGCGCGATCCGCCATACCGCGGTGATTCCGATCGCCGGCGACCAGATCACGAGCGACATCGCGATGGCGCTGCGCACGCCGACGCCGGACGCGGAAGACATCAAGGTCGGCTACGGGATCGCGAAGCAGGCGCTCGCAGATCCGGACGAGATGGTCGAAGTGCCGGGCCTCGGTGAACGCGGCCCGCGCACGCTGTCGCGCCAGGCGCTCGCGGCCGTTATCGAGCCGCGCGTCGAGGAACTGTTCTCGCTCGTGCAGCAGGTCGTGCGCGAGTCGGGTTACGAAGAACTGCTGAGCTCCGGCGTGGTCATTACCGGCGGGGCTTCGATGATGCCGGGCATGGTCGAGCTCGGCGAAGACATTTTCCTGAAACCGGTGCGCATCGGCGCGCCGGAATACGCAGGCGGCCTCGCCGACGTGGTGCGCAATCCGCGCTACTCGACGGCGATGGGCCTGCTCGTCGAAGGCAGTGCTCAGCGCATGCGCGGCCGCAAGGTCGCCGTGCAGTCCGGCAACGCGGGGCAGATCTTCTCGCGGATGAAGGAATGGTTCCTGAGCAACTTCTGACGAACCGAATCGAAATTCGCGCCGGTGCCGGCGGCTGGCGCGCGACAGGGGGTTGCCCGATCTCCTGCCGAATAACGGCCGAGTAGTTTTATTTTCTTGACGGAGGCAACAATGGAATTCGAAATGCTGGAAACCGAAACCAACGGCACCATCATCAAGGTGGTCGGCGTTGGCGGCGCTGGCGGCAATGCCGTTCAGCACATGATCAACCGTGGCGTGCAGGGCGTCGATTTCATCGTGATGAACACCGACGCACAGGCGTTGTCGCGTGCGCGCGCACCGTCCGTGATCCAGCTCGGCAACACCGGCCTCGGCGCCGGCGCGAAGCCGGAAATGGGCAAGGCGGCGGCGGAAGAGGCGCGTGAGCGCATCGCCGACGCGTTGCGTGGCGCGCACATGGTGTTCATCACGGCCGGCATGGGTGGCGGTACGGGCACGGGCGCGGCGCCGGTGGTCGCGCAGATCGCGAAGGAGATGGGCATCCTGACGGTGGGTGTCGTCAGCAAGCCGTTCGAATTCGAAGGCGGCAAGCGCATGCGCGTCGCGGAAGCAGGCTCGCAGCAACTGGAGGATCACGTCGACTCGCTGATCGTCGTCCTGAACGACAAGCTGTTCGACGTGATGGGCGATGACGCCGAGATGGACAAGTGCTTCCAGTGCGCGGACGACGTGTTGAACAACGCGGTTGCAGGCATTGCCGAAATCATCAATGTCGATGGCCTCGTGAACGTCGACTTCGAAGACGTGAAGACGGTGATGGGCGAGCAGGGCAAGGCGATGATGGGCACGGCGACGGTCGCCGGCGTCGATCGCGCACGCCTCGCGGCGGAACAGGCCGTGGCGAGCCCGCTGCTCGAAGGCGTCGATCTGTCGGGCGCGCGCGGTGTGCTGGTCAACATCACGTCGAGCCGTTCGCTGCGCCTGTCGGAAACGCGCGAAGTGATGAACACGATCAAGAGCTACGCGGCGGAAGACGCCACGGTGATCTTCGGTGCGGTGTACGACGACGCAATGGGCGATGCACTGCGCGTGACGGTCGTGGCGACGGGTCTGGGCCGTGCGGCGAAGAAGCAGCAATCGGCTCCGATGACGCTGCTGCGCACGGGTACCGACAACCAGCCGGTCAGCGCGGTCTCGCACGGCTATGCGCAGCCGCAGCACGTCAGCACGGCCGACTACGGCGCGCTCGATACGCCGGCGGTATGGCGCAACTCGCGCGAAACCGCGGCATCGCACGTGCAGGCGCTGCAGGAGAAGGGGGTCGACACGTACGACATCCCGGCTTTCCTGCGCAAGCAGGCTGACTGACGACGCACACACAGGCGAAGCCGCGGCGCGATCGACGAGATTGCCGCGGTAACGCCGGCGTGACGGATGCCACGGACCACGACAGGCCGCGTCGAATGCGACGCCGGGCCGGGAAACGTGCCCTCTTCGCATGAGCGGAGCGGGATGGGACGTGCTGTCCGCAATACGCCGAAAAACCGTATCGCTATGAGGGACCAGCCATGATTCAAGTGGGCGACGCGCTGCCCGACGCGCAACTGTTCGAGTTCATCGACGACGCGCGCGAAGGCTGCACGCTGGGGCCGAATGCCTGCAGCGTGCGCGACCAGGTTGCGGGAAAGCGGGTGGTGATCTTCGGATTGCCGGGCGCTTTCACGCCGACCTGTTCGGCGCAGCATGTGCCGGGTTATGTCGAGCACGCCGAGCAACTGCGCTCGGCGGGCATCGACGAGCTCTGGTGCGTGTCCGTCAACGACGCATTCGTGATGGGCGCATGGGGACGTGATCTGCACACCGCGGGCAAGGTGCGCATGATGGCGGACGGCAGCGCTGCTTTCACTCATGCGCTGGGGCTGACGCAGGATTTGTCCGCGCGTGGCATGGGAATCCGTTCCCTGCGCTACGCGATGGTGGTCGACGACGGTGTGGTCAAGACGCTGGCCGTCGAAGCGCCGGGCAAGTTCGAAGTGAGCGATGCGGCGAGTGTGCTCGCGACGTTGACGTCCTGATCGTGCGGTGCGCCGTTGCCTCCCGGCAACGCTGCTCACCGGCCTCAGGGCAGTTGTAACACGGGCCGATGACCGGAAACGCCTCCGTTCCGGGCATCGGCCCGTCCCGTATCGGCGCGGGTAAACAGTCGAAACAGATTGATACGCAGTTTCAAACAGCGTTGAATAGGGAATTACGCTATAATCCCACCTATCGAATATAACTCCTGATTGATATTCTCAATCAAGATGAAGAACATCATGCTGAAGCAGCGCACCATCAAATCGATCGTGAAGACCGTGGGCATCGGTCTCCACTCGGGCCGCAAGGTCGAACTGACGCTCCGCCCGGCCGCGCCGGGCACGGGGATCGTTTTCTCGCGCGTCGACCTGCCCACGCCTGTCGACATTCCGGCATCCGCGATGTCGATCGGCGACACGCGGCTCGCGTCGGTGCTGCAGAAGGATGGTGCGCGCGTGTCGACCGTCGAGCACCTGATGTCGGCATGTGCCGGCCTCGGCATCGACAACCTCTACGTCGACGTGACGGCCGAGGAAATCCCGATCATGGACGGCAGCGCCGCGTCCTTCGTGTTCCTGATCCAGTCCGCGGGCATCGAGGAGCAGAACGCGCCGAAGCGCTTCATCCAGGTGAAGAAGCCGGTCGAAATCCGCGACGGCGACAAGTTCGCGCGTCTCGATCCGTATTTCGGCTTCAAGCTGAAGTTCACGATCGACTTCCGTCACCCGGCCGTCGACAAGACCGGCCAGGAACTCGAGGTCGACTTCGCGAACACGTCGTACGTGCGCGAGATCGCGCGTGCGCGCACGTTCGGTTTTGCCCATGAAGTCGAAATGATGCGCGAGCTGGGTCTCGCACGCGGCGGCAGCATGGACAACGCGATCGTGCTCGACGAATATCGGATCCTGAACAACGACGGGCTGCGCTACGACGACGAGTTCGTGAAGCACAAGATGCTCGACGCGATCGGCGACCTGTACGTGGTCGGCCACCCGCTGCTGGCGTCGTACACCGCATACAAGTCGGGTCACGGGCTGAACAACGCGCTGCTGCGCGAACTGCTCGCGCACGAGGACGCGTACGAGATCGTCACGTTCGACGATCCGCAAGCCGCGCCGAGCGGCTTCGCATTCGACACGCAGACGGCCTTCGCCTGATCGGCGTTCGGCACCCGCGATAAAAAAGCGACCTTCGGGTCGCTTTTTTGTTGGGCGTCAGGCCCGCGGGGGCGGCGCGCACTCAGCGCGACGACTTCGCACCGTGCCGCGCGGCCATTCGCGCGAGTGCAGCCTGCAGTGGCGACGGCTCGAGGTGATCGGCGAGGTCGCGCAACGCGGTGGCGCCGACGGTCGTCATGCGCGCCTGCTTCACGTGCGGCGGTTCCGGCGCGTCCTTCGGACGCACGCGCACGCGCAGCGCCGAGACCGGCCAGCCGCGCTTCTGGAGATCGGCGAGCAGGCGCGGCTCGACCTGCCGCAGCCGGGCGGCAAGCGCATTGTGCGCGGCAAAGAGGGTCAGGGTGCCGTCCTTGATGGAGCCCGGTTCGACATGATTCGCAAGATAGTCGGGCAGCAGCGCGGCGAGATCGCGCTGCAGCGACGCGACCTGTTCGACGCCGGCGCGCAGCGCCGCGAACGCGTCGGTGCGGTTGAGCACTTCGGACACGGGTTGCGGGCGATACGCGGGGAGCGGGCCGAAACGCTTGGGAAATCGGTTCATCGAGGCATTCTTCGGGCGCGCACGGGCGCGGACGTTGACGCCGATTGTACCCGCGCCGGCTCGCGCACGGGCGGCTTTCGGGCCATGCGCCCGATTGCCCGCACGGGTTTGGCGTGTGGCGCGAGTCCGGCCGGGACACCGGCGCATGCTTCCTCGCGTGCTAAAATTCCTCGTTTGATTCCACTAATTCGCTAAGCCGCCGAGGCTCGGGCGTCGGGGCGCGCAACGCGCGCCGGGCGCCGGTGCTGCGACGCAGGATCCGATCCGATGACAACCGGTTTTCTCCAGAAAATTTTTGGCAGCCGCAACCAGCGGCTCGTCAAGCAATACCAAAAGACCGTCGCGACGATCAATGCGCTCGAAACGCAGATCGAGAAGCTGACGGACGACCAGTTGCGCGGCAAGACGGATGAGTTCCGCCAGCGGATCGCGGGCGGCGAGTCGCTCGACAAGCTGCTGCCCGAGGCGTTCGCGGTCTGCCGGGAGGCGAGCCGCCGCGTGCTGAAGATGCGCCACTTCGACGTGCAGATGATCGGCGGCATGGTGCTCCACTACGGCAAGATCGCGGAAATGCGCACCGGCGAAGGCAAGACGCTCGTCGCGACGCTGCCCGTCTACCTGAATGCGCTGGCCGGCCGTGGCGTGCACGTCGTGACGGTCAACGACTATCTCGCGCAGCGCGACGCCGAATGGATGGCGCGCCTCTACAACTTCCTCGGTCTGTCGGTCGGCATCAACCTGTCCGGCATGGAGCACGACCAGAAGCAGCAAGCCTACGCGGCGGACATCACGTACGGCACGAACAACGAGTTCGGCTTCGACTACCTGCGCGACAACATGGTCTACGAGACCGACGCGCGCGTGCAGCGGGCACTGAACTTCGCGGTCGTCGACGAAGTGGACTCGATCCTGATCGACGAGGCGCGTACGCCGCTGATCATCTCCGGCCAGGCGGAAGATCACACCGAACTGTACGTGCGGATGAACGCGCTGCCGCCGCTGCTCGAGCGCCAGATCGGCGAGGAGAAGGCCGACGGCACGGGTGTCGAGAAGCCGGGCGACTACACGCTCGACGAGAAGGCGCGCCAGGTGTTCCTGACGGAGTCGGGCCACGAGAAGGCCGAGCGGCTGCTCGCCGAGTGGGGCCTGATCGGCGAGGGCGAAAGCCTCTACGCGCCGCAGAACATCACGCTGATGCACCACGTGTACGCCGCGCTGCGCGCGCACACGCTGTTCCACAAGGACCAGCACTACGTCGTGCAGAACGGCGAAGTGGTGATCGTCGACGAATTCACGGGCCGCCTGATGGCGGGCCGCCGCTGGTCCGACGGCCTGCATCAGGCGGTCGAGGCGAAGGAGCACGTGAAGATCCAGAGCGAGAACCAGACGCTCGCCTCGATCACCTTCCAGAACTACTTCCGCATGTACGCGAAGCTCGCGGGCATGACCGGTACGGCCGACACCGAAGCGTACGAATTCAACGAGATCTACGGCCTCGAGACGGTCGTGATCCCGACCAACCGCCCGCCGAAGCGGATCGACAAGCAGGACCAGATCTACAAGACGGCCAAGGAGCGCTACGACGCGGTGATCCGCGACATTCGCGACTGCTACGAGCGCGGCCAGCCGGTGCTGGTCGGCACGACGTCGATCGAGAATTCGGAACTGCTGTCGCACCTGCTGAAGCAGGCCGGCCTGCCGCACGAGGTGCTGAACGCGAAGCAGCACGAGCGTGAAGCTGCGATCGTCGCGGAAGCCGGCCGTCCGAACCGCATCACGATCGCGACCAACATGGCCGGTCGTGGTACCGACATCGTGCTCGGCGGCAACGCCGAGAAGCAGGCTGCGTTCATCGACGCCGACGACGCGATCCCCGCCGACGAAAAAGCGCGCCGCATCAAGCAGCTGCACGACGAGTGGGAAACGCTGCACGAGCAGGTGAAGGCCGCGGGCGGCCTGCACATCATCGGCACCGAGCGCCACGAATCGCGCCGGATCGACAACCAGCTGCGCGGCCGTGCGGGCCGCCAGGGCGACCCGGGCTCGTCGCGCTTCTACCTGTCGCTCGACGATCCGCTGCTGCGCATCTTCGCGGGCGACCGCGTGCGCTCGATCATGGATCGCCTGAAGATGCCGGAAGGCGAGGCGATCGAGGCCGGCATCGTCACGCGTTCGATCGAGTCCGCGCAACGCAAGGTCGAAGCGCGCAACTTCGATATACGCAAGCAGCTGCTCGAATACGACGATGTGTCGAACGACCAGCGCAAGGTGATCTACCAGCAGCGCAATGAACTGCTCGAAGCCCACGACATCACCGAGACGATCTCGGCGATGCGTCATGGCGTGATCGCGGAAGTCGTCCACCAGTTCGTGCCGCAGGGCAGCATCGAGGAACAGTGGGACGTGCCCGAACTCGAGGAAGTGCTGCGCAACGACTGGCAGCTCGACCTCGCGATCCAGGAAATGGTGAACGAGTCGTCGTCGATCACGGCCGAGGAGATTCTCGAAGCGGTGACGACCGCCGCCGACGAGCAGTACGAGACGAAGGTCGCGATGGTCGGCCGTGAATCGTTCAGCGCGTTCGAGCGCTCGGTGATGCTGCAGACGGTCGACCGCCTGTGGCGCGAGCACCTCGCGGCGCTCGACCACCTGCGCCAGGGCATCCACCTGCGCGGCTACGCGCAGAAGAACCCGAAGCAGGAATACAAGCGCGAAGCGTTCGAGCTGTTCGCCGCGATGCTCGAGGCGATCAAGCAGGAAGTGACGCGCATCGTGATGAACGTGCAGATCCAGTCGCCGGAGCAGCTCGAGGAAGCCGCCGAGCAGATCGAGGAGCGCGGCGGTCATCTCGAAAACGTCGAGTATCAGCATGCCGACTACGCGGAATCCGGCGCGCCGGTCGCGAACGTCGCGGCCGCCACCGCGGCCACGGCGACGGCCGACATGGTCGGCAGCGCGATGACCCACAGCGGCCCCGGCGGCGAGATGCCGAAGGTCGGCCGCAACGACCCGTGCCCGTGCGGCAGCGGCAAAAAGTACAAGCAATGTCACGGGAAGCTGTCATGATCGGCGGCGGCGCGCATTCGCGTGCCGCTTCGTTCGCAGCTTCGAGTCAGTGATGTGAGTTGCGGCGGCCCGCGCGTGCGGCCGCCGGTTCTTCCAATCGATGCCGGCGCATGCCGGCATTTTCCATCCGGCAGGTGTGCCCCATGGCTGTCAATTTTCCGTCGATCGATCCCGCCCAACTCCATCCCGTCGCCGGCGTCACGCTCGGCTGGGCGGAAGCGAACATCCGCAAGCCGAATCGCAAGGACGTGCTGGTCATCTCCGTTGACGAAGGGGCGACGGTCGCCGGCGTGTTCACCGAGAATCGCTTCTGCGCCGCGCCGGTGACGGTGTGCCGCGAGCACCTGGCAAAGGTGCGTGCCGGCGGTGCGGGCATCCGCGCGCTCGTCGTGAACACGGGCAATGCGAATGCGGGCACCGGCGAGCCGGGCCTCGCGAACACGCGCGAGACCTGCTCGGAACTCGCGCGCCTCACGGGCATCGACGCTGCACAGGTGCTGCCGTTCTCGACCGGCGTGATTCTCGAGCCGCTGCCGATCGACCGCCTGAAGGCCGGGCTGCCGACAGCGCTCGCAAATCGCAAGGCCGCGAACTGGTACGACGCCGCGCAGGCGATCATGACGACCGACACCCTGCCGAAGGCCACGTCGCGCCAGGTGACGATCGACGGCCACACGGTCACGTTGACGGGCATCAGCAAGGGTGCGGGCATGATCAAGCCGAACATGGCGACGATGCTGGGCTTCCTCGCGTTCGATGCGAACGTGGCGCAGCCGGTGCTCGACACGCTCGTGAAGGAAGTGGCCGACCGCTCGTTCAACTGCATCACGATCGACGGCGACACGTCGACGAACGACTCGTTCATCCTGATCGCGTCCGGCAAGAGCACGCTGCCCGCGATCACGTCGACCGATTCGCCGGCCTATGCGGCGCTGCGCGACGCGGTCACGCAGGTCGCCCAGGTGCTGTCGCAGCTGATCGTGCGCGATGGCGAAGGCGCGACGAAATTCATGACGGTGCAGGTCGAGGGCGGCAAGAGCGTCGCCGAGTGCCGCCAGATCGCGTATGCGATCGGGCACTCGCCGCTCGTGAAGACGGCCTTCTATGCATCCGACCCCAACCTGGGCCGGATCCTCGCGGCGATCGGCTACGCGGGCGTCACGGATCTCGACGTCGGCAAGATCGATCTCTATCTCGACGACGTGCTCGTCGCGAAGGCCGGTGGCCGCAACCCGGCTTACCAGGAGGAGGACGGCCAGCGCGTGATGAAGCAGAGCGAAATCACGATCCGCGTGCTGCTCGGCCGCGGCGACGCGCAGGCAACGGTCTGGACGTGCGACCTGTCGCACGATTACGTGAGCATCAACGCGGATTACCGCTCCTGATCGGGAGCGCCCGAACGACATGGACAAGCTCGAACAGTTTCTGACGCGCGCGGAAGCGCTGCTCGGCCGCCTCGAGGGGATGCTGCCGCCTGCGTCGGCGGCCATCGACTGGAACGCCGCCACCGCGTTCCGCTGGCGTAAGCGCCAAGGGCGCGGCTATCTGCAGCCGGTGCCGGCAGCATCGTCGATCACGCTCGACGACCTGCACAACATCGATCGACAGAAAGGGCTGATCGAGCAGAACACGCGGCAGTTCGTCCAGTGCAAGCCGGCGAACAACGTGCTGCTGACCGGTGCGCGCGGCACCGGCAAGTCGTCCCTGATCAAGGCCTGCCTGAACGCGTATGCGAAGGACGGCCTGCGCCTGATCGAAGTCGACAAAGACGACCTGCACGATCTCGGCGACATCGTCGACCTGATCTCGCAGCGTCCGGAGCGGTTCATCGTGTTCTGCGACGACCTGTCGTTCGAGGAGGGCGAGTCGGGCTACAAGGCGCTGAAGGTCGCGCTCGACGGCTCGATCGCCGCGCAGTCCGACAACGTGCTGATCTACGCGACGTCGAACCGCCGCCATCTGCTGCCCGAGTATATGAGCGACAACGAGTCGTACAAGCATCTGCCGGACGGCGAGATCCACCCCGGTGAAGTCGTCGAGGAAAAGATCTCGCTGTCGGAGCGCTTCGGCCTTTGGGTCAGCTTCTACCCGTTCAAGCAGGACGATTACCTCGACATCGTCGCGCATTGGCTACGCCATTTCGGCTGTGCGGACGCCGAGATCGAGACGGCGCGCGGCGACGCGCTCGTCTGGGCGCTCGAGCGTGGTTCGCGTTCGGGTCGCGTCGCATGGCAGTTCGCGCGCGACTGGTCGGGTCGCAAGGAGCAGGCATGAGTGCGGATTTCGCAGCGGGCAGCGTGCGCGCGCCCGATGGACGCAAGGTGACAGAGGTCGCGGTCGGCGTGATGGTGCAGGCGGACGGCCGTTACCTGCTCGCGCAGCGGCTTCAGGGTAAGCCGTACGAGGGCTACTGGGAGTTTCCCGGCGGCAAGCTGGAGGCCGGGGAGAGTGTGGAGGACGCGCTGGCGCGCGAATTGCACGAGGAACTCGGCATCGAAGTCACGGCCAGCCACCGCTGGCATACGCTCGAGCACGATTATCCGCACGCGTACGTGCGGCTCTATTTCTGCAAGGTGACGGGCTGGACGGGCGAGCCGCACAGCAAGGAAGGGCAGGCGTTCGTGTGGCAGCAGCTGCCGGTCGAGGTCGCGCCGCTGTTGCCGGCGGCGCTGCCGGTGCTGGAGCTGCTCGAGAAGGAGGCGGCGTCGCAATGACGCCGTGGCGGCTCGCCTGAAAGGCGGGCCATATCGCAGGACGGGCGGTGTCGCGCGCCGCTCAGCTGTCGCGGCGGCCGTCGGTGCCGTCTTCCTCCGACGACGGACCCTCGTCGGAGGACCCGCCGATCCGGTACTTTTCTGCGGCCCATGCGCCGAGGTCGAGCTGCTTGCAGCGGGCCGAACAGAAGGGACGGAACTTGTTTTCAGGCGTCCAGCGCACTTCTGCGCCGCACGAAGGACATTTCACAACGGTAGTCATACGAGAGCGTCGAACCGGCACGCGGCCGTTACAGATTGCACAGTGTCAGGTGGAATGGCACGTCGATGTCCACCGCGCGCGGCCGCACGTCGCCGTCCTGCATGGTGAACCGTACCCACAGCATGTATTTGTTGGCGCTCGCTTCGGGAATCACGCGCAGCTCCGGGGGCACGCGCACCTGCATCAGCTGATAAGTGCGCCCCGACAGCATTTGCTGGTAGCTGCCCTGCATCGCCATCACTTTCGAAGCCTGGCCCGATTCACGCGCGAGCCGCAACACGATCGCAGCGGCGTCGCGCAGCGGCAGCAGCGGCAGGATCCATTTCGCGATGTCCTGGCGCCGTTGTTCCGCGGGCCATTGCTGCCACGCATAGTACGACGGCAGGTCGAACTTGCACGTGCCGCCGGGAATCACCGCGCGGCTGCGGATGCTGGCGAGCCACTCGTTGTCGATCAGATGCTGCCCGGTCTTGCCCTGCATCTGCGCAAGATTGGCGAGCGTCTGCTCGATTTCACCGAGCACGGCCTCGAGCGCATTCTGTTCGATGCCCGGATTGCCGCGAAAGGGGGCGAGCGTCTGGCGTTGACGTTCGAGCTCCTTCATCAGATCCGATTTCAGGTCCGCGCGGCCTGTGACCTCGGCGATTTCGAACAGCGTCGTCAGCGCGACGTGATGCTCACGCGGGTCCTCCTGAGCCAAAAAGAACGCGAAGCGCTCGAACAGGTCTTCGAGGCGCAACAGCGTGCGAATTCGCTCGTTGAACGGATACTCGTAAAGAATCAAGCGCGCTCGCCTCTAGGGTAGGGATTGAAACAATGCAGGACATTCTAATGCTCACTGTCTACCCTAGCAACGCACCAATTTCGTACACCATCACGATCGCGCGCGTCGGTCAGTGGGCGGCGGCCGCGAATGCGAGATAACGTTGGTGCAGTGCATCGACCTGTGCGGCGAGAGCAGCCGGTGTCGTCGCGTCGTTGACGATCACGTCGTCGGCCGCAGCGAGCCGCGCTTCGCGCGTCGCTTGTCTCGCGATGATCGCTTCGACCTGTTCTCGCGTGAAATCATTGCGCCGCATCACACGTGCAATCTGCGTTTCGACCGGACAGTCGACGACCAGCACGCGATCGCTGCGTGCCTTCCAGTTACCTGACTCCACGAGCAGCGGCACGACGAAGATCACGTAAGGGCCCTGCGCTTCGCGGGCCTCGCGCTCGGTCTCGGCGCGGATCAGCGGATGCGTGATCGCTTCGAGGCGCCGGCGTGCGTCGTCGTCGCTGAAAATGAGTGCACGCATCTTCGCACGGTCGAGCGAGCCGTCGGCCGCGACGAAGTCAGGTCCGAATGCATGTTCGATCGCCGGCATCGCGAGGCCGGCCGGTGCGGTGATGCGGTGCGCGATCAGGTCGGTATCGACGAGCGATGCACCGCGTGCGGCGAACATGTCGGCGACGGTCGTCTTGCCGCTGCCGATGCCGCCGGTGAGTCCTATTGCAAACATGTGAGCCTCCGCCGGGCCGTCACGAGGCAGCGAAGCGCCTCCTCGCGACGCAGCGAACATGGTGACCGCCGGCGGTACGTCATGTCACCCGCCGAGTGCCGAATAGAAAGGGGTGCCGAAAAACAGCGTCGCGACGCCGCCTGCCGCGAGGAACGGGCCAAACGGAATCGGCTCCTCGAAGCGCATGCGTCCGCGCCAGGTCGCGACGAGCCCGACGAGCGCGCCCGTCACCGCGGCGAACAGCACGACCTGCGGCAGCGCGGCCCAGCCCATCCATGCGCCGAGCGCGGCGAGCAGCTTCAGGTCGCCGAAGCCGATGCCCTCGATGCCGCGCAACCATTTGAACAGCCAGTAGACCGACCACAGGAACAGGTAGCCGGCCATCGCGCCGACCACGGCCGAACGCAGTGACGTGAACGTGCCGCCGAGGTTCAGTGCGAGCCCGGCCCACAGCAACGGCAGCGTCATCGAATCGGGCAGGTACCCGGTCCGGATATCGATCGCGCTCATGGCCAGCAGTGCCGCGCACAGTCCGAACGCTGCGAGTGCGGCGACGGTGGGACCGAACGCGGCGAGCGAACCCGCGGCGAGCAGCGCACCAGCGAGCTCGACGAGTGGATAGCGCACGCCGATCGCATGGCCGCACTGACGGCAGCGCCCGAGCAACAGCAAGTAGCTGACGAGCGGGATGTTCTCCCACGCGCGCAGCACGTGACCGCAATGCGGGCACGCGCTGCGCGGGCGCCACAGATCGTAGTGCGGCGGATAGCCGTCGTCCGGCGGCGCGCTTGCGCTGCCCGTCGCTTCGGCGATCTCGGCCTGCCAGGCGCGCTGCATCATCACCGGGATCCGGTGCACGACGACGTTCACGAAGCTGCCGACGCACAGGCCGAGCACGACGGCGAACGCATACTGCACCGCGGGCGGCAGCATCGCCAGCGCGAGCAACGTGCTGTCGGGCGAGTCGAAAACGGTGATCAGGGGCGCGGACGTCATGGGGCTCGGGTTCGGGCATGAAAGGCGACAGAATCGGTTGCGATGCTACACCACGTTGCCCAGCTGAAGGATGGGCAGATACATCGCGATCACGAGGCCGCCGACGAGTGCGCCCAGCACGATTACGATCAGCGGCTCGCCGAGCGCGGCGAGCGCATCGAGGCGCGCGTCGAGCTGGCGCTCGCATAGCGCGGCGATATCGGCGAGCATCGTGTCGAGCGCGCCGGTTTCCTCGGCGACGGCGATCGGCTGCACGATGTCGTCCGGGAAACATCCCGCCGCGTGCATCGCATCGGCCAGACGCGCGCCGCGCAGCACGCGCGTCGCGATCTGTGCGGTGGCCTGTTCGAACACCGGATGGCCGGCGGTGCGCTCGAGCGTGGCGAACGCATCGGCGAGCGGGACGCCCGCGCCGAGCAGCGTTGCAAGCGAGCGGCACCAGCGTGCGGTCGCGAAGCGTGTGAGCGCGGTGCCGACGAGCGGCAGATTCAACAGATGCCGCGCGACCGTATAGCGCAGCGAAGGCGAGCGCCGCAGCGCGTGGCGCGCGACGAGTCCGGCGCCGGCTGCGCCCGCAACCAACGTGCCACCCCAGGCCGATGTCGCGGAAGAGAGGGCGAGCAGGGCGCGGGTCGGTGCCGGCAGCGCCGCGCCGAAACCGTCGAAAATCTGTCGGAACGTCGGCACGACCCATACCATCAGCGCGGCCGAGATCGCGAGCGCGAACACGATGACGGCGACCGGGTACGCGAGCGCGGCACGCAGCTTACGCCATTGCGCGTCGGCGCGTTCCCGGTGCTCCGCGACGCGGGTCAGTACGGTACCGAGCGCACCCGATGCCTCGCCCACCTCGATCAACTGGCGATACAGCGTGCCGAACTGGGACGGATAGCGCGCGAGCGCGGCGGCGAAGCGTTGCCCGCCGACGATCTCGCGCGCGAGACCGGCGGCGATGCGCGGCAGCCCGTCGCGTGTACGGGTGCGGGCGAGCATCTCGAGCGACGGTGCGAGCGGTAGTCCGGCTTGCAGCAGGCTCGCGAGCTGACGCGTGAAGCGCGTGACCTCTCGTGCGCCGGCCGCGGGTGGTCGGGCCGCGCCGCGGACGTCGAGCGACAGCACCGCGACGCCGTCGCGCGCGAGTGCTGCCCGTGCGGCGGCTGCATCGAAGGCGATGACGTTCCCCCGGCAGTGCGTGCCGTCCCGACGACGGCCGCGCCACGCGAAGCAGGTTTCGTTTAGCGGTGCATGCATGGCGATCACGCGTCAGGCGTCGCGGCCAGCGCTTCCGCGATGCTCGTCGTGCCGTCGCGGACGTGCGCGAGTGCCGCGTCGCGCAGACTGCATACACCCTCGGATGCTGCGCATTGCGCGAGCGTGCCGACGCTTGCGCGCGCGACGATGTGCTCCGCCATTGCCGGTGAAACCGGCATCGTCTGATGCAGGCCGATCCGGCCGCGATAACCGATGCCGTGACAGGTGGCACAGCCGCGCGCGATGAACGGACGCCATCCGGATTCCAGTGCGGCCGAATCGCAGCCTGCTTCGCGCAGCGCGCGTGCCGATGCATCCGAGCGGGCGCGGCAGACGGTGCACAGGCGCCGAACGAGGCGTTGCGCGGTGACGAGGCGCAATGCGGCCGCCAGGTTGTATGGTGCGACGCCGATGTCGAGCAGTCGCGCGACGGCTGTCGGCGCGTCGTTCGTGTGCAGCGTCGACAGCACGAGGTGCCCGGTCTGCGCGGCCTTGATCGCGACGTCGGCCGTCTCCGCATCGCGAATCTCGCCGACCATGATGACGTCCGGGTCCTGCCGCAGCAGCGCGCGCAGCGCAGTGGCGAACGTGAGCCCGGCTTTTTCGGCCACGCCGACCTGGTTGATGCCATCGAGCTGAATCTCGGCCGGATCCTCGACCGTGCACACGTTGTGCGCATCGCGGTCGAGCATCTGCAGCGCGCAGTAGAGCGACAGCGTCTTGCCACTTCCGGTCGGCCCGGTGACGAGCACGAGACCGTGCGGCGCGCGAATCGCGGCCTCCATCGCCGCGGCCTGCCGCGCGTCGAAGCCGAGGCGCGCGAGCGTGAGGTCGGGCGGCAACATTTCCAGGCGGCGCAACACGAGCTTCTCGCCGAACAGCGTGGGCAGCGAGCTGACCCGGTAGTCGCCTCGCATGCCGCCGTCGACCGCGATGCGCAGCCGGCCGTCTTGCGGAAGCCGGCGCTCGGCGATGTCCATGCGGGCGAGCACCTTGATCCGTGTCACGAGTGCGTCGCGCAGATGAGCTGGCGGCCGCACGTGTTCATGCAGGACGCCGTCGATGCGCAGGCGGATGCGCCAGCCTCCTTCGAACGGCTCGACGTGGATGTCGGACGCGTCGCGCACGCGGGCGGCGTGCAACGTCTCGGTCAGCAACCGTACGGCGGGCGAGTCGTCGAGCTGCGCCGCATCGAGCGACCGGGGCGTTTCAGCGGGCGATGCGTCGAGGGAGGCAGGCGGCCGCTGCGTGCGCGGCGGCGCCCCGGGAGGTTGGAAGTGCATGTGAGCCGGCGCTCGGCCGCCTGTTGATCGTGACCTGCAAATGGTCGCGTATCGCGAGCGGCGCCGACAGTCGGCTGTTCGGCTAGCGCGCGGCGCGCGTGCGCGCGGTGCGCGGCTTGAAGAGCTTGACGGTGCGTACGGCCTGGTCGTCACTGCGCATGACCTCGAGCATCACGCCACGGATTCTCAGGCACACGTCGCCTTCGGGAATTTCCTCGAGGATTTCGAGGATCAGGCCATTCAGTGTCTTTGGTCCGTCGGTTGGCAGTTGCAGGTGCAGCCAGCGGTTCAGTTCGCGCAGCGGCATGCTGGCGGCGACGATACATTCGCCGTTCTGGTCCCAGCCGCCTGCGCGTTCCCCATGCGGCATCGACGTCGTGAATTCGCCGATCAGTTCCTCGATGATGTCCTCGGGCGTGACGAGCCCCTCGAGTTCTCCGTATTCGTTGACGACGAGCGCGGTTCGCTGCCGGCTTTCCTGGAAATACTGGAGCTGCTGGACGACCGGCGTGCCCGACGGCACGTAGTACGGCTCGGCGAGCAGCGTGCGCAACGTTTCGCGGTCGAAATCCTGGTTGTGCAGTGCGGCGAGTGTCTTCCGAACGTGCAGCACGCCGAGCACTTTATCGATGTCACCTTCGTACACGACCAGACGGTTGTGATAGCAGGTCTCGAGCTGATGCAGGATGTCGTCGAGCGGCGCATGGAAGTTGAGCGATTCGATTTGCCGGCGCGGCACCATCACGTCGTCGACGGTGATGTTCTCGAGATCGAACAGGTTGAGCAGGATGCTGCGGTGCTTGGTCGGCATGAAGCTGCTCGATTCGAGCACGATTGCGCGCAGCTCATCGGCCGACATCCGCTGGTCACGGCCCTTCTTCGTGTTGATGCGCAGCACCCAGAGCACGCCGTTCGCGAGCGCGTTGACGAACCAGACAACCGGCTTGAACACGCGCATCAGCGGCGCGATCACGAGACTGGCGGGCAGCGCGATGCGCTCGGGAAAGGTCGCGCCGACGATCTTCGGCGCGATTTCTGCGAACACGATGATCAGGAACGCGACGATGCCGGTCGCGATCGACAGTGCGAGATTGTTACGGCCGAACGTGTGCAGCGCGAGCGAGGTGGTCAGAACCGGGATGATCGTGTTGAACAGGTTGTTGCCGATCAGGATCACGCTGAGCAGCAGGTCGGTGCGCGTGAGAAGACCCTGCGTGGTTTTCGCGCCGAGCACGCCCTGGCCGGCGAGGTGCTTCAGCCGATGGCGGTTGAGCGCCATCATCGCGGTCTCGGAAATGGAAAAGAAGCTGGAGCAGAGGAGAAGCAGGAAAACGGCGCCGATTTGCGCCCATAAGGGAATTTGGTCCACGCGTCAGAGGGGCAGTGAAGGACAGGGATGGGGGGAATATAGCAGAGGCCGGCGGCCGGGATGTGTCGCACGCGGCATCGGGCCCGTGCGACCGGGAAAAGGAAGGCAAAAAAAAACCGTGCACATGGTGCACGGTTTTTTCAAATCTGGTCGGGGTGAGAGGATTCGAACCTCCGGCCTCTACGTCCCGAACGTAGCGCTCTACCAGGCTAAGCTACACCCCGATTTTTTGCTCTTCCGACTCCGGCGTCTTCGTGAAGATCGCTGCGTCGTCTCAAGCAAGAACGTAACTATAACGATGTTTTTTCTAAAAGGGAATACCTTGTCGAAGAAATTTTTCGAGGCAGGGTATCGCGTTCCCTTCGCGGCGCGCTTACGACTGCCGCGACGTCGAGTACGAGCACAGCGCGAGCAGGCTTTCCTTGTAGATCGAATCCGGGAACGCCGCGATCGCGGCCGCGGCGGCCTGAGCTTCCTGACGCGCACATTCGAGCGTATGGTCGAGCGCGCCCGAACGCGTGATCGCGTCGAAAATCGTATCGAAGCGATCGGTGCCGCCTTGTTCGATCGCCTCGCGCGCGAGCGCCGACTGTTCGGGCGTGCCGCGTTCGATCAGATAGATGAGCGGGAGCGTCGGTTTGCCTTCGCGCAGATCGTCGCCGGCATTCTTGCCCATCGCTTCGGCCGTGCCCGCGTAGTCGAGCCAGTCGTCCATGATCTGGAACGCGGTGCCGATCCGGCGGCCGTATTCGGCCGCGGCGGCTTCGGTCGGCGCATCGGCGCCGGCGAGCACCGCGCCCAGGCGGGCCGATGCCTCGAACAGCTTCGCCGTCTTGTAGCGGATCACCTGCATGTAGCGCGACTCGTCGACGTCCGCGTCGTGCATGTTCAGAAGCTGCAGCACCTCGCCTTCGGAGATGATCGTCGTCGCTTCCGACAGGATTTCCATCACGCGCATCTTGCCGACGCCGACCATCATTTCGAACGAGCGCGAATAGAGGTAGTCGCCGACCAGCACGCTCGCCGCGTTGCCGAACAGTGCGTTGGCCGTCTGGCGGCCGCGCCGCAGTTCGGATTCGTCGACGACGTCGTCATGCAGCAGCGTGGCAGTGTGGATGAACTCGACGACGGCGGCCAGCACGTGCCGCTGGTGCGACGTCTCGCCGAGCGCACCGGCGACGAGCAACAGCAGGGCCGGACGAAGCCGCTTGCCGCCCGCGCCGATGATGTACTCGGCGATCTGGTTGATCAGCAGCACGTCGGACGCGAGACTTTGCCGGATAACGCGATTCACCTGCTCCATGTCGCTGGCGATCGGGGCGAGCAGGTGGGCGGCGCTGAGGGTGGGGGAGGCGGTGGACGACGACATGATGATCGAAATGGGTGATGCCGCGGATTATAAGTCGAATCCGCGATATCCCGGTCTGTCCGACGTGCCGGCACCGTGATTTTGGCCGTCTGGCCAGGGCTCGCGCGAGGCAATCGTGGATCCGCTTTGACTTGGGTGCTAACCCCATGTATAATCACGTGTTTTCCGCGCGTGGTGTGCGGAAAAATTGGATCCAGAGTGAGGTTCTCAATGTACGCGGTCATAAAAACCGGCGGCAAGCAGTACAAGGTTGCCGTTGGCGAAAAACTCAAAGTAGAACAGATACCGGCTGACATTGACGCTGAAATCACGCTCGACCAGGTTCTCGCAGTGGGCGAAGGCGAATCGATTAAGTTCGGTACGCCGCTGGTCAGTGGGGCTTCCGTCAAGGCCACCGTTGTGTCGCACGGTCGTCATGCCAAGGTCACCATCTTCAAGATGCGTCGCCGGAAGCACTACCAAAAGCACGGCGGCCACCGCCAGAACTACACTGAGCTGCGCATCGACGCGATCAACGCGTAAGCGCCTCGGTAAAGGAGCAATCAGATGGCACACAAAAAGGCAGGCGGCTCTTCCCGGAACGGCCGCGACTCCGAGTCGAAACGTCTCGGCGTGAAAGTGTACGGCGGCCAGGCGATCAACGCTGGCGGCATCATCGTGCGTCAGCGCGGCACGCGCATGCATGCTGGCGAGAACGTCGGCATGGGCAAGGATCACACCCTGTTCGCGCTGGTCGACGGTCACGTCAAGTTCGCGACCAAGGGCGCGGACAAGAAGCATCTGGTCATCGTCGTCCCGGCGGCTGCCTAAGTTCAGGCACCCACGGGCTTCGTAGCCGAAAGGCCCCGCAGTCTTGGCGGGGCCTTTTTTTATTTGGCCGCCGGGCGCATTGTGCGCGCCGGCGGCCGTCGCGAAACGGCGGGCAATCGGCCGAACGGCAGATTGTTCAAGCGCGCCGGCGCGCGGCACAATAGCGGAAATACTGGTCGGAGTGACGAATGAAGTTCATTGACGAAGCACGAATCGAAGTCATCGCCGGCGACGGAGGCGATGGCAGCGCGTCGATGCGCCGCGAGAAATTCGTCCCGTTCGGCGGGCCGGACGGCGGCGACGGCGGCCGGGGCGGCAACGTCTACGCGATCGCCGACCGCAACATCAACACGCTGATCGACTACCGTTACGCGAAGAAGCACCTGGCGCGCAATGGCGAAAATGGTCGCGGATCCGATTGCTACGGCAAGGGCGGTGACGACGTCACGCTGCGCATGCCGGTCGGCACGGTCGTGACGGACATGGACACGGGCGAGTTGATCGCCGACCTGACCGAGCACGATCAGCAGGTGATGCTCGCGAAGGGCGGCGCAGGCGGCCTCGGCAACCTGCATTTCAAGTCGAGCACGAACCGCGCGCCGCGCCAGAAAACCGACGGCAAGCCGGGCGAACGGCGCATGCTGAGGCTCGAACTGAAGGTCCTCGCCGACGTCGGTCTGCTCGGCATGCCGAACGCCGGCAAGTCGACCTTCATCTCGTCGGTGTCGAACGCGAAGCCGAAGATCGCCGACTATCCGTTCACGACGCTCGCGCCGAACCTCGGCGTCGTGCGTGTCGGCCCGAGCAAGAGCTTCGTGATTGCCGATATCCCGGGGCTGATCGAAGGTGCCGCCGAAGGCGCGGGCCTCGGCCACCAGTTCCTGCGACACCTGCAGCGCACCGGTGTGCTGCTGCATCTCGTCGATTTGGCTCCGTTCGACGAAAGCGTCGATCCGGTCGCGGAAGCAACTGCGATCGTCGGCGAACTGCGCAAGTACGACGAGGCGCTCTACGAGAAGCCGCGTTGGCTCGTCCTCAACAAGCTCGACATGGTGCCGGAAGACGAGCGCGAGGCGCGCGTCGCCGATTTCCTCGACCGTTTCGGCTGGGACGGCCCGGTGTTCGAGATTTCGGCGCTCACGGGTCAGGGCTGCGAAGCGCTGTGCTACGCGATCTACGACTACCTCGCGGAGCATTCCGACGCGCATCGCGCGGCGGAAGAGGAAGACCTGGCCGCGGACGTGCGATTCCGCGATGCGCCGCCCGCCGATGGCGGCGCGACGCCCGGCGACGACGCCTGAGCGGGGCCGGAACGCACCGGGCGTCGCGCCTGGTGCCGGAATTTAATCGCGCCCGGTCGGGCCGGCATCAGATACAGGAGACAGCGCACGATGCGTTCGATCATCGCGGATTCGAAGCGATTGGTGGTGAAGGTGGGCTCGAGCCTCGTAACCAACGACGGCAAGGGGCTCGATCATGCTGCGATCGGCCGCTGGGCGGCCCAGATCGCCGCGCTGCGCGCGCAGGGCAAGGAAGTGGTGCTCGTCAGTTCGGGCGCGATCGCTGAAGGGATGCAGCGGCTCGGCTGGAGCAAGCGTCCGCGCGAGATCGACGAGCTGCAGGCCGCCGCCGCGGTTGGCCAGATGGGGCTCGCGCAAGTCTACGAAAGCCGCTTTACCGAGCACGATATCCGCACGGCGCAGATCCTGCTGACACATGCCGACCTTGCCGATCGCGAACGCTACCTGAATGCGCGCTCGACGCTGCTCACGCTGTTGCGGCTCGGCGTCGTGCCGATCATCAACGAGAATGACACGGTCGTCACCGACGAAATCAAGTTCGGCGACAACGACACGCTCGGCGCGCTGGTCGCGAACCTGATCGAAGGCGATGCGCTGATCATCCTGACCGATCAGTCCGGGCTGTTCACCGCCGATCCGCGCAAGGATCCGAACGCGACGCTGGTCGCGGAAGCCAGTGCGGGCGCACCGGAACTCGAGGCGATGGCGGGCGGAGCCGGCTCGAGCCTCGGCCGCGGTGGAATGCTGACGAAGATCCTCGCGGCGAAGCGCGCAGCGCACAGCGGCGCGAACACCGTGATCGCGAGCGGCCGCGAAGCCGACGTGCTGGTGCGGCTGGCGGCAGGCGAGGCGATCGGCACGCAGTTGATTGCGCGCACCGCGCGGATGGCTGCGCGCAAGCAATGGATGGCCGATCATCTGCAGGTACGCGGGCACGTCGTGATCGACGCCGGCGCGGTCGAAAAGCTGACGGCCGGCGGCAAGAGCCTGCTGCCGATCGGCGTGATCGGCGTGCAGGGTGCATTCGCGCGCGGCGAGGTGATCGCATGTGTCGGCCCCGACGGACGCGAAGTGGCGCGCGGTCTCACGAACTACAGCAGCGCGGAAACGAAGCTCATTCACCGCAAGCCGAGCGGCGAGATCGAGGCGGTGCTTGGCTACATGCTGGAACCGGAGCTGATTCACCGCGACAACCTCGTGCTCGTGTAATCATTCGGCCAAGGCGTCGCGAGACACTGAAAAAGCCCGCGTTATGCGGGCTTTTTGTTGCGACTGGCGAGGCAGGGCCGGGCCGGCGCCCTGCGTCGCATCGTCAGCGCAGCTGGCTCATGGCGGTGCGGTGGAACCGGATGTTCTCGAGAATCTGCTGGGTCGTACCCTGTGGCATCTTGTTCGAGCAGAAGTAGTCCTGATACAGCGCCGAGTGGTACGCGTTCAGCTCGCCGTTCTCGATGCGACGCCAGTCGTTCTCGACCGTGCGGTCCCAGCCGTCGTGGTCCGAATTCAGGCCCGCATACTGACGCCATTCGTACGTGTCGCAGCGGATGCCTTCGTAGTTCACGTTGCGTGCGCCGGCAGGGCTCGTGATGACGACCGCATAGCGCACGACGCCGTCGGTGCCGACCGCGAGCGACTTCGCATCGACGGAGAACTTGAGCGGCGTGTTCTGCGAGACGTTGAACGGCAGCAGGTCGCCCGCTTGCGGAAGCGGCGGCAGCGTGTCGACCGGGTTTTCCTTCCAGTTGCCCTGGCGGTCCAGCAGGTACACGAACTCGCTGTCATCCTTGTTGGTCGGCGTCTTCGAATTCGCGCAACCGGCCAGCGTGGCCGCCGCGACAATCGATGCGAGCGCGAGAGCAATCGCTTTCAATATGCATTCCTCGTAAAAAAAGGGCGCGACACAAGGTCGCGCCCGGTCATGCAGTCCGACTCGTCATTTGCCGACGATCTCGCGGGGCGGCATCTCGTCGAGCGTGCTCGCCTCCACTTCAATCTCCGAACAGACTACCGATGTGTCGACAATCGTCAGCGTCTGCTGGACCTGCGCACCGATGACGCGCGGATAGCGCGACGGACGCGGCCCACGCGGCTTTTCGGCTCGCTGCGCCGGGCGGCGCAGGAAGCGCGACAGTTCCGTCAGCGCCAACTGATAGACATCCCGCTTGAACTCGATCACCGCATCGAGCGGCACCCAATACTCGTTCCAGCGCCACGCATCGAACTCCGGATGATCGGTCGCGCGCAAGCAAATGTCGCAATCGCGTCCGACCATCCGCAGCAGGAACCAGATCTGCTTCTGGCCGCGGTAATGGCCGCGTACTTCGCGTTTGATGAACTTGTCAGGCACCTCGTAACGCAACCAGTCGCGGGTGCGGCCGATTATCTTGACGTGTTCCGGGTGCAGGCCCGTCTCCTCGTGCAGTTCCCGGTACATCGCCTGCATGGGGGTCTCGCCGTACTTGATCCCACCTTGAGGAAACTGCCAGGAATGCTCGCGGAGCCGTTTGCCCCAAAACACCTCGTTGCGCGCGTTCAAGAGGATGATGCCGACGTTCGGGCGAAAGCCTTCACGATCCAGCATACAACCACCTTCGAATCCTTTAAAATTGCTTTGATTATAAACAGATAACGGGCGCTGCGCACCGTGACGGAGCGAATCCGCGCGGGGTGCACCGGCTGAATTGTCCCTGATTAGTCTGCTACGTCATCTGCGCCATCGTCGTTCGTCGCGCGCAGCTTTTTCACCTTGAAACTTTTTCGGGCGCCCCGCCTGGGGCGCCGTATTTGGAACCGTCCGCATGAAAGCTTCCCGTTTCTTTATCGGCACCCTCAAAGAAGCACCGGCCGACGCAGAGATCGTCAGCCACAAGCTGATGGTGCGCGCCGGCATGATCCGTCGCGTCGCCGGCGGCATCTACAACTACCTGCCGGTCGGCCTGCGTTCGATTCGCAAGGTCGAGGCGATCGTGCGCGAGGAAATGAACCGGGCAGGCGCCATCGAGCTGCTGATGCCGGCCGTGCAACCGGCCGAGCTGTGGCAGGAATCGGGACGCTGGGAACAGTACGGCCCCGAGCTGCTGCGCTTCAAGGACCGCAAGGACAACGACTTCGTGATCGGGCCGACGCACGAGGAGGTCGTCACCGACATCGCGCGCAACCAGATCAAGAGCTACCGGCAGATGCCGGTGAACTTCTATCAGATCCAGACGAAGTTCCGCGACGAGATTCGTCCGCGCTTCGGCGTGATGCGCGGACGCGAATTCATCATGAAGGACGCGTATTCGTTCGACAAGGACGCGGCCGGCCTGAACGAGTCGTATCGCAAGATGTATGACGCATACGTGCGCATCTTCACGCGCCTCGGCCTCGAGTTCCGCGCGGTCGCGGCCGATAGCGGATCGATCGGCGGCAACTTCTCGCACGAGTTCCACGTGATCGCCGATACCGGCGAGGACGCGATCGCCTACTGCCCGACATCCGACTTCGCGGCGAACGTCGAAGCGGCCGAAGCGCTGCCGCTGACGCCCGCGCGCGCCGCACCGGCCGAAGCGATGGAGAAGGTCGCGACGCCCGGCAAGGCGAAGTGCGAAGCCGTCGCCGAACTGCTGGCGATCCCGCTCGAGCGCACGATCAAGTCGATCGTGCTCGCTACCGACAACGAAGGCGCCGAGCCGACCATCTGGCTCGTGATGCTGCGCGGCGACCACGATCTGAACGAGATCAAGGTGTCGAAGCTGCCGGGGCTGAAGAACCACCGCTTCGCGACCGAGCAGGAAATCGTCGAATGGTTCGGCACGCCGCCGGGCTATCTCGGCCCGGTCGGCACGAAGAAGCCGGTGAAGGTGATCGCCGATCGCACGGTCGCGAACATGAGCGATTTCGTCGTCGGCGCGAACGAGGTCGACTATCACATCGCGGGCGTGAACTGGGGCCGCGACTTGCCGGAGCCGGACGTCGCCGACGTGCGCAACGTGAAGAAGGGCGATCCGTCGCCGGATGGCAAGGGCGAGATCGACATCTGCCGCGGCATCGAAGTCGGCCACGTGTTCCAGCTCGGCACCAAGTACTCGGAAGCGATGGGCGCGACGTTCCTCGACGAATCGGGCAAGCCGCAGCCGATGCTGATGGGCTGCTACGGCGTCGGCGTCACGCGCATTCTCGGTGCGGCGATCGAACAGAACTTCGACGACCGCGGCATCATCTGGCCCGAGTCCATCGCCCCGTTCGAGGTCGTGCTGTGCCCGATGGGCTACGATCGCAGCGACATGGTTCGCGAGGCGGCCGACAAGCTGTACGCGGAACTGGCCGCCGCCGGCATCGACGTGATCCTCGACGATCGCGGAGAGCGCCCGGGCGTGATGTTCGCCGACTGGGAACTGATCGGCGTGCCGCACCGCCTGGTGATCGGCGAGCGTGGCCTGAAGGAGGGCAAGATCGAGTATCAGGGCCGCCGCGACGCCGAAGCAACGCTGCTTCCGGCCGACGCAGCCGCGGCGACGGTGACGGAGAAGATCCGCGCCGCGCTCGTGCGCTAAGCGCTGCAACCGGGGAACACGGTGGAATACACCTTCCTGTCGGCCACCGTGCTCCTCGTGCTGATCACGGATCCGCTCGGCAACATCCCGCTGTTCATCACGGCGATGCGGGACGTGCCGCGCGAGCGGCGCGTGAAGCTGATCCTGCGTGAAGTGGGGATCGCGTTCGTGATCCTGCTGTTCTTCATGGTGGTCGGCGACCGCTTCCTGCGGATGATGAGCCTCACCGACCTGTCGCTGCGGCTTGGCGGCGGGATCGTGCTGTTCCTGATCGCACTGCGGATGATCTTCCCGCATCCGGACGGCGCGCTCGGCACCGATCCGCGCGCAGGCGGCGAGCCGTTCATCGTGCCGCTCGCGATTCCGGCGCTTGCCGGGCCGTCCGCGCTCGCGACGGTGATGCTGCTGACGTCGCAGGCGCCGGGCAAGATGTTCGAGTGGGTCGGCGCGCTGACGGTCACGATGATCGTCTGCGCGATCACGCTGGTGCTGGCCGAACGGATCCAGCAGTGGCTCGGCGAGCGAACCGTCGCTGCATTCGAGCGGCTGATGGGTTTGGTGCTCGTCGCGATCTCGGTCGAGATGCTGCTGGCCGGCATCCGGGCGTTCGTGCACCAGCTGTAGCGCGGGCGGCGCGGCGCGTGCCGACGCAAAAAAGCGGCGCTCCGGGAAACCGGAGCGCCGCTTTTCTTTGTGGCGGGCAGGGCGGTCAGACGTTCGCGGTCAGCGCGCGGATCGTCGGCAGATTGCGCCAGTAGCCCTTTGCGTCCATCCCGCAGCCGAACACGTAGCGGTCCGGCACCGAGAAGCCGCAAAAGTCGGGGTGCAGCGGTTTCGCCTTGGTGAGTGTCTTCTCGCACAACACGGCGGACATGAAGCGCTTCGCGCCCATGTCGAGGATGCGGTCGCGGATCGCCGCCATCGTCTCGCCTTCGTCGAGGATGTCGTCGAGCACGAGCACGATCCGGTCCTTCACCGATTCGCGCGGCGCGACGCGCCAGTGCATCTCCGGGCTGCCCTGCGTCGTGTTGCGGTAGCGGGTCAGGTGGATGTAGTCGAATTCCAGCGGGAAATCGAGATGCGGCAGCAGCATCCCGGTAAACACCGCGGCGCCACCCATCACCGAGAGCACGAGCGGGAACGCGTCGCCGATGTCGGCGCGGATCGCGTCGGCCATCCGGGCGATCGATGCGTTGACGGCATCGGCCGAGACGATCTCTTCGGAGTGGTCGAAAATGTGGAGGGCTTCTTCGCGGTTCATGTGTTCTGGCGGGCAGTCGGTATACAAATAAGGATGAAGCAGAACGGCCGGCGCGCGCTACGGCAAAAACCCGCGCGCCGACCGACGGGCGGAATCAGCGCATGCCGGGCATCATGCCCTTCAGGCCGCGCATCATCTTCTGCATGTTGCCGCCCTTCAGCTTCTTCATCATCGTACGCATCTGGTCGTACTGGTTCAGCATCCGGTTGACTTCCTGCACCGGCACGCCCGCGCCGGCTGCAATGCGGCGCTTGCGCGTCGCCTTGATGATTTCGGGTTTCGCGCGCTCGGCGGGCGTCATCGAGCTGATGATCCCTTCCATGCGGCGGATCTGCTTCTCGGCCTGGCCCATGTCGGCGCCGGCCGCCGCCTGCTGGAACTGCGCGGGCAGCTTGTCCATCAGCGACGACAGGCCGCCCATGTTTTTCATCTGCGAGATCTGCGCGCGGAAATCGTTCAGGTCGAAGTCGCCGCCTTTCTTCACCTTGTCGGCGAGCTTCTGCGCGGCCTGCACGTCGACGCCGCGCTGGGCTTCCTCGACGAGCGCGAGGATGTCGCCCATGCCGAGGATCCGGTTCGCCATCCGGTCCGGGTGGAACACCTCGAGGCCGTCGAGCTTCTCGGCGACGCCGACGAACTTGATCGGCTTGCCGGTGATGTGGCGCACCGACAGCGCGGCACCGCCGCGCGAATCGCCGTCGAGCTTGGTCAGCACGACACCGGTGAGCGGCAGCGTGTCGTTGAACGCCTTCGCGGTATTGACCGCGTCCTGACCGAGCATCGCGTCGACGACGAACAGCGTTTCGGCCGGCTTCAGCGTGCCGTGCAGCGCCGCGATTTCCTGCATCATCGCCTCGTCGATACCGAGGCGGCCGGCCGTGTCGACGATCAGCACGTCATGGTAGTGGCGCTTCGCCCAGTCGACGGCCGCGAGTGCGATGTCGACGGGCTTCTGGTCCGGCGTCGACGGGAAGAAATCGGCGCCGACCTGTTCGCTCACCGTTTTCAGCTGCATGATGGCGGCCGGGCGATACACGTCGCACGACACCGTCAGCACCTTCTTCTTGTACTTCTCGCGCAGCAGCTTCGCGAGCTTGCCGACGGTCGTCGTCTTGCCGGCGCCCTGCAGGCCGGCCATCAGGATCACGGCGGGCGGCGTGACGGCGAGGTTCAGCTCGGCGGCCTTGCCTTCGTAGTCGCCGCCGATCACGGCGGTCAGTTCCTTCTGGACCACGCCGACGAGCGCCTGACCCGGCGACAGGCTGCTGATCACTTCCTCGCCGAGCGCCTTTTCCTTGACCTTGGCGATGAATTCGCGGACGACGGGCAGTGCGACGTCGGCTTCCAGCAGCGCGAGACGCACCTCGCGGAGCATCTCCTGGGTGTTCGCCTCGGTGAGCCGGGCCTCGCCGCGCAGCGTCTTGACGACGCGCGCCATCCGTTGAGTGAGATTGTCGAGCATGGGGAGCGATGGACAGTGGGGCCCGAAGGCGCAACGGAACCGAACAAAGGGAGCCGTCGCGGGAAGGGGGCCTAGTGTAAACTTCGAACATGGATATTGTACTGTATGCCCTCACCGCATTCCTGTACGGCGGCCTCGCCGTCGCAGGCTGGCGCACGCACCGCCAGGGCGCGACCTCGCTCGTCGCGAGCGTGCCGGCCGTGCCGGTTCCGGCGTCCGCCGCGTCGGGGATGAGCGGAGCCGGCCGCGCGCTGCTGTTCGCGGCGCTCGTCGCGCACGGCGTGCTGCTGCACATGACGATTTTTCCGCACGACGCGATGATCTTCGGCTTCGCGTTCGCGTTGTCGGCGATGTTCTGGCTCGGCGCCGGCATCTACTGGATCGAGAGCTTCTTCTTCCCGCTCGACAGTCTGCGCCTGCTGGTGCTGCCTCTCGCGTGCGGCGCGTCGCTGCTGCCGCTCGTGTTCGGCGGCGTGCGGGTGCTGCCTTATGCCGCAGCGCCGTTGTTCAAGATGCACTTCCTGATCGCGAACATCGCGTACGGCCTTTTCGCGATCGCCGCGCTGCACGCGGTCTTGATGCTGATGGTCGAGCGGCGCCTGCAGTCGCTGAGGAGCGGCGGGCGCGACGGCTCGACCGGCTGGATCGCGAGCTGGCTCGAAACGCTGCCGCCGCTGCTCACGCTCGAGAAGCTGCTGTTCCGCCTGATCGGCGCCGGCTTCGTGCTGCTGACGCTGACGCTCGCGTCGGGGATCCTGTTCAGCGAGCAGGTCGATGCGCGCGCGCTGCGGCTCGATCACAAGACCGTGTTCGCGGTGCTGTCGTGGCTGATGTTCGGCGGCCTGCTGGTCGCCCACAAGACGTCGGGCTGGCGTGGGCGCGGCGCCGCGCGCTGGGTGCTCGTGTCGTTCGCCGCGCTGCTGCTCGCGTATGTCGGCAGCCGGTTCGTTTTCGAGGTGCTGCTGCACCGCTCCGTGGTTTGAACGCAGGTTTCCGATGCGACAGATTCTTCTCCTGATCCTTCTCTTCTTCGCGGGTTCCTGGCTCACGCGCAAGCTGCGCCAGGCCCAGGAGCACGCGCAGGCGCGCAACGGCCGCGGTGGCGGCTTCGACGGCGCGCCCGGTTCCGCCGGCGCCGGGACGGCACGCCCGAACGGCGATGCGCGCTCGCTGCCCGAACCGATGGTGCGCTGCGCCGAATGCGGCGTGCATACGCCGAAGGGCGACGCCGTCGCCGCGGGTGGCGATTACTTCTGCAGCACCGAGCACGCGCAGCGCCACGGCGCACACGCGAGCGGCCGCGACGCCCGATGAGCGACGCAGCGCTGCTGTCGGTCGACGCGCACGGCTGGGTGCGCGAAGCGCGCCACGCGCCGTCGCCGAATTTCGAGGCGCGGCCCGCGGGCGCGGTGCCGACGCTCGTCGTCGTCCACAACATCAGCCTGCCGCCCGGCGAGTTCGGCGGCGACGCGATCGAGGCGCTGTTCCTGAATCGCCTCGATTGCGATGCGCACCCCTATTACCAGAGCCATCTGCGCGGTGTGCGCGTGTCCGCGCATTTCCTGATCCGTCGCGACGGCGAGCTCGTGCAGTTCGTGTCGTGCGACGAGCGTGCATGGCATGCGGGCGCGTCCGAGTTCTTCGGCCGGCCGCGCTGCAACGACTTCTCGATCGGCATCGAGCTCGAAGGCGCGGACGACGTGCCGTTCGACGCGGCGCAGTACGCGACGCTCGGCGTGCTCGCGCGCACGCTTGCCGCGCGCTATCCGATCGATGCGGTAGCCGGGCATTCCGACGTCGCGCCGGGCCGCAAGACCGACCCGGGGCCGCACTTCGATTGGCAACGCTTCGCAGGCGATGCCGGCTTTTCCGCCGAATACTTTCCTTTCCGTCAGCACTGAGCGCAGGGTTTTTTGGTCGGGGAAAGTTTTTTCTCCGACCAATGCCTTGTCGTGTCTGCGCGCGAGCGATGTCAAGACCTCCATCGCAAATTATCCGTTTTGACCTCGTCCGAATGTCCACTATACTTGGTGCCAGTTGAGCGGTTCTGTACTAGATATAGTGTGTGTCGCAGGGGAAACCCGAGCGGCACCGGCCGGCGGGCAACGCCGGCGGACAGGGTTCTCAGGGCGGCGCGCCAGGCCGGGCGGTCCGGGCGTCGCGATCAAGCGCAGCGAACTTCGACGGGGCAGGGTACACATGACGAAGCACACGACCGGAACGGTTGTCGCGCATCGACCGAACCGGCTTCCCCGACGCATCGCTCGCCTCTTACCGCTCGCGCACGCCATTGCGCAGCGTTCGTTTTAATCCGCGGTTCTCTCCGCACCATCCAACACCAGGAGCTTTGCACATGCAAACCACCGACAACGCGACGTCCCAGTACGAGAGCGCCTCGAGCCGTCCGCTCGGCGGGACCGAACAGGGCGCACAGGCGCTCGCGCCGCAGGCCACGTTCGCCGACTACAAGGTGATCCGCCGCAACGGCAGCGTGGTGTCGTTCGAGCCTTCGAAGATCGCGATTGCGGTGACCAAGGCTTTCCTGGCCGTCAACGGCGGGCAGGGCGCGGCATCGGCGCGCGTACGCGAACTCGTCGAGCAGCTGACGCACAACGTCGTGCGCGCGCTCGTGCGCAGCCGTCCGAACGGCGGTACGTTCCATATCGAAGACATCCAGGACCAGGTCGAACTCGCGCTGATGCGCGGCGGCGAGCACAACGTCGCGCGTGCGTACGTGCTGTATCGCGAGAAGCGTCACCTCGAGCGCCAGCATGCGGGCGAGGAAGCAGCGGCGGCGAGCGGCGAGGCGAGCACCGGCATCAACGTCGTCGACAACGGCGTCACGCGTCCGCTGGACATGAACGCGCTGCGTGCGTTGATCGTGTCGGCGTGCGACGGCCTCGGCGCTGCGGTTAACCCTGACCCGATCGTCGCGGAAACGGTGAAGAACCTGTACGACGGCGTGCCGATGAGCCAGGTCTACGACTCGGCGATCCTCGCTGCGCGCACGATGATCGAAAAGGATCCGGCATACAGCCAGGTCACGGCCCGCATCCTGCTGCACACGATCCGTCGCGAGATTCTCGGCGAGGAAGTGGTCCAGGCCGAGATGTCGGCCCGCTACGCCGAATACTTCCCGCAGTTCCTGAAGCGCGGCGTCGACGCCGGCCTGCTCGACGACAAGCTGCTGCAGTTCGACCTGAAGCGCCTGGGCGAAGCGCTCGACGCGAACCGCGATCTGCAATTCGGCTACCTCGGCCTGCAGACGCTGTACGACCGCTACTTCCTGCACGTCGACGGCTCGCGCATCGAAATGCCGCAGGCATTCTTCATGCGCGTCGCGATGGGCCTGTCGCTGAACGAGATCGACCGCGAAACGCGCGCGATCGAGTTCTACAACGTGCTGTCGAGCTTCGACTTCATGAGCTCGACGCCGACGCTGTTCAACTCGGGCACCCACCGCTCGCAGCTGTCGTCGTGCTACCTGACGACGGTCGCGGACGACCTCGACGGCATCTATGAAGCGCTGAAGGAAAACGCGCTGCTGTCGAAGTTCGCCGGCGGTCTCGGCAACGACTGGACCCGCGTGCGCGCACTCGGCTCGCATATCAAGGGCACGAACGGCAAGTCGCAAGGCGTGGTCCCGTTCCTGAAGGTCGTCAACGACACGGCCGTCGCGGTCAACCAGGGCGGCAAGCGCAAGGGCGCGGTGTGCGCGTACCTGGAATCGTGGCACCTCGACATCGAGGAATTCCTCGAGCTGCGCAAGAACACGGGCGACGACCGCCGCCGTACGCACGACATGAACACGGCGAACTGGATTCCCGACCTGTTCATGAAGCGCGTGATGGAAGGTGCCGACTGGACGCTGTTCTCGCCGTCGACCTGCCCGGATCTGCACGACAAGTTCGGCGCGGAGTTCGAGAAGGCTTACACGGCTTACGAAGACAAGGTCGCGCGCGGCGAGATCAAGCTGTTCAAGAAGATCCCGGCGCAGCAACTCTGGCGCAAGATGCTCGGCATGCTGTTCGAAACCGGCCACCCGTGGATCACGTTCAAGGATCCGTGCAACGTGCGCTCGCCGCAACAGCACGTCGGTGTCGTCCATTCGTCGAACCTGTGCACGGAAATCACGCTGAACACGAGCGACACCGAAATCGCGGTGTGCAACCTGGGCTCGGTGAACCTCGTCGCCCACCTGGTGAAGCAGGCCGACGGCAGCTACGCGCTCGACCACGACAAGCTGAAGCGCACGATCAGCGTCGCGATGCGCATGCTCGACAACGTGATCGATATCAACTACTACGCGGTGCCGAAGGCGCGTAACTCGAACCTGAAGCACCGTCCGGTCGGCATGGGCATCATGGGCTTCCAGGACTGCCTGCACCTGCTGCGCACGCCGTACGCGTCGGAAGCGGCCGTCGAGTTCGCCGATCGTTCGATGGAAGCGGTCTGCTACTACGCGTACTACGCGTCGACCGAGCTGGCCGAGGAACGCGGCCGTTACTCGAGCTACCGCGGCTCGCTGTGGGATCGCGGCATCCTCCCGCAGGACACGCTGAAGCTGCTGACGGAAGCGCGCGGCGGCTATGTCGAGGTCGACACGTCCGAGTCGCTCGACTGGACGACGCTGCGTTCGCGGATCGCCGCGCACGGCATGCGCAACTCGAACTGCGTCGCGATCGCGCCGACGGCGACGATCTCGAACATCATCGGCGTGTCGGCATGCATCGAGCCGACCTTCCAGAACCTGTACGTGAAGTCGAACCTGTCGGGCGAATTCACGGTGGTCAACGAGTACCTCGTTCGCGACCTGAAGGAACGCGGCCTGTGGGACGAAGTGATGGTCGCCGACCTGAAGTACTTCGACGGCATGCTGTCGCGCATCGACCGCATCCCGGCCGACCTGCGCGCGATCTACGCGACGGCGTTCGAAGTCGACCCGACGTGGCTGGTCGAAGCGGCGTCGCGTCGTCAGAAGTGGATCGACCAGGCGCAGTCGCTGAACATCTACATGGGCGGCGCGTCGGGCAAGAAGCTCGACGAGGTCTACAAGCTTGCATGGCTGCGCGGTCTGAAGACGACCTACTACCTCCGCACGATGGCGGCGACGCACGTCGAGAAGTCGACGGTCGCACACGGCGCGCTGAACGCAGTGCCGACGAGCGGCGGCTCGAGCAGCGGCGGCGCGCAAGGCGCGGCAGGCGGCTTCGGTGCGGCGGGCGGCGATGCATCGTCGGGCGCGGTCAATGCTGCACCGGCGCTGACGCCGGTCGAAGCAGACGGTCCGGTGTGCACGATGCGTCCGGGCGACCCGGGCTTCGACGAGTGCGAAGCCTGCCAGTAACGCGGCGCGCATGACCTGAAGAAGGTTCGGGCGGCGCGCACGGCAACCGATCGAGGTTGAAGTGTGCGCCGCTCTCAACTAAAAAAATGATAAGGAATCTGTAACGCGGCACTTGCGTTGCAGGCAGTGACAAGCGATCGAAGCATCCCCGACGACGTCGCGTTTCGATCAGCGTTCGATGCGTCGAGCGCACCTTGCGGTACATGCGTGACACGCGTCGCGCTCTGCATGAACGACGATGCGTTGCTCAAAGTGTTGTATCGAGGTCGCAACGCGAATCGAAAAAAGGATTTTTCGTGAGCGAACCCTTTTATCGCTCAGGAAAAGATGGTACAAACCGTTCTAAATTGATGGTGAGAATTTATGCTCAACTGGGATGACGAGAAGACTGCCGTAACCCCCGCGAGCGGAGCGCAGCAAAACGCAATGCGCACCTCCGCAGGGATGGCTGTCGGACTGCAGGCTGCAACGCCTGCCGCCCATCAGGTCCGCGACATTTTCGAAGGCGATCTTGCGGTGCCGCCGCAAGCATCGGCTGTTCCCGCTGGTGGTTCGGAAGCGCGGGTCAATGTCGCCGACAAGCGCATCATCAACGGCCAGACTGACGTCAATCAGTTGGTGCCGTTCAAGTACAAGTGGGCGTGGGAAAAGTATCTGGCGGGTTGCGCGAACCACTGGATGCCGCAGGAAATCAACATGTCCCGCGACATCGCACTGTGGAAGGACCCGAACGGTCTGACCGAGGACGAGCGCCGCATCGTCAAGCGCAACCTCGGTTTCTTCGTGACGGCCGATTCGCTCGCCGCGAACAACATCGTCCTCGGCACGTACCGCCACATCACGGCGCCCGAATGCCGGCAGTTCCTGCTGCGCCAGGCGTTCGAGGAAGCGATCCACACGCACGCGTATCAATACATTGTCGAATCGCTCGGTCTCGACGAAGGCGAGATCTTCAACGCGTACCACGAGGTCACGTCGATCCGCGCGAAGGACGAGTTCCTGATCCCGTTCATCCACACGCTGACGGACCCGGCCTTCAAGACCGGCACGCTCGAAGCGGATCAGAAGCTGCTGAAGTCGCTGATCGTGTTCGCCTGCATCATGGAAGGCCTGTTCTTCTATGTCGGCTTCACGCAGATCCTCGCACTCGGCCGCCAGAACAAGATGACGGGTGCTGCAGAGCAATATCAGTACATCCTGCGTGACGAGTCGATGCACTGCAATTTCGGCATCGACCTGATCAACCAGATCAAGCTCGAGAACCCGCATCTCTGGACCGCGGAATTCCGCGCCGAGATCCGCGAGCTGTTCAAGCAGGCTGTCGAACTCGAATACCGCTACGCAGAAGACACGATGCCGCGCGGCGTGCTGGGTCTGAACGCGTCGATGTTCAAGAGCTATCTGCGCTTCATCAGCAACCGTCGTTGCCAGCAGATCGGCCTCGATCCGCTGTTCCCGAACGAGGAAAACCCGTTCCCGTGGATGAGCGAGATGATCGACCTGAAGAAGGAACGCAACTTCTTCGAGACGCGTGTGATCGAGTATCAGACGGGCGGTGCGCTGTCCTGGGAATAACCCGCAGCAGCGAACCCGTCACATGATGGAGCAGCCGGCGGCCTCTCGGCCCCGGCCCAAGGTTTAGGAGCAAGAACGCCTGATGCAAAGCATGCCCGGTGCCTTATCGGCCCAACGACATGATCGGCACTTTGCGAACCCTTCAGTGGGATGGGCAAACTTCCCTCCGGAAAAAGCGGGCGGCCGTGTGGCGGTCCGCTTGATCAAGCGATTAGGGGTAGCGGCGCGAGGTGCGCCGGCTACCGACTTGATTTGGCGCGCGAGGCCATGGGGTCACGCGCGCCATACCGTATTCATTAGCGTAAGCGCGTGGTATCCGCGTACGCCGATGAATAGCCCGCTTCGAAGCGCACGTCCTGAACAGCGTCCGCGGGAAGCGGGTTTTGACGAAGGGTGTAGTTTGAACTGACTCTCATCTGAACCTGAAGGAGAACAACATGGCTACTGCCAAGAAAAAACCGGCTGCTAAGAAGGTCGCTGCCAAGAAGACCGTTGCGAAGAAGGCTGCTGCTCCGGCGAAGAAGGCCGCTGCGGTGAAGAAGGTTGCTGCGAAGAAGGTCGCGGTGAAGAAGGTCGCCGCGAAGAAGGCAGCACCGGCGAAGAAGGCTGCTGCGAAGAAGGTCGCGGCAAAGAAGGTCGCAACGAAGAAGGTTGCAGCCAAGAAGGTCGCTGCGAAGAAAGTCGCGGTGAAGAAGGTTGCCGCGAAGAAGGCAGCACCGGCGAAGAAGGCCGCTGCGAAGAAGGTTGCAGCCAAGAAGGTCGCAGTGAAGAAGGTTGCTGCGAAGAAGGCAGCACCGGCGAAGAAGGCCGCTGCGAAGAAGGCCGCGCCGGCGAAGAAGGCTGCCGCCAAGAAGGCTGCGCCTGCGAAGAAGGCCGCTGCGAAGAAGGCTGCCCCTGCCAAGAAGGCTGCGCCTGCGAAGAAGGCTGCCGCTGCTCCCAAGGCTGCCGCACCGAAGGCTGCCGCACCGGCGAAGAAGGCTGCTGCTCCGAAGAAGGCCGTCGTGAAGAAGGCTGCACCGGCAACCACCGCGTCGACCGCATCGGTCGCGCCGGCATCGGGCGTGAAGACCGCGCTCAACCCGGCAGCGGCATGGCCGTTCCCGACCGGCAGCCGTCCGTAATCGCGGCTGACAGTACCACCCGGACACTCACGTGGTGTCCGTGGGTTGAGTAGCGCTACTCAATCGGTCCCGCCATCTGGCTCAGGTGGCGGGATTTTTTTCGTCCGTATTCGTCGATGTGTCGACCGGCTGCCGGGCACGGACGAAAAAAACGCATGTGCAGCTTCGCACATGCGTTCGACCGCGGCTTGCGCCGCGTGCTGAGGATGCTCGTTAGTGCGTGACGCGCGTGACACCGCCGCTCGACAGCAGTCGCACACGCTCGCCGGCGCGGAACACTTCGCCGCTCGCCGCCTGCGTGATCGAGCGCAGGTCGCCGTTGTCGAGGCGCACGGTGATCTCGACACCGTTCGCCGTGCTGAGGTTTTCGCCGACCGCGTTGCCCGCGACCGCGCCGACGAGACCGCCCGCGATGGCCGTCAGGATCGACCCCTTGCCGCCGCCGATCGCACTGCCCGCGACCGCGCCGAGCGCACCGCCACCGAGCGTGCCGATCGCGCTGCCGCCGCCATCGGACTGGATGCGCACGGCACGGACGCTTTCGACCGTGCCCATGCGAACGGTTTGTTCGCGCTGTGCCTGGCCAACACTATAGACATCTGCCGAGCCCGGTGCCGTGAAGCACCCCGCGAGCGTCATCGTGGCCGTCAGCATGGCGGCAAGCGTGAGGGTTTTCTTGGTCAACATTTTTGCTCTCCCACAATGTTCATTTGAGACTGTACCCGAAGGCAGCCTCGAAGCGCGCGTCGATTTCGGCGCGCGTCAATGCGTAAGTTTGAGGCCCCTGGTGGGCGATCTTGATCGAGCCCATCAGGCTCGCGAGGCGGCCCGTGGTTGCCCAGTCGAGGCCATACTCGATGCCGTACAGCAGGCCGCCCCGGAAGGCGTCGCCGCAGCCGGTCGGATCGACGACACGCTCGGCTTGCACGACCGGAATCTGTTCTTCGCCGTTTTTGTGAAGAATGGTGGAGCCGTGCTCGCCGCGCGTGATGATCAACGCCTGAACCCGGCTGGCGATTTCCTGTTCGGACCAGCCCGTCTTGTCGCTGACGAGCTTGCCCTCGTAGTCGTTGACCGCGACGAAGGTCGCGAGTTCAATGATGCGGCGCAGCGTCGCACCGTCGAACAGCGGCAGGCCCTGGCCCGGATCGAAGATGAACGGGATGCCGGCCTTCGCGAATTGCTCGGCGTGCTGGACCATCCCGTCGAAGCCGTCCGGCGCGACGATGCCGAGCTTCACGCCCGACACCTCGTCCGCGCGGTTCAGGTGCGACTGCATCATCGCGCCCGGGTGGAATGCGGTGATCTGGTTGTTCTCGAGATCGGTCGTGATCATCGCCTGCGCGGTGTGCGTCTCGGGCACCACGCGCACGCTGGCCTTGGACAGGCCGAGGCTGTCGAGACGCTCGAGATAGCGATCGGCGTCGTTCGCGCCGACCGTCGCCATGATGCGCGCGTCGCCGCCGAGCGTGTGCAGCGCGTAAGCGATGTTCCCCGCGCAACCGCCGAATTCGCGACGCATCGTCGGCACGAGGAAGCTCACGTTCAAAAGGTGAACCTGGTCGGGCAGGATGTGCTCGCGAAACCGGCCTTCGAAGGTCATGATGTTGTCGTAGGCGAGCGAGCCGCAAATCAGCGTAGTCAAGGCGTGCGTTCCTGTAGAGAGCAAAAGGAAGCGGCCGCCCGGCCGGTGCGCCGAGGCCGTCGGGCCTCGCGCGGCAGCGCCGGGCGGCAGCGGGTTACTTCAGTGCGGCGAGCGCTGCGTCGTAGTTCGGCTCGTCCTTGATCTCGCCGACGAGTTCCGCGTGGATCACCTTGTCCTGCGCGTCGAGCACGACGACCGCGCGGGCAGTCAGACCGTTCAGCGGGCCGCTCGTCACGTCGACGCCGTACGCGTTCGCGAACGCGCGGGCGCCGCGGAACGTCGAAGCCGTCACGACGTTTGCGAGGCCTTCGGTCGTGCAGAAGCGCGTGGCGGCGAACGGCAGGTCGCCGGATACGACGATCACGACCGTGTTGTCGAGCGACGACGCAGCTTCGTTGAACTTGCGGGTCGACGTTGCGCAGGTCGGCGTGTCGAGGCTCGGGACGATGTTCAGCACCTTGCGCTTGCCGGCGAAGCTGGCAAGCGACAGATCGGCGAGATCCTTGCCGACCAGCTTGAAGTCGGGGGCTTGCGAGCCGACGGCCGGGAACGTGCCGGCGAGATCGATCGGGTTGCCACCCAGCGTAACTTTGCTCATGTTCGTGCTCCGAAATAGCGCGCCGCTGCGGCGCGCGGGTTGAGACGGCGCGCATGCGCGCGCCGCGGGGCGTCACGGATAGAAGATCTGGACGCGGAAATTCGAGGCGGGCGCGCCGTTCGTGTCGAGACGGACGACCATCGTCCGCGTCGTGCCCGGCGGCAGCCCGGCGTCGATCGGGGTGCCCGGGCGGACGTAGTCGCGCGGCGCGAGCACGCGGCGCACGGTCACGTGATTCGTGTCGTCGAGCAGCGTCAGCTCGAGCGACGGGTAGGCGAGTGCGACGCGGTAGCGGTTCGTCAGCGGCACCTTCAACTCCAGCACGCGCGGGCCGTCGAGCTGGCGCAGGTCGGCCGCGTCGAGCCGCAGGCCGTCGATCGCGCGCGGCGGCGTGACCGTGCAGCCGAGCGGCGCGCACGCCTGCCGGAACCAGCCTTGCGTGACCGGCCAGTAGATCATCACGGTTTCGCGCTGCCACCACGCGAGTTGCGCGACGAGCAGCACCGCGAGCGCGGCGGCGACGAGCCCGCCGAAAAAGCCGCCGAGCATCCCGCGTCGCTGTGGCGCGCGCGTCTCGCGGGTCACGGCGAAGTGCGGGCGATCGTCGTCGGCCAGTGCGGCGGGGAAGGGCGCGGCCGGTTGGACGGCCGCTTCGCTGGCCGCCGCGGCCGGTGCGGGGGCGCGCTCGTCGGCGTCGGCGCCGGGATCGGGGACGGCTTGCGCCGGCATGAATGCGAAGCGCGGTTCGCGCGGTGCGCGTTCGTCGTCGGGTACGGAGAAGTGCGCGTTGCCGACAGGTTCGTCCGCGTCGGCCGCCGACGGCCTGTGCGCGACGAAGCGCGGTTCGCGCAGGTCGGGTTCCGCGGGTGGCGTGGCCCGCGATGTGTCGGATGAGTCGAATTCGTGCTGCGCCCGATCCGGCTCGGCCGACGCGACGGCGTGCAGTTCGGCCGGAGCCGATGCGATCGGGGCAGGCGTGCCGGACAGGTGGACGACGCCGGCGTCCATGGCCGGCAGCGCGAGCGGAACCAGCGGCTCGGTGCGCACGGTCTGCACGGTGTGCTGCAGGGACGGGTCGACGCCGGCATCGAGCCACGGCGCCCACATGTCCCAGCCTTCGGGCTGGTAGTCGGAACCGGACGTCGGCTCGACCGGTGCGTCGGTGGCGAAGAGCCGCGCGGGCGCGGCTTCGTGTTGCGGTACGGCGGCGGCCGGCCCGGCCGGTGCCGCTTCGGTCAGCGCCGGCTCGGGAACGAGCGACTGCGACGCGCTGAAGACCTGATGGCAGTGTCCGCAGCGCACGAGCCCATCATGCAGCGAGAGCTGTTCCTGCTGCAGCCGGAAGACGGTTTCGCAATGAGGGCAGCGCGTCGCAAGAAGCATGTCGAGCCGGGCGGCCTGCTGGCCAGAGTGAAGGACAGCGCTATTCTAATGGCTTTCCCGCCGCGTTCCGGCGAGGCATACCCAACCTTCGTGTTCGCGCCAGACCGAGATGTCGACGTAGCGCGCATAGACGGCCGCGACTTCGTCCGCCTGGCGCGCGAGCACGCCCGACAGTGCGATGCGCCCGCCCGGTTTCACCTTCGATGCGAGCATCGACGCCATCAGTTTCAGCGGGTTCGACAGGATGTTGGCGACGACGATGTCGAACTCACCGGCCGGGCATGCGTCGGGCAGCCCGTACGTGACTTCCGCGTGGTTGCGTTCGCTGTTCTGCCGCGCCGATTCGACCGCTTGCGGATCGATGTCGATGCCGACCACGGGGTTCGCCCCGCATTTCTTCGCGAGGATCGCGAGAATGCCCGAGCCGCAACCGTAGTCGAGCACGGAATGGCCGGGCTTCACCGACTGTTCGAGCCACTCCATGCAGAGGCGCGTGGTCGGGTGGCTGCCCGTGCCGAAAGCGAGGCCGGGGTCGAGTTCGAGGATCAGCGCGTCGGGGTCGGGTGCGTCGTGCCACGACGGCACGACCCAGATCCGCTCGCCGATCGGAATCGGCTCGAACTGCGACTGCGTGAGCCGCACCCAGTCCTGTTCCTCGACTTCGCGTACGTCGAACTTCGGCGTCTCGGCGACGCCGATCTCGTTCGCGGCCGCCGCGAGCAGCACGGCCGGATCGTGATCGGGCGACAGCAGCGCGATCACGCGCGAGTGCTGCCACGCGGTGCGTTCGGGAACGAGGCCCGGCTCGCCGAAGAGCGGCTGTTCGTCGGGCGTGTCGGCGTCGGCGTCCTCGACGGACACCGACAGCGCGCCCAGATCGAGCAGCGCGTCGGACAGCGCCTCCGCATGCTCACGGGCCAGTTCGACGACGAGTTCGCGATAGCTCATGCTTACGCTTCTTCCGGTGCGACCTGCTGCTTCTGGGCGAGCCGGTGTTCGAGATAGTGGATGCTGGTGCCGCCTTCGACGAACTTCGAGTCGATCATCAGCTCGCGGTGCAGCGGGATGTTGGTCTGGATGCCTTCGACGACCATTTCCGACAGCGCGATGCGCATCCGGCGGATCGCCTGGTCGCGCGTCGCGCCGTAGGTGATCAGCTTGCCGATCATCGAATCATAGTTCGGCGGCACGAAATAGCCATTGTACGCATGCGAATCGACGCGCACGCCGGGGCCGCCCGGCGTATGCCACGACGTGATCCGGCCCGGCGACGGCGTGAACTTGAACGGATCTTCCGCGTTGATCCGGCATTCGATCGCATGTCCGCGGAACTGGATGTCGCGCTGGCGCAGCGCGATCTTCTCGCCGGCCGCGATGCGGATCTGTTCCTGGACGATGTCGACGCCCGTGATCATCTCCGACACCGGGTGCTCGACCTGCACGCGCGTGTTCATCTCGATGAAGTAGAACTCGTTGTTCTCGTACAGGAATTCGAACGTGCCCGCGCCGAGATAGCCCATCTTCTTGCACGCGTCGGCGCAGCGGTCGCCGATGCGCTCGATCAGGCGGCGCGGAATGCCGGGCGCCGGCGCTTCCTCGATCACCTTCTGGTGACGGCGCTGCATCGAGCAGTCGCGCTCGCCGAGCCAGATCGCATTCTTGTGCGCGTCCGACAGCACCTGGATTTCGATGTGGCGCGGGTTCTCGAGGAACTTCTCCATGTACACCTGCGGGTTGCCGAACGCACGGCCGGCTTCCTCGCGGGTCATGTTGACCGCATTGACCAGCGCGGCCTCGGTGTGCACGACGCGCATCCCGCGCCCGCCGCCCCCGCCCGCTGCCTTGATGATGACCGGATAGCCGATCGCGCGGGCAATCTTCACGATCTCCTTCGGATCGTCCGGCAACGCGCCTTCCGAGCCCGGCACGCAGGGCACGCCGGTCTTGATCATGGTCTGCTTCGCGGTGACCTTGTCGCCCATCAGGCGGATCGTTTCCGGACGCGGGCCGATGAACGTGAAGCCCGACTGCTCGACGCGTTCCGCGAAGTCGGCGTTCTCCGACAGGAAGCCGTAGCCGGGGTGGATCGCCTCGGCATCGGTGACTTCCGCGGCGCTGATCAGCGCCGGCATGTTCAGGTAGCTCAGGTTCGACGGGGCCGGGCCGATACAGACGGCTTCGTCCGCGAGGCGGACGTACTTGGCTTCCTTGTCGGCTTCCGAGTAGACGACCACCGTCTTGACGCCGAGCTCGCGGCACGCGCGCTGGATGCGCAGTGCGATTTCACCGCGGTTGGCAATGAGGATTTTTTCAAACATAGCGAGTATTCGTCTCTTCGAGGGGCGCGCGAACGGCGCCTGGCGAGCATCGGCGGTGCGCGGCCGGACAGGCCGCGCGGCGGGCTTAGCCGATCACGAAAAGCGGCTGGCCGTATTCGACGGCCTGGCCGTTCTCGACGAGGATTTCCTTGATCACGCCGGCCTTGTCCGACTCGATCTCGTTGAGCAGCTTCATCGCTTCGATGATGCAGATGGTCTGGCCTTCCTTGACCGTGTCACCGACCTGGGTGAACGGGTCCGCGCCCGGCGACGGCGCGCGATAGAACGTGCCGACCATCGGCGACGTCACGACGTGGCCTTGCGGTGCGGCGGGCGCGGCAGCGGCGCCTGCGGCCGGCGCGGCAGCCGCGCCTTCGGTCGGCAGCGCGACCGCCGGGGCCGGCGCGCTGACCTGCGGGGCAAATCCGCCCGTCGGCTGGACATAGACCGGCGGCGCGTTCTTGACGATACGCACCTTGCCTTCGCCTTCCGTCACTTCCAGCTCGGAGATGCCGGATTCGGAGACGAGGTCGATCAGAGTTTTCAGCTTACGAAGATCCATCGGGAATTCCCCTTTCAATACGTGAAAGCGCCGGTGGGACCGGCGCTGAATCTAGATCGCGAAATCAGCCGCGCGACGCGCCTTGCAGCTTGTCGAGCGCGTACTCGAGCGCGTACAGATAACCTTTCCAGCCGAGCCCGCAGATCACGCCTTCGGCCTGGTCGGAAAAGTAGGAGTGGTGCCTGAACGCTTCGCGGCGGTGCACGTTCGACAGATGAACCTCGACGAACGGGATGCCAACGCCGGCGATCGCGTCCCGGATCGCGACGCTCGTGTGCGTATACGCGGCCGGATTGATCAGGATGAAATCGGTCTGTTCCTCCCGCGCGGCCTGGATGCGGTCGACGAGCGCGCCTTCATGGTTGCTCTGGAACGACGACAGTTCGGCGCCGGCCTCCCGTGCCCGCGCGGCAAGCGCCTGATCGATCTGCGCGAGCGTGACGCGGCCATACACCTCCGGTTCCCGGGTGCCGAGAAGGTTCAGGTTGGGGCCGTGCAGCACCAGCAATCGTGTCATGGTCGCTTCTATTTCTGCGGAATTGCGCGAACTTTAGCGCTATTTAGAGAAATTTGTCTAGTTTTGCCGAACGGCCGGGCGCGCCGGACCTGCAAGAATTACCGGTGCGGGCGCGAAGTATCGGCGAATTCCCGTGAAATTGCGGCGATCGACGCACAAATCGCCGCCAACGCGCACGCAGTCGTTCAGGGCAATCACAACGCGTCCAGGGTCTTTTTCAGCTCGGCCGGTTGGATTTGTCCCAATTTTGTCTCGCGAATCTTGCCGGTTTCGTCGATGACGACCGTAAACGGTAGCGCGCCGGCGGTATTTCCAAAATTCCGGGCCAGATCGGCGCCCGCATAACCGCTGACGAAAACCGGATAGTCGACCTTCACCTTCTGCAGGAAGTTCTTCACGTTCTGGTCGGAATCGACGCCGATCCCGATGAAACGGATCCCCTTCTGCTGGTATTGGTGCGACAGCGCGACGAGCTCCGGCATCTCTTCGACGCACGGGCCGCACCACGACGCCCAGAAATTGACCACGACCTTCTGGCCCTTGAAGGAAGCGAGCGACGCCGGCTTGCCGTCGACGCCGGTCAGCGACGCGGCCCACAGCTGGTCGGCCGGGCTGCCTTTCGCGGTGGATGCGGCGACGGCCACGCCGTCATCGGTGCTGCCGCCGCGGAACCAATGGCCGGCGGCGAGCCCGCCGGCGACGGCGGCGGCCGCGACCACCGCGAGCGCCAACATGCGTTTCATCATCATCGTTGAATCATTCCGGTTCGGAAGGGGCGTTGCTGGCCTCGAGCAGCGCGCGCAACACGGTGGCGTCGGCGCGGGCGACCCGGCCGCGGGCGTCGGCCTTGACCGCGCCGCGCAGGTCGTCGCTCGCGTAGAGCGCGACGTGAATGCCGATCGCGTCCACGTCGCGCCGCGGGCGCCACAGGAAGCTGAGCGTCTCGACGTCGGCGCGACCGGCGAAATGCCGCGTTTCGGACACGTCGTACTGAACGTTCTGGTTCAGCAGGTAGATCGCGACGTCCTTCGGGTTGTCGGTGAATATCTGCAAATGGATGTCCGAATGCGCGTTCGCGGTGCCGTTCAGCACCGCGCCCGTCACGTACGGATTGAACTCGGCGAGCCGGCGCATCCAGTCGAGCGCGATCTCGCGCAGGCGGCGCAGTTCGTCCGGCTGCGTGTCGCTCTGGAACAGGGCGAGGTACTCGCGCAGTTCTTCCTCGATCAGGTCGTTATCCGGCAGCCATTCGCCGGCAACGCGTGTATCGCCGAACAGCTGGCGCGCGGCCTTGCGTTTCGCGCCGGCGTAATCGAGGCCGTCTTCCGCGATCAGGCGGGCGGCGGACTGGGCAATTTCCTCGCGGGCGCGCCGCGGGTCGATAAGAGGTTTGCGAGACATGATCCGGCAATCATACTCGATCGCCGCCACGGCCGAACGCGGTGCGGCCGGGTGCCGCCCGCCGCACCGCGCGGCGTTCGGATCCATCGTTCGGGCCGCCGGGCAGGGCGGGCCGTCAGTTACAATGACGGTCTTTGTGTCGCGGCGAAAGTCGTTGGCCGGGCGGCCCGTCCGGCGTGCCGCAGACCATCTTTCCGAATCGACGGCGCCCGGCGGCGCGAAAGCATTCATCTATGCACATCCACATTCTTGGCATCTGCGGCACCTTCATGGGCGGTCTCGCCGTGCTCGCGCGCGAGGCGGGCCACACGGTGACGGGTTGCGACGCGGGCGTCTATCCGCCGATGAGCACGCAGCTCGAAGCGCAGGGCATCACGCTGATCGAGGGCTACGGCGCCGAGCAGATCGACCTGAAGCCCGACCTGTTCGTGATCGGCAACGTCGTCACGCGCGGCAACCCGCTGATGGAGGCGATCCTCGATCGCGGCCTGCCGTATGTATCGGGCCCGCAATGGCTCGGCGAGCACGTGCTGGCCGGCAAATGGGTGCTGGCGGTCGCGGGCACGCACGGCAAGACGACCACGTCGTCGATGCTCGCGTGGCTGCTGGAAGATGCGGGCCTGAACCCGGGCTTCCTGATCGGCGGCGTACCGCTGAACTTCGGTGTGTCGGCGCGGCTGACCGATTCGAGTTTCTTCGTGATCGAGGCCGACGAATACGACACGGCGTTCTTCGACAAGCGCTCGAAGTTCGTCCACTACCGGCCGCGCACCGCGGTGCTCAACAATCTCGAATTCGATCACGCCGACATCTTCCCGGATCTCGCCGCGATCGAAACGCAATTCCATCACCTCGTGCGTACCGTGCCGGGCGTCGGCCGGATCGTGACCAACGGCCGCTCGGACGCGCTGGAGCGCGTGCTCGCGCGCGGCTGCTGGAGCGAGGTCGAGCGGTTCGGCGTCGACGGCGGCTGGCAGGCGCTGCCTGCCGAGGACGGCGTGCCGGTCGACGAGCGTTTCGCGGTGTATTCGCAGGCCGAGCGCGTCGGTGAGGTCGCGTGGCAGGTGCAGGGCGACCACAACCGGATGAACGCGCTCGCGGCGATCGCCGCCGCGCGCCACGTCGGCGTGCCGCCCGCGCAGGCTGCCGAATCGCTCGCATCGTTCCGCAACGTGAAGCGGCGCATGGAAGTGCGCGGCAGCGTGGACGGCGTGACCGTCTACGACGACTTCGCGCACCATCCGACGGCGATCGAAACGACGATCGCCGGTCTTCGTGCGCGCATCGGCCGTCAAAATTCCCGCATTCTCGCCGTGCTCGAGCCGCGTTCGAACACGATGAAGCTCGGCGTGATGAAGGCGCAACTGCCGGCAAGCCTCGCCGACGCCGACCTGGTGTTCGGCTACGGTGCCCCGGCCGGGCGCGACGCGCTCGGCTGGAACCTCGGCGACGCGCTCGCGCCGCTCGGCGACAAGGCCCGCGCGTTCGACGATCTCCATCTGCTGGTGAAGTCGGTCGTCGAGGCCGCGCGCCCGGGCGACCACGTGCTCGTGATGAGCAATGGCGGCTTCGGCGGCGTGCACCAGAAGCTGCTCGACGCGCTCGGGAGCCGCGCGTGATCCTGTATCTGCACGGATTCCGGTCGTCGCCGGAGTCGCAGAAGTCGCGGCTCCTCGCCGCGCGCATGGCCGAACTCGGCCGCGCGCACGAGTGGCGCTGCCCGTCGCTGTCGGTGTCGCCGCTCGAGGCGATCGCCGTCGCGGAAGCCGAGGTGGCCGGTGCGCATGACGTGACGGTGATCGGCAGCTCGCTCGGCGGCTACTACGCGACCTGGCTCGCCGAAAAGCACGGCTGGAAGGCGGTGGTGCTGAATCCGGCGATCGTGCCGCAGCGCGATCTCGAGCAGTATCTGGGCGAGCAGCCGTTGTGGCACGGGGGCGGGTCGATCGTCGTCGAGCGCCATCACCTGCACGAGCTCGATGCGCTGCGCGTGCCGGCGATTTCGCGGCCCGAACGCTACTATCTGTTCGCGGCGACGGGCGACGAAGTGCTGGACTACCGCGAGATGCTCGCCCATTACCCGGGCGCGAAAACGCGCGTGATCGAAGGCAGCGATCATGGAATCAGCGAATTTGCCGACTATGTCGACGACGTTCTCGCCTTTTGCGACGAAAGAACGTCATGAACCCGGCGTCATGCCGATCGAATTCCCATCATCATGCGGCGCCGCCGATGCGGCGTCCGGCAGTCTGAACGAGAGTACTGAGTGAACGTTTTCTTCGAGGAATCGGGCAGTTTCAAGGCGGGCAGCGTGCTGTCGCGCCAGGGCGACGCATTTCAGGTCGAGTTGCCCGGCGGGCGGCGCGCGAAGGTGCGTGCGAAGGACGTGCTGATCGAATTCGAGAAGCCGGCCGCGAGCGAGCTGATGCAGGAAGCCGATACGGCCGCGCAGCAGATCGACCTGGATTTCCTGTGGGAATGCGCGCCGGCCGAGGAATTCGCATATACGGCGCTCGCCTCGGAATATTTCGGCGCGACCTACGGCCCGGTCGAGCGCGCGGCGCTGGTGCTGCGGCTGCACGGCTCGCCCGTCTACTTCCGACGCAAGGGGCGCGGCCAGTATCAGCGCGCGCCGGAAGAGCAGCTCAAGATGGCGCTCGCGTCGCTCGAGCGCAAGCGCCAGCAGGCGCTCGTCCAGGCGCAGTATGAAGAGGAACTGAAGGCCGGCAAGCTGCCGGAAGCGTTCGCGGGCAAGGTGCTCGGGCTGCTGACGCGGCCGGACAAGAACGCGATCGAATACAAGGCGATGGAAGCGGCCGCCGGGGCGCGCGGCGTGTCGCCGGCGCGGCTGATGCTCGACTGCGGCGGCATCGCGTCGCCGCGTGCGCTGCACGAGGCGCGCTTCCTCGCGGAATTCTTCCCGCACGGCACGGGCTTTCCCGCCGTCACGGTCGGCCCGCTGCCGGACGACCTGCCGCGCGCGGACGTCGAGGCGTTCTCGATCGACGACATCACGACGACCGAAATCGACGACGCGTTCTCGGTCGAACACCTGTCCGACGGTCGCGTGCGGATCGGCGTGCACATCGCGGCGCCGGCGCTCGGCATCGTGCGCGGCGACGCGGTCGACGCGATCGCGCGCGCGCGCCTGTCGACCGTCTACATGCCGGGCGACAAGATCACGATGCTGCCGGACGACGTCGTCGACGTGTTCACGCTGAAGGAAGGCGATTACCGCCCGGCGCTGTCGCTGTACATCATCGTCAACCGCGAGACGCAGGAGATCGTCGCGAACGAGACGCGTGCCGAACTCGTGTTCGTGAAGAACAACCTGCGCCACAACACGCTCGACGAGCTCGTCAATGAAGAGACGCTCGCGGCCGGCACCGGCGACTACCCGCACAAGGACGACATCGCCGTGCTGTGGCCGCTCGCGCAGGCGCTGTTCGAGAAGCGCCAGGTCGCGCGCGCGGGCTACGGCCTGAAGCGCGAAGTGCAGCGCAACACCGACTACAACTTCTACGTCGAAGGCGAGCACGTGACGATCACGCCGCGTCGCCGCGGGTCGCCGCTCGACCTGATCGTGTCGGAGCTCGCGATCCTCGCGAACTCGACGTGGGGCGCGTTCCTGCACGATCACACGGTGCCCGGCATCTATCGCTCGCAGCGCGGTTTCGGCGCGCCGGGCCCGAAGCGCACGCGGATGCAGACGACGGCTGCGCCGCACGAAGGCCTCGGCGTCGCGCAGTATGCGTGGAGCACGTCGCCGCTGCGCCGCTACGTCGACCTCGTGAACCAGTGGCAGCTGCTCGCGTGCGTGCAGCACGGCGTCACCGCGAAGCTCGCCGCGCCGTTCAAGCCGAAGGACGCCGACCTGTACGCGGTCGTGCAGGGCTTCGACGACACCTATACCGCCTACGCCGACTACCAGCGCCGGATGGAGTACTTCTGGTGCCTGCGCTGGCTCGCGCAGGAGCAGAAGAAGCAGGTCGTCGCGAGCGTCGTGAAGGGCGACCTGGTGCGCCTCGAGGAAATTCCGCTGCTGCTGCACGTGCCGGGGCTCGGCGTGCATGCGCGCGGCACGCGCGTGCTGCTCGACGTGATGTCGCTCGACGAGTTGACGATCGAGGCGTCGGTGCGGCTGCTGAACGTGCTCGATGCGCCGACCGTGACGAGCGGCGACGCGGCCGACGACGAAGACGAGGCCGAAGGCGGCGACGACACGCTGGTCGATGCGGAAGACGCGTCGGCGGAAGCCGAGGCCGAGGCACTGGCCGAAGCGGACGGCGCGGCGGTCGAAGACGGCGAGGCCGCGAGCGGCACCGGCCAGGAAAGCGAAGAACGCGAAGCGGGGCGCGCATCATGAACGCAGCCGCGTCGACGAGCGGCGCCGACCGCTACGTGGTGTTCGGCAATCCGGTGGCGCACAGCAAGTCGCCGTTCATCCACGCGCAGTTCGCCGCGCAGACAGGCGAGGCGATCGTCTACGAGCACCGGCTCGCGCCGGTCGACGGCTTCGAAGCCGCCGTGCGCGCATTCATCGCCGAAGGCGGGCGCGGCGCGAACGTGACGGTGCCGTTCAAGCTCGACGCGCATGCGCTTGCCGACACGCTGTCGCCGCGCGCGGCGGCGGCGGGCGCGGTCAACACGCTACGCATCGAAGCCGACGGCCGCATCTACGGCGACAACACGGACGGCGTCGGCCTCGTGCGCGACATCGAATCGAATCTCGGCGTGTCGCTCGCGGGCGCGCGCATCCTGCTGCTCGGTGCGGGCGGCGCGGCGCGTGGCGTTGTGCTGCCGATGCTCGAGCGCGCGCCGCTGTCGATCACGATCGTGAATCGCACCGCGAGCAAGGCGGAGGCGCTCGTCGGTCAGTTCTCGCAGGCCGCGCACGATGCGGGCTGCGTGCTGTCGGGCGGCGGCCCGGACGCCGTGCGTGCGGAACCGTACGACGTGATCGTCAACGCGACGGCCGGCAGCCTCGACGCGGCGCTGCCGGAGTGCGACGCGGCCGCGTTCGGCCCGGGCACGCTCGCGTACGACATGATGTACGGCGCGCAGCCGACCGTGTTCATGCAGCATGCGGCGTCGCTCGGCGCACGCACGGCCGACGGGCTCGGGATGCTGGTCGAGCAGGCGGCCGAATCGTTCTTCATCTGGCGCGGCGTGCGGCCGGACGGCGCACCGGTGCTGGCCGCGCTGCGCCAGGCGCTTGCGGCCGCCTGACCGGAGCGCGACAGGTGGTGGCGGTGAGCGGCACGCAGCGCACGCGGACGATCAGCCCGACCCGCTGGATCGTCTACGCGGGTTCGGTGTTCGCGGGCGCGTGGCTCGCGACGCAGCTGTTCTATTTCGCGCAGATCGCGCTGTGGTCGGTCATCAATCCGGGTTCCACCGCGTTCATGCGGACCGACGCATGGTGGCTGTCGCGCGACGATCCGCCCGCTCGGATCCAGCACCAGTGGGTGCCGTACGACCAGATCTCGCGCAATCTCAAGCGCGCGCTGATTGCGTCGGAGGATTCGACCTTCGCGACCAACAACGGCTACGACGTCGACGCGATCCTGCAGGCGTGGGAGAAGAACAAGGCGCGCGGACGGATCGTCGCGGGCGGTTCGACGATCACGCAGCAACTCGCGCGCAATCTGTTCCTGTCGCGCGAGAAGAGCTATATCCGCAAGGGGCAGGAGCTGATCATCACGTGGATGCTCGAGACGGTGCTCGACAAGGAGCGAATCTTCGAGATCTACCTGAATTCCGTCGAATGGGGCCGCGGCGTGTACGGTGCGGAGGCCGCCGCTCGCTATTACTACAGGATTCCCGCGAGCCGGCTCGGCGCGTGGCAGTCGGCGCGCCTCGCGGTGATGCTGCCGAAGCCGCGCTGGTTCGACGCGCACCGCGGCTCGGCCTATCAGGCGCAGCGCGCGGCCGTGATCGCCCGCCGGATGGGCGCGGCCGAACTTCCGCAATCGCAGTGATCGGCGCGCCCGCGCCGTCACATTGTCCGTTCCGTCGCCGGTGCGCCATTGGTGCGCTGCAGCGCATTCGTGTCGCCCGCATTTCGGGACACATCCATTAGACGAATTCGTCTATTTCGCCTTACTGAGCAATACTCGCCCGCGGGGCATTTTGTTTGCCGATATGGCGCGAAATCCGCGCGGTTTTAGTGTTTCCGGGTAAACGCGAAAGCAGTTGAAAGGCTACCGAAAAACAATGGTTCGTCAATCGAAGCATTCCTGAAAGGTGTGCACCGCACCGAACGTCGCTCAAATATTTCCAAATTTTTCAAAGCCCACCCGCTCACGTATATTGGCCAGCGCCTCGGCTTATCGGCCGCAATCGAGGCGGGGGGCGGCTTACCCGGCTGCTCGACACAAAAAACATTCGAGAGAAGGAAAGCAACGATGCCAGCGAGCAAAGCGAAGCTGTTGTTGGGAGTTGTGTTCTCTTCGCTGATTCTGACGGCCTGCAACGACGACGTGACGTCGTCCTCCGCAGCAGGTGCCGACAATTCAGCCGATCCCGCCGCTCAGGTGGACAAGCCGTACAACGATCCCAACAGTTATTCGTCGAGCGCGACCGCGTCGCTCGACGCGTCCGCCGCGGTCGAAAAGGCCGCCGTCACCCATCACCAGATCACGCTGAACGGCAAGACGATTCGCTACACGGCCACCGCTGGCCACCTCGTCGCGCGCAATCCGCAGACGGGCGCGCCCGAAGCATCGTTCTTCTACGTCGCGTACACCGCCGACAACCAGCCCGCGGCGAAGCGGCCCGTCACATTCCTGTACAACGGTGGCCCCGGCTCCGCATCGGTGTGGCTCCATCTCGGCTCGTTCGGTCCGAAGCGGATCCAGACGGGCGACCCGAACGCGAACGCATCGACGTTCCCGTTCGTCGACAACGCGGAAAGCCTGCTCGATACGACCGACCTCGTGTTCGTCGATGCGATCGGCACCGGCTTCTCGGAGGCGATCGCACCCAACACGAACCAGACGTTCTGGGGCGTCGACCAGGACGGCGGCGCGTTCCGCGACTTCGTGACGCGCTACATCGCCGTGAACCAGCGCGACACTTCGCCGAAATACCTGTTCGGCGAGTCGTACGGCACGCCGCGCACCGACGTGCTCGCGAACCTGCTCGAGACGGCCGGCGTGAAGCTCGACGGCATCGTGCTGCAGTCGTCGATCCTGAACTACAACACGAACTGCGACATGGCGAGCGACTATGTCGGCAACTCGAACAACGGGGCGAGCCCCGTGAGTTGCGCGGGCTTCGTGCCGTCCTACGGCACCGTCGGCGCGTACTACCAGCTCGACAACCCGAACCCGTCGAGCCTGCCGCAATATGCGGACCAGATGCGCCAGTTGACGGCCGGCAGCTACGCGCCCGCCGTGAACGCGTATCTCGCGAGCCACACGCCGCCGCCGCCGACGCTCGTCACGACGATGGTGAATTCGACCGGTGTGAAGCAGACGCTGTGGAACGCGGACTTCAACGTGGTCCCGACCTTCTTCGACAACAGCTTCCAGGTGTCGCTGATCCCGGGCACGCTGATCGGCCGCTACGACGCACGCGTGAACGTGCCGTCGTCGAGCCCGCTCGCGGCGGACGGCGACCCGTCGAGCACGTTCATCACGAAGCCGTTCACCGACACGATCGGCAGCTACCTGCCGAACGTGCTGAAGTACAGCGCGCAGTCGGCGTATTCGGTGAGCAGCAATGCGATCCAGACCTGGGACTGGACGCACGACGGCCTCGCGATGCCCGACACGATTCCCGATCTTGCGGCTGCGCTGACGCTGAATCCGTCGCTGAAGGTGTTGTCGCTGAACGGGTATCACGACATCGCGACGCCGTTCTACCAGACCGAGCTCGACCTCGCGCGGCTCGGCTCGCAACCGAACCTGACGATCAAGGACTATCAGGGTGGACACATGGTCTATCTCGACGATACGTCGCGTCCGCAGGAGAAAGCCGACCTCGTGACTTTCTACAACGCGGCCGCGCACTGATGCGATGTGCGGGCCTGGCGACGCGCGCCCGTGGCGGCGCCGTTCGCCGGCCGTCGACGACCTCATTCCAGACTGGAGCCTGACATGAAGAAACGTTTCATCGTCGTTGCCGCCGCGCTCGCATGCGTCGGCGTTGCAGCATCCGCATCGGTGTCCGCGTTCGCGCAGGCGAGCGACGCCGCCACCCCGGCGCGCGCGCGCCAGGCGCAGCTCGGCGATCCGTACGTGCCGCCGGCCGCGCGCAAGCCGACCGCCGGCACGCAGACGACGGGCGCCGCGCTGCACGCGCAGGTGGTGCGCAAGCTCGCGCGGCAGTTCGGCGCGGCCGATACGCAGAACACCGGCTCGATCACCGAAGCGCAGGCGCGCGCGGCCGGCCTCGGCTATGTCGCGAATCACTTCCGGCAGATCGACGCGAGCGGTAGCGGTCGCGTGTCGTTCTCCGACGTGCAGCGCTACATGCAGGCGCGCAGCACGAGCCAGCAGTAAGCGCCGCGCGGGTGACCAACGGGGGCGGAACCCGCGACGCATCGGGTTCCGCCCCCGTGCGCATGGCGCGGCCGTTTCGCGACGGCCGTCGCAGCCCGTTGCCGGCGTATCTCATTATCTGGACAACGCATTCAAATATTGGAGACGAGTGCGTGCGCTCCTACAATCCGAAGCACATCGACAGCTTCGGACCCACGCATCGCGCGGCGCCCGACGCACACGGAGACACATTCCATGAAGTTCGCCGGGCGCTTTCCTCGGTGCATCGACCGCCGCGTTGCCGCGACGCCCGACCTCGTTCCGGCGTCGCGACAGCGGCTTCACCGATTCCGCTGAAGAAGCACGTTCCATGACCAAGATGCCCGATTCCCTTGCTCTCGACGCCCGGCGCGCGACGCCGGACGATGCGCCGCTCACCGACACCATCGGCGCGACCAGTACGCCGCTCGACCTCGCCGCGCAGCAGGCCGGCACGCAGACGCTGTTGCGCGGTCTCGCGATCCTCGAAGCGATCGCGAACGGCGCGCGCGACATGCGTGCGATCGGCGCCGCGCTCGGCACGACGCGCAGCACGACGCACCGCCTCGTCAGCAGCCTCGTGCAGGCGCGCTACCTGCGCCAGGTGCAGGGCGGCTACCTGCTCGGCCCGAAGCTGATCGAGCTCGGCACGATCGCGCTCGAGCAGATGCCGCTCACGGCGGTCGCGCGGCCGCACCTCGAGGCGCTCGCCGAAGCGACGCTCGACACGATCCACCTCGGCGTGCGCGACGGCGACGACGTGCTGTACATCGACAAGATCCCCGGCACGCGCGGCCTCGAGATGCGCTCGCGTGTCGGCCACCGGATGCCGCTCGCGTCGACCGGCATCGGCAAGGCGATGATGCTCGACCTCGATCCGGACCTGTGGCGCTCGCTGTTCGAAGCCGCGCGGCGCGCGCTGGCCGGCGTCAACTTCAAGCCGGACAACCGGCCCGAGACGAGCGCGTTCCTGCAGCGCATGGCGCATTACGCGGCCGGCGGCTACACGTTCGACCTCGAGGAAAACGAGGCGTCGATCCGCTGCGTGGCCGCGCCGATCCGTGACGCGTCGGGCGCGATCGTCGCGGCCGTATCGGTCGCGAGCACGATTCCGTACATGCCGCACGACCGGATGGACGAACTGATTCCGCTCGTGCAGCGCGAAGCGCGAGCCATTTCCGCGGAACTGGGCTGGAGCCCGCCGCAGGGTACCCGCAGGATCAAACGATGACCAATTCGACCCGGACCGCTCCGGACGCCGCCTGCGCCGCACCGTCGCTGATCGCGCTCGACTGGGGCACGACGTCGCTGCGCGCGTATCTGTTCGACGCGCACGGTGCGCTGCTCGACACGCGCAGCCGCGCCGCGGGCGTGATGCACGTGCCTGCCGGCGGCGCGCGTGCCTTCGACGTCGTGTTCGAGGAAGCGTGCGGCGACTGGCTCGACCGCGCGCCGGGCGTGCCGGTGCTGGCAGCGGGGATGGTCGGCAGCGCGCAGGGCTGGCGCGAGGCGCCGTACGTCCAGGTGCCCGCCGGCGCCGACGCGCTCGTCGCGGGGCTCGTCACGGTGACGACGTCGCGCGGCACGACGGTGTCGATCGTGCCGGGCGTGATCGTGACGGGAGAATTGCCCGACGTGATGCGCGGCGAAGAAACGCAAATATTCGGTGCACTCGCGAACGATCCCATGCTTGATGCAGATCGTTCAGGCGTACTGATCGGCTTGCCGGGCACGCATGCGAAATGGGCATGGGTGAAGGACGGGCTCATCGAGCGCTTCCAGACCTTCATGACCGGCGAGTTGTTCGCGGCGCTGCGCGATCACACGATCCTCGGCCGCACGATGCGCGCGAGCGTGTCGCCCGACCGCGCGGCATTCGCGCGCGGTGTCGCGGTGGCCCGCGGCGCGCAGCGCGCGGGGCTGCTCGCGACGATCTTCAGCACGCGCACGCTCGGCCTGACCGACCGGCTCGCGCCCGATGCGCAGGGCGATTACCTGTCCGGCCTGCTGATCGGCCATGAGCTGAACGCGCTCGACGCGATGCTCGCGGAACGCGGCGTCGCACTTGCGAACCAGCCTCTGCTGCTGATCGGCGACGACGGTTTGTGCGCGCGCTACGTCGACGCGTTGAGCGTATTCGGCTGCACGCATGCGCGTGTCGTCGGACAGGCGACCGAGCGCGGCTTGTGGTGGATCGCGTCGCGCGCCGGGCTCGTGCGCGCGGACGGCGAGCCCGTCTGCGTCGACCAGTGAATCGATTGAAGAGGAACCGCCGATGTCGTCCGACCTTACGCTGCCCGCCCCGTACACGCCGCACGCCGCGCTGATGCGCGCGTTCGACGCGTGCCCGCTGATCGCGATCATGCGCGGCATCACGTCCGCCGAAGCGGCCGACCACGGCCTTGCGCTGCACGAAGCGGGCTTCCGGATCGTCGAGGTGCCGCTCAATTCGCCCGATCCGTTCGGCAGCATCGCCGCGCTGCGCCGCGCGCTGCCCGACGACATGATCGTCGGCGCCGGCACCGTGCTGCGCGCCGAGCATGTCGACCGCGTGCAGGACGCGGGCGGCACGCTGATCGTGATGCCGCACAGCGACGCGGCCGTGATCCGCCGTGCGCGCGAGCGCGGGCTCGCGAGCGCGCCGGGCGTCGCGACGCCGACCGAGGCGTTCGCCGCGCTCGCGAACGGTGCCGACGTGCTGAAGATGTTCCCGGCCGAGCAGCTCGGCGTGCCCGTCGTGAAGGCATGGCGCGCGGTGATCGACCGCGCGGTGCCGCTGATTCCGGTCGGCGGGATTTCGCCGGACAACATGCAGCCGTTCCTCGCGGCCGGCGCCAACGGCTTCGGGCTCGGTTCGGCGCTGTACCGGCCCGGCCAGTCGGCGGACGCGACCGCGGCGAACGCGCGCGCGTTCCAGGCCGGCCTGCGCGCGGCGCGCGGCGGAGCCGCATGATGGGACGTCTCGCGGGCAAGGTCGCGATGGTGACGGGCGCGGGCCGCGGGATCGGCGCCGCGATCGCGCAGGCGTTCGCGCGCGAGGGCGCGGCCGTCGCGCTCGTCGACCTCGACTTCCCGCAAGCGCAGCGCACGGCCGCGGCGATCGCCGATGACATCGACGGCGCGCGCGTGCTGCCGCTGCATGCGGACGTCACGCGGCAGGATTCGGTGCGCGACGCACTCGCGCAGACCGAGGCCGCATTCGGCCCGCTCGACGTGCTGGTGAACAACGCCGGCATCAATGTTTTCGCCGATCCGCTGACGATGACGGATGACGACTGGCGCCGCTGCTTCGCGGTCGACCTGGACGGCGTGTGGCACGGCTGCCGCGCGGCGCTGCCGGGGATGGTCGAACGCGGTCGCGGCAGCATCGTGAACATCGCGTCGACGCATGCGTTCCGGATCATCCCGGGCTGCTTTCCGTACCCGGTCGCGAAACACGGCGTGCTGGGCCTCACGCGCGCACTCGGCATCGAATACGCGGCGCGCAACGTGCGCGTGAACGCGATCGCGCCCGGCTACATCGAGACGCAGCTCACGCGCGACTGGTGGGACGCGCAGGCCGACCCGGCCGCGGCGCGCGCCGAGACGCTCGCGCTGCAGCCGATGAAGCGGATCGGCAAACCGGAGGAAGTCGCGATGACGGCCGTGTTCCTCGCGTCCGACGAGGCGCCGTTCATCAATGCCGCGTGCATCACCGTCGACGGCGGGCGTGCGGCGCTGTACCACGACTGACGCAACGATTCGACAGACCGCACGTGCGACGGCCGCGCGCACGCTGCGTCGAAACCAACAAGCGGCTGCATTCCGTTCGATGAAGACAAGGAGACACTGGAGATGAAACGCAGAACCTTCGTAACGCTGGCCGCCGCGGCGGCAGTGGTGATCGGAAGCCCGGTCGCGCATGCGGCCGACCCGGTCAAGATCGGCTTCCTGGTGAAGCAGCCGGAAGAGCCGTGGTTCCAGGACGAATGGAAGTTCGCCGAGATCGCGGCGAAGAACAAGGGCTTCACGCTCGTGAAGATCGGCGCGCCGTCGGGCGAGAAGGTGATGAGCGCGATCGACAACCTGTCCGCGCAGAAGGCGCAGGGCTTCATCATCTGCACGCCCGACGTGAAGCTCGGGCCGGGCATCGTCGCGAAGGCGAAGTCGCACAACCTGAAGATGATGACGGTCGACGACCGCCTCGTCGACGGCGCGGGCAAGCCGATCGAGGCGGTGCCGCACATGGGGATCTCGGCGTACAACATCGGCAAGCAGGTCGGCGACGGCATCGCGGCCGAGATCAAGAAGCGCGGCTGGGACATGAAGGACGTCGGCGCGATCGACATCACCTACGAGCAGCTGCCGACCGCGCACGACCGCACGAGCGGCGCGACCGACGCGCTGGTGGCGGCCGGCTTCCCGAAGGCGAACGTGATCGCGGCGCCGCAGGCGAAGACCGACACCGAGAACGCGTTCAACGCGGCGAACATCGCGCTCACCAAGAACCCGCAGTTCAAGCACTGGGTCGCCTACGGCCTGAACGACGAGGCCGTGCTCGGCGCGGTGCGCGCGGCGGAGGGACGCGGCTTCAAGGCGGACAACATGATCGGCATCGGCATCGGCGGTTCCGATTCGGCGCTGAACGAGTTCAAGAAGCCGCAGCCGACGGGCTTCTACGGCACCGTGATCATCAGCCCGAAGCGCCACGGCGAGGAAACCTCGGACCTGATGTACGCGTGGATCACGCAGGGCAAGGCACCGCCGGCGCTGACGCTGACGACGGGCATGCTCGCGACGCGCGACAACGTGTCGAAGGTGCGCGAGGAGATGGGGCTCGCATCGAAGTAAGCGGCCCGCCGGCTGCCGCGGCGATGCGGCGGCCGGCGATCGATGGAACTGCAAGCAGGGAGACGACGTGTCAGCGGCACTGCGTTTTGACAATATCGGCAAGGTATTTCCCGGCGTGCGCGCACTCGACGGCATCTCGTTCGACGTGCACGCGGGCGAGGTGCATGGCCTGATGGGCGAGAACGGCGCGGGCAAGTCGACGCTGCTGAAGATTCTCGGCGGCGAATACCAGCCCGATGCGGGCAGCGTGCTGGTCGACGGCCAGCCCGTGCATTTTTCGAGTGCGGCCGCGTCGATCGCGGCCGGCATTGCGGTGATTCACCAGGAGCTGCAGTACGTGCCCGACCTGACGGTCGCGGAGAACCTGCTGCTCGGCCGCCTGCCGAATGCGCTCGGCTGGGTGAGGAAGGGCGAGGCGAAGCGCCATGTGCGCGAGCGGCTTGCCGCGATGGGCGTCGATCTCGATCCCGACGCGAAACTCGGGCGGCTGTCGATCGCGCAGCGGCAGATGGTCGAGATCTGCAAGGCGCTGATGCGCAACGCGCGCGTGATCGCGCTCGACGAACCGACGAGCTCGCTGTCGCATCGCGAGACCGAGGTGCTGTTCAAGCTCGTCGACGACCTGCGCGCGCAGGGCCGCGCGCTGATCTACATCTCGCACCGGATGGACGAGATCTACCGGCTGTGCGATGCGTGCACGATCTTTCGCGACGGGCGCAAGATCGCGTCGCACGAATCGCTCGCCGACGTGCCGCGCGAGCGGCTGGTCGCCGAGATGGTCGGGCGCGAGATCGCGGACATTTACCACTACGCGCCGCGTGCGCTCGGCGACGTGCGGTTTTCGGCCGAAGGCGTCGACGGCCCCGCGTTGCGCGAACCCGCGAGCTTCTCGGTGCGCGCGGGCGAGATCGTCGGCTTCTTCGGGCTGGTCGGCGCGGGGCGCAGCGAACTGATGCGGCTCGTGTACGGTGCGGACCGCCGGCGCGCGGGCGCGCTCACGCTCGACGGCAAGCGCATCGACGTGAAGCGCACCGGCGACGCAATTCGTCACGGCATCGTGCTGTGCCCGGAAGACCGCAAGGAGGAAGGGATCATCGCGATGGCGTCGGTCGCGGAGAACATCAACATCAGCTGCCGTCGCCATTCGTTGCGCGCGGGCCTGTTCATCGACCGCAAGACCGAAAGCGAAACGGCCGACCGTTTCATCCAGCGGCTGAAGATCAAGACGCCGAACCGGCGGCAGAAGATCCGCTTCCTGTCGGGCGGCAACCAGCAGAAGGCGATCCTGTCGCGCTGGCTCGCGGAGCCCGACCTGAAGGTCGTGATCCTCGACGAGCCGACGCGCGGCATCGACGTCGGCGCGAAGCACGAGATCTACGACGTGATCTACCGGCTCGCGGAGCGCGGCTGCGCGATCGTGATGGTGTCGTCGGAACTGCCGGAAGTGCTCGGCGTGTCCGACCGCATCGTCGTGATGCGCGAAGGCCGCATCGCGGGCGAGCTGCCGCGCGAGCAGGCGAACGAGCATGCGGTGCTGAGCCTCGCGCTGCCGCAGACGAGCGTCGTCGAGGCGGCTGACGCAGCGTGAGGTCGCCACGGGCGGCGCACGACATTCGAATCGATCAAGCGCGGCGCGGGCCGCGCGATGCAGGACCAGGAGACACCACCATGCAAGTCAGGGAAAACCTCGCCAGCGCAGCCGTGAAGCCGTCGGCCGACGCGCTGGTCCCCCAGCAGAGCGACCGCCAGAAGTGGTGGCAGCACCTCACCGAATACAGCCTGATCGCGATCTTCGCGGTGATGTTCGTGACGATGTCGCTGACGGTCGATCACTTCTTCTCGATCGACAACATGCTCGGCCTCGCGCTGTCGATCTCGCAGATCGGGATGGTCGCGTGCACGATGATGTTCTGTCTGGCCTCGCGCGACTTCGACCTGTCGATCGGCTCGACCGTCGCGTTCTCGGGCGTGCTGTGCGCGATGGTGCTGAATGCGACCGACAATACGTTCGTCGCGATCGTCGCGGCGGTCGCGGCCGGGGCAGCGATCGGCTTCGTGAACGGCGCGGTGATCGCGTACCTGCGCATCAACGCGCTGATCACGACGCTCGCGACGATGGAAATCGTGCGCGGGCTCGGCTTCATCGTGTCGAAGGGGCAGGCGGTCGGCGTGTCGTCGGATACGTTCATCGCGCTCGGCGGGCTGTCGCTTTTCGGCGTCTCGCTGCCGATCTGGGTCACGCTCATGTGCTTCATCGTGTTCGGCGTGCTGCTGAACCAGACCGTGTACGGCCGCAACACGCTCGCGATCGGCGGCAATCCCGAGGCGTCGCGCCTCGCGGGGATCAACGTCGAACGCACGCGCGTGTACATCTTCCTGATCCAGGGCGCGGTGACGGCGCTCGCCGGCGTGATCCTCGCATCGCGCATCACGTCGGGCCAGCCGAACGCGGCGCAGGGCTTCGAGCTGAACGTGATCTCCGCGTGCGTGCTCGGCGGCGTGTCGCTGATGGGCGGCCGCGCGACGATCTCGGGCGTCGTGATCGGCGTGCTGATCATGGGCACCGTCGAGAACGTGATGAACCTGCTGAACATCGACGCGTTCTACCAGTACCTGGTGCGCGGCGCGATCCTGCTCGCGGCCGTGCTGCTCGACCAGTTGAAGAACCGCGGCGTACGCGACTGACCGATTCCACGGAGACGATTCGCATGACCAACGAAACTTCCGCGCAGAACCCGCGCGCCACGAGCGACGCGCGCTATGCGCGCTACCCGAGCCTGGAGGATCGCGCGGTGCTGATCACGGGCGGCGCGACCGGAATCGGCGCGGCGTTCGTCGAGCACTTCGCGCGGCAAGGCGCGCGCGTGGCGTTCGTCGATCTCGACGCGCACGCGGGCCAGGCGCTCGCGGAAAACCTCGCGCAGGCGCCGGACGTGCACCACGCGCCGCTGTTCCTCCCGTGCGACCTGACCGACATCGACGCGCTGCGCCATGCGATCGACGCGATCCGCGCGCGCATCGGCGCGATCGCGGTGCTCGTGAACAACGCGGCGAACGACGCGCGCCACGCGATCGGCGATGTGACGCCCGAATCGTTCGACGCGGGCATCGCGGTGAACCTGCGCCACCAGTTCTTCGCCGCGCAGGCGGTGATCGACGACATGAAGCAGCGCGGTGGCGGCGCGATCATCAATCTCGGCTCGATCAGCTGGATGCTGAAGAACGGCGGCTACCCCGTCTACGTGATGGCGAAGGCGGCCGTGCAGGGCCTCACGCGCGGGCTCGCGCGCGATCTCGGCCCGTTCGGGATCCGCGTGAATTCGCTGGTGCCCGGCTGGGTGATGACCGACAAGCAGCGCAGGCTGTGGCTCGACGACGCGGGCCGCGCGGCGATCAAGGCCGGCCAGTGCATCGACGCCGAGCTGCTGCCGGACGATCTCGCGCGCATGGCGCTGTTTCTCGCGGCCGACGACAGCCGGATGATCACCGCGCAGGACGTGGTGGTCGACGGCGGCTGGGCCTGATTGCCGACGTTCGTGTTCGCGCGGCACCGCGCGACGACCCGTATCGCTTCATCGACGAAGGAAAGGAGCTCACCATGACCGCCACGTCCTCGCGCGCATCGTCGTCGTCCACGAGCCAGTCGCGCCGCGCGCGCCTGGCTGCCGCCGCGCAGCCGGTCAGCGCCGGCCCGCAGACCGCCGCGTTCGCGCAGGGCGTCGGCGCCGCGCATGCGGCGGCCGTCACGCTGTCGAATGCGTCACTGCGGCTCGACGTGCTGCCGCACCTGGGCGGCGGCATCGCGCGCTTCGACTGGCGCGGCGACCACGGCGCGCTGGTGCCGGTGTTCCGGCGGTGCGAGCACCCGGAAACGGCGACGGATCCGAACGCGCTCGCGTGTTATCCGCTGCTGCCGTACTCGAACCGGATCGGCAGCGGCCGCTTCGAATGCGACGGACGCAGCGTCGCGGTGCCGCGCAACCGCCGCGACGAGCCGCTGCCGATTCACGGCGACGGCTGGCTCGCCCCGTGGCAGGTGGACGACGCGACCGACACGACGCTGCAGCTGTCGCTCGATCGCGCGAGCGGCGCACCGTACGCGTTTCGCGCGATCCAGTCGTTCGCGCTCGACGACACGACGCTGTCGATCGCGCTGACGATCGAAAACGCAGGGCGTGCACGGCTGCCGTTCGGGCTCGGCCTGCATCCGTTCCTCGTGCGCGACGACGCGACCGAGCTGGCCGCGGCCGCAGGCGGCCTGTGGCTGTCGGGCACGGACTTCCTGCCGGTGCGGCACGTGCGCGTGCCGCCGGCCTGGCAGTTCGGCGTCGCGTATCCGTTGCCGGCGACGCTCGTCAATCATGCGTTCACCGGCTGGGGCGGCCACGCGACGGTGAGCTGGCCGCGCCGCGGGCTGTTGCTGACGATCGCGGCCGACGCCGATGCGTACGTGCTCTATACGCCGCCCGGCGAGCATTTCTTCTGCTTCGAGCCGGTCGATCATCCGATCAATGCGGTGAACCTGCCGGGCGGCGCGGCCGCGCACGGAATGACGCTGCTCGCGCCGGGCGAGCGGCTTACGCGGCGTTTCGCGTTCACCGTCGAGCGGTCCGATGCGCGCATCGACGCCGCCGCGCGCGAAGGACGCCGGCGACGCGGGTAAAATACGCGGTCTACCAACGGTTTGCCGCGAGTATCCGCCATGTCTTCCCCGCTTACTTTCATCGAATCGCTGCGCGCCGCGTGGCAGCGCACGAATTCGCTGCTGTGCGTCGGCCTCGATCCCGAGCCGTCGCGCTTTCCCGTGCAGTTCGACGGCCAGCCCGACGCGATCTTCGAATTCTGCCGGCAGATCGTCGATGCGACCGCGCAGTATGCGAGCGCGTTCAAGCCGCAGATCGCGTACTTCGCCGCGCATCGCGCGGAAGATCAGCTCGAGCGCCTGATCGCGCACATCCACCTCCAGCATCCGGGCCTGCCCGTGATCCTCGACGCGAAGCGCGGCGACATCGGCAGCACGGCCGAGCAGTACGCGCGCGAGGCGTTCGAGCGCTATCGCGCGGACGCGGTCACCGTGAACCCGTACATGGGCTACGACTCGGTGGAGCCGTACTTCGAGCATGAAGGCAAGGGCGTGATCGTGCTGTGCCGCACGTCCAACCCGGGCGGGTCGGATCTGCAGTTCCTCGACACCAACGGCCGGCCGCTGTACCAGGTCGTGGCCGACCTCGCGGCGAGCAAGTGGAATGCGAAGAACGGCCAGCTCGGCCTGGTGGTCGGCGCGACGTTCCCGAAGGAAATCGAGATCGTGCGCGGGATCGTCGGCGACATGCCGCTCCTGATCCCCGGCATCGGCGCGCAGGGCGGCGACGTGCAGGCGACCGTCAACGCGGGTCGCACCGCCGACGGCACCGGGATGATGATCAATTCGTCGCGCGCGATCCTGTACGCGAGCAAGGGCGAGGATTTCGCCGAAGCCGCCGCGCTCGCCGCGCAGAAAACGCGCGATACGATCAACGCGTATCGCTGAAATATCGCCGAAACACGGGCCGCCTGCACGGGCGGCCTTTCACCGCCAAGCCCGCATCCGCGGGCCGCGCGGCAGAACGCGCCCGGCCTGCCGGTCACGGCGGACTAGAACGGGAGCGTCGCGAAGCCCGACGCGATCCGGCAGGCGGGCACGGGCGGAGGACGCCCCTGCCGCTGCGCCGGCGAATCAGCGTTCGCGTTCATCGAGCAGCTTCAGCAGTCCGCGCAGCGCATGCGTGGCCGCCTGCGTGCGGATCTGCTCGCGGTCGCCCTTGAATACGAGGGTCTCGACGTCGGTATGCAGCCGGTTGCTCCACGCGAACGACACGGTGCCGACCGGCTTCTTCTCGCTGCCGCCCGCCGGGCCGGCGATGCCGGTTACGGACAGCGCGACCTGCGCGCGGCTGTTGCGCAGCGCGCCTTCGGCCATCGCGCGCGCGACCGGCTCGCTGACGGCGCCGTATTTCTCGATCAGGTCGGGCGGCACGCCGATCATGTCGATCTTCGCCTGGTTCGAGTAGGTGACGAAGCCGCGCTCGAACCACTGGCTGCTGCCGGAGATGTCGGTGATCGCGGCGGCGATCAGGCCGCCCGTGCAGGATTCGGCGGTGGCGAGCGTCAGGTGCTCGTCACGCAGTTTGTTGCCTGCGCGGATCGCAAGCTGATGGACGACGGAATCGGTTGGCATGCGCGTCGGGAGACGGGAATCGGGAAATCGGTCAGCCGACGACGGAGCGCCAGAACGCGATCACGAGCAGCGTCATGAACGCGGCGATCAGGTCGTCGACCATGATGCCGAGCCCGCCTTTCACGCGACGGTCGAAATAGCGGATCGGCGGCGGCTTGAGCATGTCGAAGAAGCGGAACACGACGAACGCCCACAACTGGCCGATGAAGGTCGCGGGCGTGACGAACAGCATCACGAGCCAGATCGCGACGATTTCGTCCCAGACGACGGCGCCCGGATCGGACGTGCCCATCTTGCGCGCGGTGAATCCGGTGATCCACGTGCCCGCCGCGAAACCGACCGCGATCAGCGCCCACCATTCGGGCACCGTCAGGTAGCGGTTGAGCACCACGAACGTGAGCCAGCCGAACAGCGAGCCGAACGTGCCGGGCATGAACGGCGCGAGCCCGCTGCCGAAGCCGAGCGACACGATGTGCGCCGGATGCGACACCATGAAGCGCGCGGTGGCGCGCTGCGGCACGTGTCGGGCGGCGCCGGGCGCGGCCGCGGATTGCGCGGGCGGGTCAGTCTGCATGGAAGTGGTCGAAACCGTGCAACGTGAGAGTCAGGGGGGCGCCGGCGGCGTCGCGCCACGCGATCGCGGGCTGCTCCGACGGCGAGGACAACGCGTGTATTGTACCGACTCGCGTCACCCGAACGCCGGCGCTCGCGCCTGCTGCCTCGATCGCCGCGCGGGCCGCGGCCGGCGCGGTGAAGCACAGTTCGTAGTCGTCGCCGCCGGCGAGCATGCAGCGCCGCTGCACATCCGGCGGCAGCGTCGCGAGCGCGGCCGAGCGTGGCACCGCGTCCGCGTCGATCTCGGCGCGCACGTTCGAGCGGGTCAGGATGTGCTGCAAGTCGCCGGCAAGGCCGTCCGAGATGTCCAGTGCCGCATGCGCGACGCCGGCGAGCGCAAGCCCGAGCGCGATGCGCGGCTCGGGACGCTCGAGCGCCTGCCGGAACGCGGCGGCTTCGTCCGCGCCGGCGGTCCATTCGCCGCGCGCGATCCCGAGCCCCGCGCGGGCGTCGCCGAGCGTGCCGGACACCCAGACGTCGTCGCCGTCGCGCGCGGCGTCGCGCCGCAGCGCCGCGTCCGGCGAGACTTCGCCGAACACGGTCACGCACAGGTTCAGCGGACCGCTCGTCGTGTCGCCCCCGATCAGTTCGCAGCCGAACCGCTCGGCGAGGGCGAACAGCCCGTTGCTGAACGCCTCGAGCCACGCCGCGTCCGCGCGCGGCAGGGCGCACGCGAGCGTGAACGCGCGCGGCTCGGCGCCCATCGCCGCGAGATCCGACAGGTTGACCGCGAGCGTCTTGTGGCCGAGCGCGTCGGGCGCGACATCGGGGAAGAAATGGCGGCCTTCGACCAGCATGTCCGTCGAAATGGCCAGCAATTTTCCGGATCGAGGCGCGATCAGCGCGCAATCGTCGCCGATGCCAAGCGTCGATGCACGCGCCCCCCGGGCCGCGCGGCGCGCGAAGAAGCGATCGATCAGCGAAAACTCGGACAGGGCGGCTGGCACGGCGGACGAACCTGGAAGCGGTGAAGGGAACGGCATTGTACGCAGCGAACGGCGCCGTTCCTGCACCGTTCAGTACATTTTTGTCGCGGCTGTTGCACCCGAATCGCCGGTCTGGCGGCCTTCGATTGGCGCTACAATGCCGTCGAACAGTTATTCTAATCCGCACGTCAAGAGACACATGTCGACCCAAGCCTCCTCCAAAGCCAAGCTCCGCGAAGCCGCTCTCGACTATCACGAATTCCCGACGCCGGGGAAAATCGCGATCGCCCCGACCAAGCAGATGATCAACCAGCGCGACCTCGCGCTCGCGTATTCGCCGGGCGTCGCGTATGCGTGCGAGGAGATCGTCGAGAACCCGCTGAACGCCGCGCGCTTCACGGCGCGCAGCAACCTGGTCGGCGTCGTCACGAACGGCACGGCGGTGCTCGGGCTCGGCAACATCGGCCCGCTCGCGTCGAAGCCGGTGATGGAAGGCAAGGCCGTACTGTTCAAGAAGTTTGCCGGCATCGACGTGTTCGACATCGAGCTGAACGAGTCGGACCCGCACAAGCTGGTCGACGTGATCGCCGCGCTGGAGCCGACCTTCGGCGGGATCAACCTGGAAGACATCAAGGCGCCGGACTGCTTCATCGTCGAGCGCGAAGCGCGCAAGCGGATGAAGATTCCGGTGTTCCACGACGACCAGCACGGCACCGCGATCGTCGTGGCCGCGGCCGTCACGAACGGCCTGAAGGTCGTCGGCAAGGACATCAAGAAGGTGAAGCTCGTCGCGTCCGGCGCGGGGGCGGCCGCGCTCGCGTGCCTGGACCTGCTGGTCGACATCGGCCTGCCGCTCGAGAACATCACGGTGACCGATCTGGCCGGCGTGGTCTACAAGGGCCGCACCGAGCTGATGGATCCGGACAAGGAGCGTTTCGCCCGCGAAACCGAAGCCCGCACGCTGGCCGAGGTGATCGACGGCGCGGACATTTTCCTCGGCCTGTCGGCCGCCGGCGTGCTGAAGCCGGAGATGGTGAAGGGCATGGCCGAGCGCCCGCTGATCCTCGCGCTCGCGAACCCGACGCCGGAAATCCTGCCGGAAGCGGCGCTCGAAGTGCGCCCCGACGCGATTCTCGCGACCGGCCGCACCGACTATCCGAACCAGGTCAACAACGTCCTGTGCTTCCCGTTCATCTTCCGCGGCGCGCTCGACGTCGGCGCGACGACGATCACGCGTGAAATGGAGATCGCGGCCGTCAACGCGATCGCTGAACTCGCGCAGCAGGAGCAAAGCGACATCGTCGCGACCGCATACGGGATCCAGGACCTGTCGTTCGGGCCCGAATACCTGATTCCGAAGCCGTTCGATCCGCGCCTGATCGTCAAGATCGCGCCGGCCGTCGCGCAGGCCGCGATGGACGGCGGCGTCGCGACGCGCCCGATCGAGGACATGGAGGCGTACCGCGTTCACCTCCAGCAGTTCGTGTACCACAGCGGCACGACGATGAAGCCGATCTTCCAGCTCGCGCGCAGCGCGCCGGCGGAGAAGAAGCGCGTCGTGTTCGCGGAGGGCGAGGAAGAGCGCGTGCTGCGCGCCGTGCAGATCATCGTCGACGAGAAGCTCGCCAAGCCGATCCTGATCGGCCGTCCGTCGGTGATCGAGCACCGTATCCAGCGCTACGGCCTGCGCCTCACGCCGGGCGCCGATTTCACGGTCGTCAACACGGAGCACGACGAGCGCTACCGTGACTTCTGGCAGACGTACCACAAGATGATGGCGCGCAAGGGCATCAGCGAGCAGCTGGCCCGTGTGGAGATGCGCCGCCGCACGACGCTGATCGGCTCGATGCTGGTGAAGAAGGGCGAAGCGGACGGGATGATCTGCGGCACGATCAGCACCACGCACCGCCACCTGCACTTCATCGACCAGGTGATCGGCAAGCGCCCGGGCTGCAGCGTGTACGCTGCGATGAACGGCCTCGTGCTGCCGGGCCGCCAGATCTTCCTGGTCGACACGCATGTGAACGTCGATCCGACCCCGGAGCAACTTGCCGAGATCACGATCATGGCCGCGGAAGAAGTGCGCCGGTTCGGTATCGAGCCGAAGGTCGCGCTGCTGTCGCACTCGAATTTCGGCACGAGCAACGCGCCTTCGGCGCAGAAGATGCGCGATACGCTCGCGATCCTGCAGGAACGTGCGCCGGAGTTGAAGGTCGACGGCGAAATGCACGGTGACGTCGCGCTCGACGCGGCGCTGCGCAAGGAAATCCTGCCGGAATCGACGCTGGAAGGCGACGCGAACCTGCTGATCCTGCCGAACATCGATGCCGCGAACATCGCGTACAACCTGCTGAAGACGGCCGCCGGCAACAACATCGCGATCGGGCCGATCCTGCTCGGCGCGGCCCAGCCGGTGCACGTGCTGACCGAATCGGCAACCGTTCGCCGCATCGTCAACATGGCGGCGCTGCTGGTCGCCGACGTGAACGCCGCCCGCTGAGCCCGGAAAGAACCGCGCGGCAACGGTCGAACCGGTGCCGCGCGTCGGGCGAAATTGTAAACAAAAGCAAAAAGAGGCGTGCCCGCAATGGGCACGCCGTCGGGCAGGGCGCAAACGCGCTTCCCATAAGCAGCAGCAACATCTCTCCACTCCAGGTAGCGAGCGTGGCAAGGAGGCAAAGTCTTGCCATACGAGAGATGCCGCCAATATTCTATCTCATGTAAGATAAATGTAGTCTTATTTCGGTAAAAAATGCGCGATTCCGGGCGAGGCCAGCCTTTCGATTCCCAAACGAACATTGATTCGCGCGGACAATAGCGCTACGCTAACGCCTTTGGTTGGTCGTCAACTACTTGATTTAACAGCGGGAACCCTGGTTCATGGCACGCAAGTGGCTCCGCAACGGCGCGCTCGCGTCCGTCTTCGCGATGTTCGCGATGGGTATCGTCGGTACACCGACGGGCAGTCTGGTTTCCGCCGCTTACGCACGGCAGGCCGCATCGGCCGACTTGGCCGTCGGCGGGGTCGATACGATCCCGACCGCCCGTCTGCCGCGCGAGGCCGTGACCACGCTTGGGCTGATCGGCGCCGGTGGCCCCTATCCGTACGAGAAAGACGGCGTCGTCTTCGGCAACCGCGAGCGGATTCTGCCGAAGGCGAAGCGCGGCTACTACCACGAGTACACGGTGCCGACGCCGCGCGCACGCAATCGCGGCGCACGCCGGATCGTCTGTGGCGGGCCATTGCGCCGGATCGACAACTGTTATTACACGGACGACCACTACAACAGTTTTAAACGTATTGTTGAATGACTTCGGGATGAACGGCATGAGCGACTCCATCTACGCGCACGATACGGCGGCGGCGGAACTGTTCGCGGCCGGCGACGGCAATCTGTTTCAGCGCGTGATGCAACTCCACGCGGCGGCACAGGCCGGCGGCGCGCCGGAGCAACAGGAAGCCGAGCCCGGGCTTTCATCGAACGAGGAGCCTATGAGCCTTTTCACGACCGTGCGACCCAATCTCGTGCAGTCGATCCGCGCGTTCCGCGTGCAGGATCTCGCCGACGAAGCCAACCGGCTCGGCCAGCATTTCCTGTACGCGTATTGCGGCGCCGCGCAGTCGAAGCAGGAAGTGATGGAGACGATCGCGACGTCGTTCCTGTTTCCGAAACATTTCGGGAAGAACTACGATGCGCTGTACGACTGCCTGACCGACCTGGTCGCGAAGGCCGGCGCGCAGCCCGGTTTCGTGATCGTCCTCGAAGGGCTGCCGATTGCGCAGAAATTCGACAAGGAAGGGCGCGAGACGCTGCTCGACGTGTTCCGCGAAGCCGCCGAATTCTGGGCCGAGCGCAAGGTCGCGTTCCGCGTGTTCTATTCGTTCGCGTAAAGCGCGAACCCGTCGGCCGCCCGAACGCGGCCGATCCGGCAAAAGGCCCGCCACGCGCGGGCTTTTTTGCGTCCGTGCGCCACATTCACGCGGCGACCCCGGGAGCCGGCGCGCCGCGTGTCGCGACACTTCGGTTTCGTCACCAGCCACCCCAGCGCGCGGCCAGCGCCGCGAGCACGGCCGCGCCGGCCGTCTCGGTGCGCAGCACGCGCGGGCCGAGCGACAACGCGGTGAACCCGCGTGCGCGTGCCGCGTTTTCCTCGTCCGGCGACAGCCCGCCTTCGGGGCCGATCAGCAGCGTGACGGCCGCCGCGGGCGGCGCGTCGGGCAGCGAAGCGAACGGGATGCTCGCGCGCGGCGACAGCAGCAGCCGCAGCTCGCCGTCGGCCGGCACGGCCGGCAGCCCATCGAGCCAGGCGCCGAAGCCGCGTACCGGCGCGACGTCGGGCACGCGGTTGCGCCCGCATTGTTCGCACGACGCGCGCACGACGCCGCGCCAGTGCGCGATGCGTTTGTCCGCGCGCTCGCCGGACAGCTTCACGACGCCGCGCGCGGTCGACAGCGGCACGACCGCCGCGACGCCGAGCTCGACGGCCTTCTCGATCACCCAGTCCATCTTGTCGCCGCCGGCGATGCCTTGCGCGAGCGTCACGCGGTAGGGCGGTTCGGCCTCGGCCGGGTCGAACGCCTCGATCTGCGCGAGCGCGCTGCGCTTGTCGATCTCGACGAGCCGCGCGAGGTACTGGCCGCCGCTGCCGTCGAACAGCGCCAGCGCGTCGCCGGGCTGCAGCCGCAGCACTTGCGCGTGACGCGCGACGTCGGCGGGCAACGCGAGCGTCGCGTCGGTGCGCAGCGCCGCCTCGATGAAAAAGCGCGGCACGGCCGCGGTGGTGGTGGCTTCACTCATGCGTATCGCAGCTCCGTTCATGCGCTCAGACGGCGCGCGAGCGCCCAGCGGTAACCGTCGAGATCCTCGATCTGCGCGAAGCGGTCGCCCCAGAACTGGTCTTGCGGCGCGGTCAGCGATTTCGCGCCTGCGTCGAGCGCGCGCTGCCAGGTCGCGTCGACGTCGTCGACGTACAAATAGAACGATTGCGGGGCGGTTGCGCCCGCACTCTTCGGCGTGAGCGCGGTGGAGCCGAACGCGCCTTCTGGCGCGAACATCACGATCAGCTGCCCGCGGTAGGTCATCTCGACGTGCATGATCGCGCCGTCCTCGTCGAGGACGTCGCGCAACTCGAAGCCGAATGCGGCCTGGAAGAACTCGATGGCCGCATGCGCATTGCGCACGGCCAGGTAAGGCGTCAACCAAGGCACGTTGGCCGGACGTGGATCGGTCATGAAAATCTCCTGTCGAACGGTGTTGGCGCTTGAGCGGTCACTCCGGTCCCATGCTTGGCAGTCCAACGGATATTGGCGCGCGGGTGCCCGGTGTGGTCCCGCGGACATGCCGGCGGGCCGCGTGCATCGTTCCGGGCGCGGGCGTCGCGGGTCGAGCGCGGGAGAACGCGCGATCAACCCGCAGAACGATGCGTCTGCCCGGGACGCTCAGCGACGAACGCCCAGTGTATCGCGCAGCGCGCGCGGCAGGGCAAAGAGGGCCGCATGGAGTCGCGCATCGTAGTAGCGCAAGCCCTGCACGCGGCGCGCGGCGAGACGCTCGTCGATGTCGTGCGCGAACAGCGCGGCGGCATCGAGCGTGTCGCTCGCGATCGCCATCAGCCATTGGGATCCGTACAGCGGCACGTGCGCAGACAACGGATCGACGAACGCGAAGCTCGCGCGCAGGTCGGCGAGCAGCGCGGCGATGCGCGCCGCGTGGAACACCGGCGAGCCGAGATGCAGCGAGATCGCGCCGCACGGCGTGAGGATCCGCTTGAGTCGCGCGTAGAACTCGCGCGTATAGAGGCCGGCCGCCGGCGAATCGGGCGGCGTGAGGTCGAACACGACGAGATCGAAATGCTCGACGGTCGACGTGACGAAATGCGCGGCGTCGCCGATCACGACCTCGACGCGCGGGTCGTCGAGCGCGCCCTGGTGCACGTCGTCGAGATAGCGGCGCGCCATGCCGACCACTTCATCGTCGAGTTCGGCGACGACGATCCGCTCGATGCACGCGTGCTTGAGCAGCTGGCGCGCCGCGCCGCCGTCGCCGCCGCCGAGCACGAGCGCCTTGCGCGGGCACGGATGCGCGAGCGCGGCCGGGTGCGTCATGCACTCGTGGTACACGTATTCGTCGCCGACCGACGTCATCGGCCGTCCGTCCAGCGTGAACAGGCGGCCGAGCTGCGGGGTTTCCCAGACTTCGATGTGCTGGTGCGGCGACGCGACGTGCGCGAGCCGGCGTGCGTTCGGGAAGCCGTACGCGGCGTCGGGCGTGGGATGGAAGAGAAGGGTCGTGTTCACGGGCGGGCCGCTCGGGGCGGGCAGTTCCGACGCCTGAATTATAGGAGGCGTGCGGTTCCGCGGAAAAGCGTGCCGGAACACCGCGCGCCGACAAGGGAAATGTCAGCCCATCTGTTAAAATGTCGAGCTTTGCAGCCCCGTCCGTAGGCTCCGTCCGCTTCGCGTCCGTCAGGCGCCGCACCGCGCGCCGGGAACGATTGACGCTCGAGCTGCCGGATGCCGCCGTGCCCCCGTTTCCTCGACTCGTTCTCCGGACTCGACATGACGACTTCGTCTCCCGCCTCCACCACCCTGATGGCCAACGCGATCCGTGCGCTCGCGATGGACGCCGTCCAGCAAGCGAACTCCGGCCACCCCGGCATGCCGATGGGCATGGCCGAAATCGGCGTTGCGCTCTGGTCGCGCCACCTGAAGCACAACCCGACGAACCCGCACTGGGCAGACCGCGACCGCTTCGTGCTGTCGAATGGCCATGGCTCGATGCTGCTGTACTCGCTGCTGCACCTGACCGGCTACGACCTGCCGATGGAAGAGCTGAAGAACTTCCGCCAGCTGCACTCGAAGACGCCGGGCCACCCGGAATTCGGCATCACGCCGGGCGTCGAGACGACCACCGGCCCGCTCGGCCAGGGTCTGGCGAACGCGGTCGGCATGGCGCTCGGCGAAGCGTTGATGGCCGACGAGTTCAACCGCGACGGCGCGAAGATCGTCGATCACCACACGTACGTGTTCCTCGGGGACGGCTGCCTGATGGAAGGCATCTCGCACGAAGCCTGCTCGCTCGCGGGCACGCTGAAGCTGAACAAGCTGATCGCGCTGTACGACGACAACGGCATCTCGATCGACGGCGACGTCGTCAACTGGTTCCACGACGACACCCCGAAGCGCTTCGAAGCCTACGGCTGGAACGTGATCCCGAACGTGAACGGCCATGACGTCGACGCAGTCGACGCGGCGATCGCGAAGGCGAAGCTGTCGGACAAGCCGACGCTGATCTGCTGCAAGACGGTGATCGGCAAGGGCGCGGCGACCAAGGCCGGCGGCCACGACGTGCACGGCGCGGCGCTCGGCGCGGAAGAAATCGCGAAGACGCGCGCAGCGCTCGGCTGGAAGTGGGAACCGTTCGTGATCCCGCAGGAAGTCTATGCGGCATGGGACGCGAAGGAAGCCGGCAAGCGTGCCGAAACCGAATGGGACGCATCGTTCGCGCAATATCGCGCGAAGTTCCCGGCAGAAGCCGCTGAATTCGAGCGCCGGATGGCCAACAAGCTGCCGGCCGACTGGGCCGAGAAGGCCGCGGCGATCATCGCCGGCGCGAACGAGCGCGCCGAGACGGTCGCGACCCGCAAGGCATCGCAGCAGGCGATCGAAGGGCTGGCTGCCGCACTGCCGGAACTGCTCGGCGGCTCGGCCGACCTGACCGGGTCGAACCTGACCAACTGGAAGGCATCGAAGGCGGTCCGCGCGAATCCGGAAGGCGCGGGCGTGCTGCTCGGCAACCACATCAACTACGGCGTGCGCGAATTCGGCATGAGCGCCGCGATCAACGGCCTCGCGCTGCACGGCGGCCACAAGCCGTTCGGCGGCACCTTCCTGACGTTCTCCGACTACAGCCGCAACGCGCTGCGTGTCGCGTCGCTGATGAAGGTCCCGTCGATCTTCGTGTTCACGCACGATTCGATCGGCCTCGGCGAAGACGGCCCGACGCACCAGTCGATCGAGCACGTGTCGAGCCTGCGCCTGATCCCGAACCACGACGTATGGCGTCCGGCCGACACGGTCGAGACGGCCGTCGCATGGACCCACGCGGTTGCCGCAGACCGTCCGTCGAGCCTGATCTTCAGCCGCCAGAACCTCGCGTTCAACCCGCGCACCGACGCGCAGATCGCGAACATCGAGAAGGGCGGCTACGTGCTGAAGGACTGGGACGAAGAGATCGTCGCGCGCAAGATCATCCTGATCGCGACGGGCTCGGAAGTCGAACTCGCGATGAAGGCCGTCGAGCCGCTCGCGCAGCAGGGCATCGCGGCCCGCGTCGTGTCGATGCCGTCGACCAACGTGTTCGACCGCCAGGACGCCGAGTACCGCGAACGCGTGCTGCCGCACGGCGTGCGCCGCGTCGCGATCGAAGCGGGCGTGACCGCGTTCTGGCACAAGTACGTCGGCCTCGAAGGCGGCGTCGTCGGGATCGACACGTTCGGCGAATCGGCCCCGGCCGGTGTGCTGTTCAAGTACTTCGGCTTCACCGTCGAGCACGTCGTCGAGACCGCGAAGGCCGTGCTGGCCTAAAAGCATTCGCGACGCGCGCCACCCCCGGCGCGCGTCGCACCGTGAAGCTGCACGAAACGAATTTTTTCAGCCATCAGGAGATAGACCATGACGATTCGCGTCGCAATCAACGGCTACGGCCGTATCGGCCGCAATACGCTGCGCGCGTTTTATGAAAACGGCAAGAAGCACGATCTCGAGATCGTCGCGATCAACGACCTGGGCGATGCGAAGACCAACGCGCACCTGACCCAGTACGACACCGCGCACGGCAAGTTCCCGGGCGAAGTGTCGGTCGACGGCGACTACCTCGTCGTGAACGGCGACAAGATCCGCGTGCTGGCCAACCGCAACCCGGCGGAACTGCCGTGGGGCGAGCTGGGCGTCGACGTCGTGATGGAATGCACGGGCTTCTTCACGACGAAGGAAAAGGCGAGTGCGCACCTGAAGGGCGGCGCGAAGAAGGTGATCATCTCGGCGCCGGGCGGCAAGGACGTCGACGCAACGATCGTCTACGGCGTGAACCACGACGTGCTGAAGGCCGAGCACACCGTCATCTCGAACGCATCGTGCACGACGAACTGCCTCGCGCCGCTCGTCAAGCCGCTGAACGACAAGATCGGCCTCGAAACCGGCCTGATGACGACGATCCACGCGTACACGAACGACCAGGTGCTGACGGACGTCTACCACGAAGACCTGCGCCGCGCGCGTTCGGCCACCCACAGCCAGATCCCGACGAAGACGGGTGCTGCATCGGCCGTCGGCCTCGTGCTGCCGGAACTGAACGGCAAGCTCGACGGTTACGCGATCCGCGTCCCGACGATCAACGTGTCGATCGTCGACCTGTCGTTCATCGCGAAGCGCGACACGACGGTCGAGGAAGTCAACGCGATCATGAAGGAAGCATCGGAAGGCGCGCTGAAGGGCATCCTCGGCTACAACGACGCACCGCTGGTGTCGATCGACTTCAACCACAATCCTGCTTCGTCGACGTTCGACGCGACGCTGACCAAGGTGTCGGGCCGCCTCGTCAAGGTGTCGAGCTGGTACGACAACGAGTGGGGTTTCTCGAACCGCATGCTGGATACGGCAGTCGCATTCGCGAACGCGAAGTAATCCCGCACGTCAGGCGGCCGCCGCAAGGCGGTCTGCGTGGCGAACGAGCCCGGCCCGGTTTTTCCGGCCGGGCTTTTTTTTATTGCCCGGCGTTCGCCGTCACGTGTTCGAGCGCGTCGACGAACGCGCGCTTCAGCGGGCCGTCGAGGTCGGTCCACGCGAGGCCGATGCCGGTCCGGTGCCCGGCCAGGTCGAGCGGCCGCGCAAGCACGTTCGGCGGCAGCGCGCTCGCGGCTTCCGCCGGGATCAGCCCGATCCCCATCCCGGCCGCGACGAGCGCGAGCATCGTCGTGAATTCGCCGAATTCCTGCGCGATCTCGAGCGTCGTGCCCGCGCGGCTCAGCGCGAGCAGCATGTCGTCGTGGAAGCCGGGCGCGTAGCGGCGCGCGAGCACGAACGCGGGCTGGCCGCGCAACGCGGCCGGGTCGATCGTCTCGTGCGCGGCGAGCGGATGGTCGATCGGCAGCGCGATGACGAAGCCCTCCTCGAGCACCACGCGCGTATCGATGCCCGCATACGCGGCCGGCAGCCGGATCATGCCGAAATCGATGCGCCGGTCGCGCAGCGTGGCGATCTGGTCGGGCGTCGGCAGATCCTTCAGTTCGAGCGCGATCAGCGGATAGCGCTCGCGCATCGTGCGCAGCACGGCCGGCAGCAGCGCCGGCAGCACCGACGACACGAACGCGATGCGCAGCGTGCCGATCTCGCCGCGGCTCGACAGCCGCGCCATCTGCTCCGCACGCGCGGCCTGCTGCAGCGTCGCCCGCGCCTCGGGCAGGAACACGCGTCCGGTATCGCTAAGTTCGACCTTGTGGCGATCGCGCTCGAACAGGCGTGCACCCAGATCTTCCTCGAGCGCCTTGATCTGCATGCTCAGCGCGGACTGCACGATGAAAAGGCGCTGCGCGGCGCGCCCGAAATGCAGCTCTTCCGCGAGCGTGACGAAGGCGCGCAATTGCTTGAGTTCCATGGTGGGCGGGCGGCAGCGGATGGTGATCGGGTTTCATGATAACCGGATCAAAAATGACCATTGGCGCGACCCCGGCCGAGCGCCGAAGATACGCTCATCGCGAGACCGGCCGCGACCGGCGGTCGGCTCGATGGCACGAGGAGACATGCATGAGCAACGCGCTTGACCGGTTCCGCCTGGACGGCCGCCGCGCCCTGATCACGGGTTCCGGACGCGGGATCGGGCTGACGCTCGCCCGCGGGCTCGCGGAGGCCGGTGCGGCGATCGTGATCAACGATCGCAATGAGGAGAAGGCCGCGACGCTCGCGCGCCATTTCCGCGACGAAGGTTTCGCGGCCGATCACGCGGTGTTCGACGTGGCCGAACACGCGCAGGTGCGTGCGGCGATCGACGATTTCGAGGCGCGCGTCGGCGCGATCGACATCCTCGTGAACAACGCGGGCATCCAGCGTCGCGCGCCGCTCGATGCATTCGATCCGGACGACTGGCACGCGCTGATGCGCGTGAATCTCGACGGCGTATTCAACGTCGCGCAGGCGGTGGCGCGCCACATGATCGCGCGCGGCCGCGGCAAGATCATCAACATCTGCTCGGTGCAGAGCGAGCTTGCGCGGCCGACGATCGCGCCGTATGCGGCGACCAAGGGCGCGGTGCGGATGCTGACGAAAGGGATGTGCGCCGACTGGGCGCGTCACGGCATCCAGGCGAACGCCCTGGCGCCAGGCTATTTCGAGACGGAGTTGAACCGCGCGCTGGTCGACGACGCGACGTTTTCCGACTGGCTGTGCAAGCGCACGCCGGCCGGCCGCTGGGGGCGCGTCGACGAGCTGTGCGGCGCGGCGATCTTTCTCGCATCGGCCGCATCCGATTTCGTGAACGGCCACACGCTGTTCGTCGACGGCGGCCTGACCAGCGCGGTATAGGAGAGCGTCATGCGTATGCGTTGCATGTGTCTCGTGATCCACGGGCCGAACGACCTGCGGCTCGAAGAGCAGGACGCGGGCGAGATCGGCCCGGGCCAGGTGCGCGTCGATGTCGCGATGGGCGGCATCTGCGGTTCCGATCTCCATTATTTCCGGCACGGCGGCTTCGGCGCGATCCGGCTGCAGCAGCCGATGGTGCTCGGCCATGAAGTGGCCGGCACGGTGGCGGCGGTCGCGCCGGGCGTGACGTCGGTGAAGGTCGGCGATCGCGTCGCGGTGAATCCGAGCCGCCCGTGCGGCGCGTGCCGCTACTGCCTGGAAGGGCTCCCGAACCAGTGTCTCGACATGCGCTTCTACGGCAGCGCGATGCGCGTGCCGCACGTGCAGGGCGCATTTCGCAACGCGCTCGTGTGCGATGCCGCGCAGTGCGTGAAGGTGGCGGACCATGTGCCGCTGTCGCTCGCGGCGCTCGCCGAGCCGTTCGCGGTCGGGCTGCATGCGGTGTCGCGCGCCGGCCCGCTGATCGGCCGCCGCGTGCTCGTGTCGGGGTGCGGGCCCATCGGCGTGCTGGCGGTCGCGGCGGCGCGCGTGCACGGCGCGGCGGAGATCGTCGCGACCGACGTGGTCGATGCGCCGCTCGAGGTCGCCCGCGCGCTCGGCGCGGATCACGCGATCAACGCGTCGACGGACACCGGCTGGGTCGCGCGCTACGGCGCCGACAAAGGGGCGTTCGACGTGATGATCGAGTGTTCGGGCAATGCGCGCGCATTGCGCGACGGCCTCGACGTGATGCGGCCGCGCGGTGTCGTCGTGCAGCTCGGGCTCGGCGGTGACGTCAGCCTGCCGCAGAACGTCGTGGTCGCCAAGGAGCTGTCGATCTGCGGGTCGTTCCGCTTCCACGCGGAATTCGCGCTCGCGGTGCAGTTGATCAATGCGCGGCGCGTCGACCTGAGCCCGGCCGTGACGGGCGTGTTCCCGATGCGCGACGCGAATCGCGCGTTCGAGCTGGCCGGTGACCGGCAGCGTGCGATGAAGGTGCTGATCGATTTCGCGCACGAGGGGGCATGATCGTCTGCTGATGACGCGACGGCGCGCATGCAGAAAAGGCACGCCCGCGATTTGCGGAGCGTGCCTTTTTCATTGGCGAGGGCGAAAGCGGGCTACTGCGTGACTTGCCGCGCGTCGACGCGCTGCGACACGAGCCACAGGGCGATCAGCACGCCCGAGAGCGCCGCGCCCGCGATGCAGACGCCACGCCAGCCATCGACGCCGTACGCGACGCTCGCCGCGAACGACCCGAATGCGCCGCCGATGAAGTAGCTCGTCAGGTAGATCGTCGTCACACGGCTGCGCGCGTTGCCGGCGAGCGCATAGATCACGCTCTGGTTCGAGATGTGCATGCCCTGCACGCCCACGTCGAGCAGCAGGATGCCCGCGATCAGCGCGACGAGCGAATGCGCGCCGGCCGCGATCATCGCGAACGAGGCGAGCACGGCCGCAGCGAACAGGCCTGTCGCCGCGTTGCCGTGGCCGCGATCGACGAGGCGGCCGGCCGACGTCGCTGCGAGCGCGCCCACCGCGCCGACGATCCCGAACAGGCCGATCTGCCCTTCGGAATAGCTGTACGGCGGCTGGCTCAACAGGAACGTGAGGCCGGTCCACAGCAGGCTGAAGCATGCGAACACGAGCGCGCCGTAGATCGAGCGCAGCGCGATCAGCGGCTGCGCGCGCACCAGTGCGACGAGCGACTTCATCAGCGCCGAGTAGTCGAGCCGCGCGTGGCGGCGATCCTTCGGCAGCTTCGCCGCGAGCACGCCGGTCAGCGCGAGGATCATCGCCGCGGCGATGCCGTACACCGCGCGCCAGCCGAACCCGTCGGCGATCGCGCCGGCCGCGACGCGCGCGAGCAGGATGCCGAGCAGCAGCCCGCTCATCACGGTGCCGACCGCGCGGCCGCGCGTGCGCGCATCGGCGAGCGAGGCGGCGAACGGCACGAGCAGCTGCGTCGAGCACGTGACGAAGCCGAGCGCGACGTTCGCGACGACGAACATCGTGAAGTTCGTGCTGAACGCGACGGCGATCAGCGCGATCACGTTGAGCACGAGCAGCCGAACGATCAGCGTATGGCGATTGACCGCGTCGCCGAGCGGGACGATCAGCAGCAGGCTCGCCGCATAGCCGAGCTGGGTCAGCGTGACGAGATAGCCGAGTTCGGCGGGCGGGCGGCCGAAGCTGTGCGCGATCGCCGCGAGCAGCGGCTGCGCGTAATAGATGTTGCCGATGACGATGCCGCACGCGCAGGCGAACAACAGCGTCATCGCGCGGGTCAGGGGAGGATGGTTGTCGTGATGCGGTTCCATGGTCGCGAAAAAACAGCGCCGCCGGCCGGCGGCACGGGCCGTCGGCAACGCGGGGTTGCGGAAATCGGGGCCGACGTCTACGTATCGGCGATGCGCCGATGCGCGCCGGGGTGAGCGTGGCCGGCGCCCGGACGGGGCAGCGGATCGTCGTGCGGCGGGCGAAGGGAGGGCGGGCCCGGGTGAGCCGCTCCGGTGCGGCGGCCAGGCGTCGTGGGCGGGAGCGGATGTGCGTATGATGCGGAAATCGAACCATAGCGTCCAAGACTGGATTCTTATGGTATCCATTGGCATTACCAATACACTGGCCGCGATGCTACTCCGTCACATCCGCTATTTCCTGGCCGTCGCCGAGCAGCGCAGCTTCACGCGCGCGGCCGATGTGCTGCACGTGTCGCAGCCGACGCTGTCGCAGCAGGTCCGCCAGCTCGAGGACATGCTCGGCGTGCAGCTGTTCGACCGCTCGGGCCGCGCGGTTCAGCTCACCGAATTCGGCGAGGTCTATGCGCGTCACGCGCGCGCGGCGCTGCATGAACTCGATGCCGGGCAGCGCGCGCTGCACGACGTCGCCGATCTTGGCAGCGGTTCGCTGCGGCTCGCGATGATGCCGACCTTCGCGGCCTACCTGAGCGGCTCGCTGATCGACGCGTTCCATGCGGATTTCCCGAACGTCGCGCTGACGATCGACGCGATGCCGCAGGAGCGCATCGAGGCGTTGCTCGCCGACGACCGGCTCGATGCGGGTTTCGCGTTCGTGCCGCCGCGTGCACCGGACATCGACGCGCTGCCGCTGTGGGACGAACCGCTCGCGCTCGTGACGGGGCGCACGCACCGCCTTGCCCGCCGCCGGCGCGCGCTGAGCCCGGCCGAGCTCGTCGGCGAGCCGCTGGTGCTGCTGAGCCGCGTGTTCGCGACGCGGGAAAGCATCGACCGGTATTTCATCGAACAGGGTGCGCGGCCGACGATCGCGATCGAGACGAACACGGTCAGCGCGGTGCTGGAGCTCGTGCGCCGCGGGCGGCTCGCGACGGTGCTGCCGGACGCGGTCGCGCGCGAGAGCGGCGACCTGTGCGCGCTGGCGCTCGATCCGCCGCTGCCGTCGCGCACGGCGGCGCTGCTCACGCGCAAGGGCGCGTACCGCAGCGTCGCGGCGCGCGCGTTCATCGCGCGTGCGCTCGCGTATCGCGATCCTTCGGGGGGATGACCGGTACGACCGGAGAATGGCTGCCGCGGCTGCCGGGACCGCCGGAACCGCCGGCCGACGGCGGCGTCAGGCGCCCGGAGTCGGGAAGAAGATGCCCGCGCGTTGCGCGGCGTTCGCGATGTGCGTCTCGATCGCCGTGCCGGCCGCGGCCGCATCGCGGGCGATCAGCGCGTCGACGATCGCGCGGTGCTCGTGCCATGTCGACAGCAGCAGCTCGCGCCGGTAGAACGGCATGCGCTGGCTTTCCTTCATGATGTCCGCGCTGCTGCGCAGCACCGACTCGATCGCCGCGTTGCCCGCGAGATGGATGATCCGCATGTGGAAGTCGAAGTCGAGCCGCGACGCTTCGTCGAGTGCGCTTTCGGTCAGCGCGACGTGCAGGTCGGCGAGGTTGTCCTCGAACCATGCGATGTCGTCGTCGGTGACGACGTGCGCGGCCATCCGCGCGGCGAACCCTTCGAGCGCATAGCGCATCTGGTACGTATCGGGCGGCGACGACTGCTCGGCGAACTGCCACGGATGGGCGGCCGTCGCCTGGGCGCTTTCGACATACACGCCCTTGCCGGCGCGGATGCGCAGCATCCCGAGCGCCTCGAGCGTGGAGAGCGCCTCACGCAGCGACGCGCGGCTGATTTCCAGCTCCTCGGAGAGCTGGCGCTGGGCCGGCAGCAGGCTGCCGACCGGATACACGCCTGCCTCGATCCGGTCGCGAATCGTCGCGATGGCGGCGTCGGTCACGGTGTGCGGAACGTTTTTCATGATGTGAACGATGGCCGGTCTGACCGGCATTGTAATCCGCCTGCGCGCGATGCATGACCGGCCTACGGGAAAGCCACGATCCGCCCCCGCATGCGCGGGAAATCCCTATTTTATTCGCCCTTGACGCGACTATATCGGCTTCCTACTATCCACCATAACATCACTGGTCTTACCAGTATGAACAGACGAAACTGCAACCGTTGGATCGGGAGAGCGCCGTGTCGAAATTCCTCAATTCGCTGTTTGGCCGGGTAGTCGTCGCATTAATCCTGGGGGTCGCGCTCGGCGCGTTCTTCCCGCATTTCGCCGAGTCGCTGCGACCGCTCGGCGACGGCTTCCTGAAGCTCATCAAGATGGTCATCGGCCCGATCGTGTTCTGCGTCGTGGTCAGCGGGATGGCCAATGCGGGCGACCTGAAGAAGGTCGGCCGGGTCGGCCTGAAGGCGGTCGTCTACTTCGAGGTGATGACGACGATCGCGCTCGGCATCGGGCTCGTCCTCGCGTGGCTGACGCGCCCGGGCGTCGGGATGAACATCGACCTCCGCTCGCTCGACGCGGCCTCGCTCTCGTCGTACGCGAAGAACGCCGAAAGCCTGAAGGACACGGCCGGCTACCTGATGAAGATCATCCCCGAGACCGCGATCGACGCGTTCGCGAAGGGCGACATCCTGCAGATCCTCGTGTTCGCGGTGCTGTTCGGTTCCGCGCTGTCGCTGCTCGGCGACAAGGCGCAGCGCGTGAACAGCCTGATCGAGGAGCTGTCGCACGTGTTCTTCCGCATCATCGGCTTCATCATCAAGCTCGCGCCGCTCGGCGTGCTCGGCGCGATCGCGTTCACGACCGGCAAGTACGGCGTCGCGTCGCTCAAGCAGCTCGGCTACCTCGTCGCCGTGTTCTACCTGAGCTGCATCGTGTTCGTCACGGTCGTGCTCGGCATCGTGATGCGCATCGCGGGCTTCTCGGTGTTCAAGCTGATCCGCTACCTGCGCGAAGAGCTGTCGATCGTGCTCGGCACGGCGTCGTCGGACGCGGTGCTGCCGCAGGTGATGAGCAAGCTCGAATACATGGGCATCAAGGATTCGACGGTCGGCCTGGTGATCCCGACCGGCTATTCGTTCAACCTCGACGGCTTCTCGATCTACCTGACGCTGGCCGTGCTGTTCATCGCGCAGGCTACCAACACGCCGCTGTCCACGCATGACCTGATCGTCGTGCTGCTGGTATCGCTCGTCACGTCGAAGGGCGCGCACGGGATTCCGGGGTCGGCGATCGTGATCCTCGCGGCGACGCTGTCGGCGATTCCCGCGATTCCGGTGCTCGGCCTCGTGCTGATCCTGCCGGTCGACTGGTTCGTGGGCATCGCCCGCGCGCTGACCAACCTGATCGGCAACTGCGTCGCGACGGTGGTCGTCGCCGTGTGGGAGAACGACATCGACCGGGCCCGAGCGACGCGCGTGCTGAACCGCGAACTGCGCTACGTGGCCGACGAGCAGGGCAGCGCCGCACCGGTCGCCGGCGACCAGGCCCACGCGCTCTGAGCGCCCTCGCGCGAAGCGGCTTCCCCGACCGCTTCGCGCGAACGAATTTCCTGCGGCCGGCGCCACGATGCGCCGGCCCTCATCAAGATAATGGAGACGACATGGCAGCCCCCATCCTCGATCCGAACGCGCCGGCCTTCACGCGGCGCTACATGAACCTCGCCGACCCGCGCCTGGGCGCGCAGGCGCTCTTCGCCAGCGACGAATTCTTCGCGCCGAAGGAGCGCATGCTGAATCCCGAGCCGGCCGTCTTCATTCCCGGCAAGTACGACGACCACGGCAAGTGGATGGACGGCTGGGAAACGCGCCGCAAGCGCACCACCGGCCACGACTTCTGCGTGGTCCGGCTCGCGCGGCCGGGCGTGATTCACGGCGTCGATCTCGATACGAGCCACTTCACCGGCAACTTCCCGCCGGCCGCGTCTATCGAGGCATGCGCGGTGGACGGCGACACGCCGCCGGACGATGCCGAATGGCGCACGATCGTGCCCGCGACGACGCTGCAGGGCAATTCGCACCACTACGTGAGCGTCGACGATGCGCAGCCGGTCACGCACCTGCGCGTGAACCTGTATCCGGACGGCGGGCTCGCGCGGCTGCGCGTATACGGCCAGCCGCAGCGCGACTGGCGCCACGTGCCGGCCGGCGAGCTCGTCGATCTCGCGGCGATCGAGAACGGCGGCTACCTGGTGGCCGCGAACAACCAGCACTTCGGTCCGGCCTCGCAGATGCTGATGCCGGGGCGCGGCGCGAACATGGGCGACGGCTGGGAAACGCGGCGCCGCCGCGAGCCCGGCAACGACTGGGCGATCGTCGCGCTGGCGCGGCCGGGCATCATCCGGCGTGTCGAAGTCGACACGGCGTTCTTCAAGGGCAACTTCCCCGACCGCTGTTCGCTGCAGGCCGCGCGGGTCGCGGGCGGCACCGACGATTCGCTCGTCACGCAGGCGATGTTCTGGGCCGAACTGCTCGGCGAGCAGAAGCTGCAGATGGACCACGTGCATACGTTCGACCAGCTCGCGGCGCTCGGCCCCGTCTCGCACGTGCGCTTCAACATCTTCCCGGACGGCGGCGTGTCGCGCCTGCGTCTGTGGGGCGAGCCGGCTTGAAGGAGGGATCGGCATGAGCGGACCACACATCCTGCGCGTCGAGCGCCTGACCCGCGAGGCGTTCGCGCCGTTCGGCGACGTGATCGCGCTCGAAGGCGCGCGGCACTTCCCGATCAACGGCGGCACGACCGAGCGCTTCCACGATCTCGCGACGATCGACGTCTGCGCGGACGGCGGCCGGCCGCTCGTCAGCGTGTTTCGCGCGCAGCCGCGCGCGCTGCCGGTCGCGATCACGCTGATGGAGCGCCATCCGCACGGCAGCCAGGCGTTCATTCCGCTCGCGGCCGTGTCGCGCTACGCGATCGTCGTCGCGCCGGCCGGCGAGTTCCGGCCCGACGCGATGCGCGCGTTCCTCGCCGAAGGCTGGCAGGGCGTGAACTACGCGAAGGGCGTCTGGCACCATCCGCTGCTCGCGCTCGACGCGGTCAGCGACTTCGTGATCGTCGACCGTGGCGGCCCGCAGCCGAACTGCCACGAGATTCCGCTCGACGACGCGTGGGCGCTCGAGTTCGCGCCGGCGTGCGCGAGCGCGGCCTGACGCGCGGCGAAGGCACGGCATCGGGCGTCGAGCATCGCGCACCGTGCGGCGGCAGCATGGCTTCGCCGCTCACGATTGGAAACGTTCCGGAAAAGGCCCGCGCGCAACGTGCGGGCCTTTTCCATTCCGATCCCGAAAACAACACGGCCCGGACGGCGAGATGCCGGCCGGGCCGTGGCGCAGGCGTGAAGCGTGCGGATCAGTGCTTGCGGTGCGGGCAGTTCTCGGTCGTGCAGGAGCCGTACATCGCGAGCGAGTGTTCCTGGAGCCGGAAGCCGCGTTCCTTCGCGATCGCCTGCTGGCGGCTTTCGATCTCGGCATCGAAGAATTCCTCGACGCGGCCGCAATCGAGGCAGACGAGGTGATCGTGGTGCGAGCCTTCGTTCAGTTCGAACACGGCCTTGCCGGATTCGAAGTTGCTGCGCGTGAGCAGGCCGGCCTGCTCGAACTGCGTCAGCACGCGGTAAACGGTGGCGAGCCCGATGTCGAGCTGCTCGTTGAGCAGGTTGCGGTAGACGTCTTCGGCCGTCAGGTGACGCACCGGGCTTTGCTGGAAGATCTCGAGAATCTTGAGGCGCGGTAGGGTGGCCTTTAGCCCGATATTCTTGAGATCCGTCGGATTGGTCATGGCTAGGCATCCCTAGAGTACAATGCAGGGCTTCAATGTTACCGGCTTTTCGCCGTTCCAGAAACACGCGCGGCCCGCGACGCGGGCCTGCACGGTGACGGAAATGTTCCCGGAATCTCTTTCGCACCTTCAGAGGAGTCGCATGCGGAGTGCCATCATCGCTGCCGCCGCCGTTGCCGCGCTGGCTGGTTGTTCGTCGTACGACAGCGTGACGCAGCGCATCGCGCAGAGCATCACGCCCTATCGGATCACCGTCGTGCAGGGCAACTTCGTGTCGCAGGAGAAGGCCGCGCAGTTGCAGGCCGGAATGACGCGCGAGCAGGTCCGCGCGCTGCTCGGCACGCCGCTGCTGTCGGACATGTTCCATGCCGACCGCTGGGATTACCTCTTTTACTTCAAGCGCGGCTCGACGTCCGTCGTCCAGCAGCGCGACCTCGTGCTGACGTTCTCGGGCGATCGCCTCGCGAGCTGGACGGGTGCCGAGAACCTGCCTTCCGAACTCGACCTGCTGGCCGATATCGACGGCGATCGCGGCGGCAAGAAGGCGAAGGCCGCGGCCGCGGCGAAGAAGGCGTCCGAAGCCGCTGCTGCCGCGAGCCCGTCCGCCGAGCCGGTGTCCGGCGCGGTCGTCGATCAGGATGCCAACGCCCAGGCGGCGCGCGCGGCGAACCGCGCGACCAACCAGGTGTCGGGGCAGGGCACGACCGCTCGCCGCTTCACGCCGTCCGCGCAGGCCTCGGGTGGCGCGCCGGTGCCGGGCGGCCAGCCGCCGGGCGCCGCGCCGGCGATCCAGCCGCAATTCCAGTTCCATCGCCCGCCGCAGCCGAACGTGTCGAACGAGGCGTCGCCGCCGGTCGGCCCGCGAGGTTCGGACAACCTGCAGAATCAGCCGCTCACCGCGCCGGCCCAGTCGCAATAAGCGGCCGGCGAGCGGAAACAGGGCGGCATGCGCCGCCCGCCTTTAGACCTGTCGTGTAGAAAGCCATGAAGATTGCGATTGCCGGTGCATCGGGCCGTATGGGCCGGATGCTGATCGAAGCCGTTCTCAACGATTCCGACGCGCAGCTCGTCGGCGCGCTCGACCGCGCCGATTCGCCGTTCCTCGGCCAGGACGCTGGCGCGTTCCTCGGCAAGGAAACCGGGATCAAGCTGACCGACGACCTCGACGCCGTCTTCGCGCAGGCCGACTACCTGATCGACTTCACGCGGCCGGAAGGCACGATCGCGCACGTCGCGGCCGCGCTGCGCCACGACGTGAAGCTCGTGATCGGCACGACCGGCTTCACCGCCGAGCAGAAGGCGGAGCTGCAGGCCGCGGCAGGCAAGATCGGCATCGTGTTCGCGGCGAACATGAGCGTCGGCGTGAACGTCACGCTGAAGCTGCTCGAATTCGCGGCGAAGCATTTCTCGCACGGCTACGACATCGAGATCATCGAGGCGCACCACCGTCACAAGGTCGACGCGCCGTCGGGCACCGCGCTGATGATGGGCGAGGCCGTTGCCGGCGCGCTCGGGCGCTCGCTCGACGAATGCGCGGTGTACGGCCGCCACGGCGTGACGGGCGAACGCGATCCGTCGACGATCGGCTTTGCGGCCGTGCGCGGCGGCGACATCGTCGGCGATCACACTGTACTGTTCGCCGGGATCGGCGAACGGATCGAGATCACGCACAAGTCGTCGAGCCGCGTGTCGTACGCGCAGGGCGCGCTGCGTGCGGTCCGCTTCCTGTCGGCGCGCGGCGCCGGCCTGTTCGACATGCAGGACGTGCTCGGCCTGCGCTGACCCTCACGGGGAAACTCCGATGGCGATTCCCACCGGCGTTGTCCACTACCTCGAAAGCGGCGATGCGATCACGCACGCCGTCGCCTATGTGCTGCTGGCGATGTCCGTCGCCAGCTGGTGCTTCCTCCTCATGAAAGCCTGGCTGCTGGTCCGCGCGAAGCGGCAGGGGCCGCGGGCGCTCGCCTCGTTCTGGCGCGCGGCGTCGCTCGACGCCGGCATCGCCGCGCTCGCCGATGCCGACCGCGAGCGCGTGTTCGTACCGCTCGCCGAAGCCGCGCGCGATGCGGCCGACGAACACGATCCGGCCGCGCTCGCCGCGCGTGTCGAGCGCAGCGAACGTGTGCTGCGTGCGCTGCGTCACGCGATGCTGCGCTCGCAGCGGCGTCTCGAGTTCGGTCAGGTGCTGCTCGCGTCGATCGGCAGCACCGCGCCGTTCGTCGGCCTGCTCGGCACCGTCTGGGGCATCTACCACGCGCTCGGCAGCATCGCCGCAAGCGGGCAGGCGCAGATCGAGAACGTCGCGGGGCCGGTCGGCGAGGCGCTGATCATGACCGCGTTCGGGCTCGTCGTCGCGATCCCCGCGGTGCTCGCCTACAACATCCTCGGGCGGCTCGTGCGCCAGCTCGCAGAGGAACTCGACGGCTTCGCGCGCGACCTGCACGTATTCGTGTGCGCGCAGGGCGCCTGACGCGCGGCCGGGAGGAACGACCATGGCATTCGGCGGGCTGGAGCACCACAAGACGTCCGCGCCGATGGCGGAGATCAACATGACCCCACTGATCGACGTGATGCTCGTGCTGCTCGTCATCTTCATCATCACCGCGCCGCTGATGACGCACGCGATCCGGCTCGACCTGCCGAAGGTCGCGGCCGGCGTCGCGCGCGACACGCCGCAGTCGGTCACGCTGTCGATCGACGACGCCGGCAAACTCTATTGGGACGACGCACCCGTCGCACTCGACGCGCTGCCGGCGCGCTTCCGGGCCGCCGCCGCGGGCGCTGCGCCGCCCGAGCTGCGGCTGCGCGCATCGCGCGCGACCCGCTACGACGTGATCGCGCAGGTGATGGGCGCCGCGCAGGCCGCGGGCCTCACGCGGATCGGCTTCGTCACCGACATGCCGCCGGCGGGCACCGCCGCGCCGGCTGCCGCGGGCGCGGCACGCTGACGCGCAGGCCGCCCGCGCGCCCGGGCGGGCAAGAATGCATGGCCGGCCCGCGAGACCGGCCGTCCCGCCCGCCACGGACGGTATAATCGTCGTTTCCGCCCGGTTGGCAGGGTTTCGCCGGGTAACCTGGAGACCTTCCGGGTTACCCGGCGAATATCCAGAACCATGAGGCAGGCCCGAGAACCGTGAGCCTGCTCCCGCCGCCGGGCTGCCCGATTTCGTCCACTTCCGCGTGCCCGCCTCGTGGCGCGCCGCTTAAAGCCTAGTCCGAACCACACCATGCACGAGAGATACGTACCCGCCGACGTCGAAGCCGCCGCTCAGGGCGACTGGCGCGCAGCCGATGCCTACAAGACGAAGGAAGATTCGCAGAAGCCGAAGTTCTACTGCGTGTCGATGCTGCCGTACCCGTCCGGCAAGCTGCACATGGGTCACGTGCGCAATTACACGATCAACGACGTGATGTACCGCTATCTGCGGATGAACGGCTACAACACGCTGATGCCGATGGGCTGGGACGCGTTCGGGATGCCGGCCGAGAACGCCGCGATGGCGAACGGCGTGCCGCCCGCGAAGTGGACCTACGACAACATCGACTACATGAAGGGCCAGATGCAGTCGATGGGCCTCGCGATCGACTGGTCGCGCGAGATCGCGACGTGCAAGCCCGACTACTACAAGTGGAACCAGTGGCTGTTCCTGAAGATGCTCGAGAAGGGCATCGCGTACAAGAAGACGGGCACCGTGAACTGGGACCCGGTCGACCAGACCGTGCTCGCGAACGAGCAGGTGATCGACGGCCGCGGCTGGCGCTCGGGCGCGCTCGTCGAGAAGCGCGAGATCCCGATGTACTACCTGCGCATCACGCAGTATGCGGACGAGCTGCTGAACGACCTCGACGGCCTCGGCTGGCCCGAGCGCGTGAAGATCATGCAGCAGAACTGGATCGGCAAGAGCTTCGGCGTGAACTTCGGCTTCCCGTACGAACTCGACGGCGAGAAGGCGCTCCTGCGGGTGTTCACGACGCGTGCCGACACGATCATGGGCGTCACGTTCTGCGCGATCGCGGCCGAGCACCCGCTCGCCACGCGCCTTGCGCAGGGCAAGCCGGAACTGCAGGCGTTCATCGACGAATGCAAGCGCGGCGGCGTCGCCGAAGCCGATGTCGCGACGATGGAGAAGAAGGGCGTCGCGACGGGCTTCACGGTATCGCATCCGCTGACGGGCGAGCCGGTCGAGGTGTGGATCGGCAACTACGTGCTGATGAGCTATGGCGAAGGCGCGGTGATGGGCGTGCCGGCGCACGACGAGCGCGATTTCGCGTTCGCGAAGAAATACGACCTGCCGATCAAGCAGGTGATCGCGGCCGAAGGCCAGACGTACTCGCTGGACGCGTGGCAGGAGTGGTACGGCGACAAGGAAGTCGCGGTCTGCGTCAACAGCGGCAAGTACGACGGCATGGCATACGGCGCGGCGGTCGATGCGATCGCGGCCGACCTGAAGGCCGGCGGCTTCGGCGACAAGCAGGTCACGTGGCGCCTGCGTGACTGGGGCGTATCGCGCCAGCGCTACTGGGGTACGCCGATCCCGATCATCCACTGCCCGTCGTGCGGCGACGTGCCGGTGCCGGAGCAGGACCTGCCGGTCGTGCTGCCGGAAGACCTCGTGCCGGACGGCTCGGGCAACCCGCTCGCGAAGTCGGAAGCGTTCCTGAACTGCACGTGCCCGAAGTGCGGCGCGGCCGCGAAGCGCGAAACCGACACGATGGACACGTTCGTCGATTCGTCGTGGTACTTCTCGCGCTATACGGCGCCGGACGCCGAGACGATGGTCGACGCGCGCACCGATTACTGGATGCCGATGGATCAGTACATCGGCGGCATCGAGCACGCGATCCTGCACCTGCTGTATTCGCGCTTCTGGACCAAGGTGATGCGTGACCTCGGCCTCGTGAAGTTCGGCGAGCCGGCGAAGAACCTGCTGACGCAGGGCATGGTGCTGAACGAGACGTTCTACCGCGAGGACGCGGCGGGCAAGAAGACCTGGTACAACCCGGCCGACGTGACGGTCACGCACGACGACAAGGGCCGCCCGGTCGGCGCGACGCTGAACACCGACGGCCAGCCGGTCGTGCTCGGCGGCATCGAGAAGATGTCGAAGTCGAAGAACAACGGCGTCGATCCGCAGGTGCTGATCGACCAGTACGGCGCCGATACCGCGCGCCTGTTCACGATGTTCGCCGCACCGCCCGAGCAGCAGCTCGAGTGGTCGGGCGCGGGCGTCGAAGGCGCGAGCCGCTTCCTGCGTCGCGTGTGGAGCTTCGGCGCGACGAACCGCGAAGCGCTCGCCGCGCGCGCGGGCTTCGACGCGGCCGCGCTCGGCGACGCCGACAAGGCACTGCGCCGCGAGATCTACAGCGTGCTGAAGCAGGCAGATTTCGACTACCAGCGTCTGCAGTACAACACGGTCGTATCGGCCGCGATGAAGATGCTGAACGCGATCGACGGCGCGAAGGGCGCGACGCCCGGCGTGTTGCGCGAGACGTACGGCGTGCTGTTGCGCGTGCTGTACCCTGTCGTGCCGCACGTCACGTTCGAGCTGTGGAAGGCACTCGGCTACGCTGACGAATTCGGCCCGCTGCTGGACGCCCCGTGGCCGAAGGTCGACGAGGCCGCGCTCGAGCAGGCCGAGATCGAACTCGTGCTGCAGGTGAACGGCAAGGTGCGCGGCGCGCTGAAGGTCGCGAAGGACGCGAGCCGCGAGGCGATCGAGGCCGCGGCGGTGGCCGACGACGCGTTCGCGAAGTTCAGCGACGGCAAGCCGGCGAAGAAGATCGTCGTCGTGCCGGGCCGCCTCGTGAACATCGTCGTCTGACGGCCGCTGGCCGTTGGACGTACACAGAAGGAGCGAAGGTGATCCGCAGATCGTTTTTGATGCTCGCCGTCGGCAGCGCAGTCGCGCTGTCGGCATGCGGTTTCCAGTTGCGCGGCCAGCAGAACTACGCGTTCAAGCACTTGCTGGTGGCCGGTGCGCCGGCGCCCGTCGCGGCGCGCCTGGTGCGCCTCGTCGAGGCGGGCAGCGACACGAAGATCGTCAAGTCGGCGGACGACGCCGACGCCGTGCTGCGCATGTGGGAGTCGCGCGGGCAGAACACGCTGACGCTGAACAAGTACGGCTCGGCGCAGGAATATGCGCTCTTCTACACGTTGAACTACACGCTGACGAGCAAGGACGGCACCGTGCTGATCCCGCCGAGCGCGATCGCGCTGAACCGCGCGATGACGTACAGCGACCAGTACACGAACGCGAAGGCTCAGGAAGCCGACATCCTGTACGGCGACATGCAGAACGACGCGGTCGACCAGCTAATGCGGCGTCTTGCGATCGTCCACTCGCTGACGCCAGCGCCGGAGGACGTGGTGCCGGGCGTTGCGCCGCGCGCGCCGCTGCCGCCGCCGCCGCTCTGATCGCCCGCGCACGCACCGATGCAATTGCGACTTGATGCACTGGAGCCGCACCTCGCGAAGGGGATGGCCGGGCTCTACACCGTCTACGGCGACGAGCCGCTGCTCGCGCAGGAAGCGTGCGACCGCATTCGTGCGGCCGCGCGCGCGGCTGGCTTCACCGAACGTTCGGTGCATACCGTCGAGCGCGGCTTCGACTGGAGCGTGCTGCTCGGCGCGACCCAGGCGATGTCGCTGTTCGGCGAGCGTCAGCTGATCGAGCTGCGCATTCCGTCGGGCAAGCCCGGCAAGGAAGGCGCCGACGCGCTCAAGACGCTCGCGGCGACGCCCAATCCCGACGCGCTGATGCTCGTCACGTTGCCGCGCCTCGACGCTGCAACGCAGAAATCCGCGTGGTTTACCGCGCTGCAGAACGGCGGCGTCGCGCTGAAGATCGATCCGGTCGACCGCGCGCAGCTGCCGAACTGGATCGGCCAGCGTCTGTCGATGCAGGGCCAGCGCGCCGCGCCGGGCGACGATGGCCGGCGCGCGCTGCAGTTCATCGCGGAGCGCGTCGAGGGCAACCTGCTCGCCGCGCACCAGGAAATCCAGAAGCTCGGGCTACTCTATCCGCAGGGCGTGCTGTCGTTCGAGCAGGTGCATGACGCGGTATTGAACGTCGCGCGCTACGACGTCTTCAAACTGAACGAGGCGATGCTCGCGGGCGACGCAGCGCGGCTCGCGCGGATGATCGACGGGTTGAAGGGCGAGGGCGAGGCGATCGTGCTCGTGATGTGGGCCGTCGTCGAGGAATTGCGCACGCTGTTGCGGATCAAGCGCGGCGCGACGGCCGGCAAGCCGCTCGCCACGCTGCTGCGCGAGAACCGCGTGTGGGGCCCGCGTGAGCGGCTGATCGGCCCCGCGCTGAACCGCGTGTCGGAAGCTGTGCTGGAGAAGGCGCTGGCGTTCGCCGCGAAGCTCGACCGGCAGGTGAAGGGGCTGTCCGCCGTCACGCCGGGCCGCCGCACGCAGGACGATCCGCCGCCCGATCCGTGGGACGGCCTGTTCCAGCTCGCGATGACGGTGGCAGGCGCCCGCGGCGAGCGACCGCCGACCGCGGGTCGCGTGCGTCGTTAGGCCCCGTCCGGGCCTTCGGCACACGCATCGCAACCCGCTTACAATGTTTCGATTGCTGGCGCGGCCCGCTTGCCGCCGCGCTCCACGCTTCCCACGAATTCACGCCGCGCCAAGCGGCTCGCTTTTCGAGTCACACGATGGATATCGACCAGTACATGACGGACCTGGGCCGCCGTGCCCGGCACGCTTCCCGCGCGATGGCGCGCGCCAGCACGGCAGCGAAGAACGCGGCGCTCGACGCCGTGGCACGCGCGATCGAGCGCGACGCGCAGGCGCTGAAGGATGCGAATGCACGCGATGTCGCCCGTGCCCGTGAAAAGGGGCTCGATGCGGCGTTCATCGACCGCCTGACGCTGTCGGACAAGGCGCTGAAGACGATGGTGGAAGGCCTGCGTCAGGTTGCATCGCTGGCCGATCCGATCGGCGAGATCAGCAATCTCAAGTACCGCCCGAGCGGGATCCAGGTCGGCCAGATGCGCGTGCCGCTCGGCGTGATCGGCATCATCTACGAGTCGCGCCCGAACGTGACGATCGACGCGGCCGCGCTGTGCCTGAAGTCTGGCAACGCGACGATCCTGCGCGGCGGCTCCGAGGCGCTCGAATCGAACGCGGCGCTCGCGAAGCTGATCGGCGAGGGGCTCGAGGCGGCCGGCCTGCCGCAGGACGCCGTGCAGGTCGTCGCGACAGCCGATCGCGCGGCGGTCGGCAAGCTGATCACGATGACCGAATACGTCGACGTGATCGTGCCGCGCGGCGGCAAGAGCCTGATCGAGCGCCTGATCAACGAGGCGCGCGTGCCGATGATCAAGCACCTCGACGGCATCTGCCACGTGTACGTCGACGATCGCGCCGATCTCGCCAAGGCGCTGACGGTGTGCGACAACGCGAAGACGCACCGCTACGGCACCTGCAACACGATGGAAACGCTGCTCGTTGCGAGCGGCATCGCGGCGACGCTGTTGCCGCCGCTCGGCAAGCTGTATCGCGACAAGCAGGTCGAGCTGCGCGTCGATGCGGCCGCGCGCGCGGTGCTCGCCGAGGCGGGCATCGGGCCGCTCGTCGACGCCACCGACGAAGACTGGCACACCGAATATCTCGCGCCGGTGCTCGCGATCAAGGTCGTCGACGGCCTCGACGCCGCGATCGAGCACATCAACCACTACGGCTCGCATCACACCGATGCGATCGTCACCGAGGATCACGACCGCGCGATGCGCTTCCTGCGCGAAGTCGACTCGGCGAGCGTGATGGTCAACGCGTCGACGCGTTTCGCGGATGGCTTCGAATTCGGCCTCGGCGCGGAAATCGGCATCTCGAACGACAAGTTGCACGCACGCGGCCCCGTCGGCCTGGAAGGGCTCACGTCGCTGAAGTACGTCGTGCTGGGGCACGGCGAAGGCCGTCAGTAAAGCGAGGCGCACAACCGATGGCAATGCTCTGGGTCAAGACGTTCCATATCGTTCTGATCGCCGCGTGGTTCGCGGGGTTGTTCTACCTACCGCGCATCTACGTGAACCTGGCCATGGAGACCGATCCGGCCGCGGTGCGGCGCCTGTTGCTGATGGCGCGCAAGCTGTTTCGCTTCATGACGATGATCGCCGTGCCGGCGCTCGCATGCGGGTTGTGGCTCTGGCTCGTGATCGGCATCGGCCAGGGGCAGGGCTGGATCCACGCGAAGGTGACGGTCGTGCTGCTGCTCGTGATCTATCACGCGTACTGCGGGCACCTGCTGAAGGTGTTCGAGCGTGGAGAGAACAAACGCACCGACAAGTGGTATCGCGTGTTCAACGAACTGCCGGTGCTCGGCATGCTCGCGGCGGTCGCGCTGGTCGTGATCAAGCCGTTCTGAACTTTCCGGCGGCGGCACGCCGGTAATCGATCGCTGCGCAACGGCGCCCCTCGGGGCGCCGTTTTCACGTGCGCCTCGTACACGTCATTCCTTCGTCGGGTCGTCTATCCGGCGACGCGTGATCGCTTCCTTCGCGCGGCCGACGCGCTCCATCAGCGCGGGCCCGCGCGACAGCGCAACGCCGACGGCGAGGATGTCGCCGATCGCGAGATGGGACATCCGCGACGTCATCGGCGAGAACACGTCGGTTTCCTCGGCCACGTTCGATGCGAGGCTCACCGTCGCGAGCTTCGCGAGCGGCGAGTGGCTCTGCGTGATCGCGACGACCTTCGCGCCGCACGCGAGCGCCGAGCGCGCGGCATCGACGATATCGCGCGTGCGGCCGGTATTCGAGATCGCGACGACGACGTCGTGCGGCCCGAGCAGCGCCGACGACATCGAGAACGTGTGCGGGTCCGAATACGCGACGCTCGGCACGCCGAGCCGGAAGAACTTGTGCTGGATGTCCTGCGCGGCGATGCCCGAGCCGCCGGCGCCGTAGAACTCGATGCGCGACGCGTTCGACAGCAGCGCGATCGCGTCGGCGACGCTGCCGGCCGACAGGCTGTTGCGCACTTCGATCAGCGCGCCGATCGTGCGGTCGAACACCTTGCCGATGATGCCGGGCGCGGGCTCGTCGGGCTCGACGTCGCGATAGACGGACGACACGCCCGGCGCGACGCTCTGCGCGAGCCGGATCTTGAATTCGCGAAAGCCGCTGCAACCGAGCGCCTGGCAGAAGCGCGCGATGGTCGGCTGGCTGACGCCCGCGCGGGTCGACAGCTCGGTCATCGCGAGGTCGAGCACCTCGCGCGGCGCGGCGAGAATGTAGTCGGCGAGCTTGCGCTCGGACGGGCGCAGGTCGGCGCGGATCGCTTCAATGCGAGGCAGCATGGGACGGCGAATGAAAATCGGGTTCGGATGAGCGAGTGTATCGCAATCGAATTGTAGAAAATCTACATGAAAATACTAGCTCCGTCACCGGAGATTTCCGGGGCGGTGAGTGATGAAGATTAGGGTTTATACTAGGTAAAGCCTTGCTGGTGGCGGGAATGAGGGTTGCGCGCATGTGAATCCGCATTGCATGCTTGTAGTTTTTCTACTAGACTGGCTTCGTTCGTTCGACGCACTCGACCGTCCCCACGATTCCAACCGCCGGTGTCGTCCGGCATACAGGAGCGCCCAGCATGACGTCGCTGCACCCCACCCTGGCGAAAGTCACCGAACGCGTGATCGCCCGCAGCCAATCGACCCGTTCCGCCTATCTGCAGCGCATCGACGGCGCGCAGGGCAAGTTCCCGGCGCGTGGCGCGCTGTCGTGCGCGAACCTCGCGCACGGCTTCGCGGGTCTCGAAGGCAGCGACAAATTCCAGATCAAGGCGATCCGCGAGCCGAACATCGGCATCGTGTCCTCGTACAACGAGATGCTGTCCGCGCACGCGCCGTACAAGGATTTCCCCGACATCATCAAGGCCGCCGCACGCGAGAACGGCGGCGTTGCGCAGTTCGCCGGCGGCGTGCCCGCGATGTGCGACGGCGTCACGCAGGGCAATCCGGGGATGGAGCTGTCGCTGTTCTCCCGCGAGGCGATCGCGATGGGCACGGCGATCGCGCTCACGCACAACATGTTCGACGCGGCGCTCTGCCTCGGCATCTGCGACAAGATCGTGCCGGGCCTGCTGATCGGCGCGCTCCAGTTCGGCCACCTGCCGACCATCTTCGTGCCGGCCGGCCCGATGACGAGCGGCCTGTCGAACGACGACAAGGCAAAGATCCGCCAGCAGTTCGCGACCGGCCAGGTCGGCCGCGACGCGCTGCTCGAAGCCGAATCCGCCGCGTATCACGGTCATGGCACCTGCACGTTCTACGGCACCGCGAACAGCAACCAGATGCTGATGGAACTGATGGGCCTGCATCTGCCGGGTTCGGCGTTCATTCATCCGCACACGCCGCTGCGTACCGCGCTGACGGCCGAAGCGGCGCGCCGCGTGCTCGACCTGACGGTCGAGCGCGGCCAGTACACGCCGATCGGCCACGTGATCGACGAGAAGGCGATCGTCAACGGGATCGTCGCGCTGCTCGCGACGGGCGGCTCGACCAATCACACGCTGCACCTCGTCGCGATCGCGCGCGCGGCCGGCATCCTGATCGACTGGAACGATTTCGACGAGCTGTCGGCGGTCGTGCCGCTGCTCGCGAAGATCTACCCGAACGGCAAGGCCGACGTGAACCATTTCCACGCGGCCGGCGGCGTCGCGTTCCTGGTGCGCAACCTGCTCGAAGGCGGGCTGCTGCACGAAGACGTGACGACCGTCGCGGGTAAGGGGCTGTCGCACTACACGAAGGAGCCGAAGCTGATCGACGGCAAGCTGACGTGGGTCGACGGCACGGCCGAGAGCCACGACACGAAGGTGCTGCGCGGCATTCGCGACCCGTTCCAGCCGGACGGCGGCCTGCGCCTGATGCAGGGCCGGCTCGGCCGCGGCGTGATCAAGATTTCGGCGGTCGCGCCCGAGCACCGCAAGGTGACCGCGCCCGCGATCGTGTTCGATTCGCAGGAAGCCGTGCAGGAGGCGTTCGATCGCGGCGAGCTGAAGCGCGATTTCGTCGCGGTCGTGCGCTTCCAGGGCGCGCGCGCCAACGGGATGCCCGAGCTGCACCGTTTGACGCCGCTGCTCGGCGTGCTGCAGGATCAGGGCTTCCACGTCGCGCTCGTGACCGACGGCCGCATGTCCGGTGCGTCGGGCAAGGTGCCGGCCGTGATCCACGTGTCGCCGGAAGCGCTGCTGGCGGGCCCGCTCGGCAAGGTGAAGACGGGCGACACGCTCGTGATCGACGCGGAAGCCGGCATCCTCGACATCGAGGTCGACGATGCCGAGTGGCAGGCACGCCCGGTCGCGCAGCCGCTGCACCAGGCCGAGAACGAAGTCGGTTTCGGTCGCGAACTGTTCGGCGTGTTCCGCGCGGCGGCCGCGCCGGCCGAGCAGGGCGCATCGGTTTTCGGGGCGCTGGTCGGCGAAGCGGCCGTCCGCGTCTCTGCATGAATTTCAAGGAGCGAATTTGATGAAGACGATTGCTGAAATCGTGAAGCTGGGCCCGGTGATTCCGGTGCTCGCATTCGACTCGGTCGAGCAGGGCGAACACGTGTCGCGCGCATTGCACGCGGGCGGCGTCAAGGTGCTCGAGATCACGCTGCGTACGCCGGCGGGCCTCGAGGCGATCCAGCGCGCGAGCCAGCTCGCGGACGACATCGTCGTCGGCGTCGGCACGATCACGAAGCCCGAGCACTGCGAGCAGGCGAAGCGCGCGGGGGCGAAGTTCGGCGTGTCGCCGGGCCTGACGAAGGACCTGCACCTCGCGTCGCTCGACGCCGGCCTGCCGCTGCTGCCGGGCGTGATGACGCCGAGCGACATCATTCAGGCGCTCGAATTCGGCTACGAAATCGTCAAGTTCTTCCCCGCGCAGCAGGCCGGCGGCGTGCCGATGCTGCAGGCGTTCCACGGCCCGTTCCCGGCGCTGAAGTTCTGCCCGACGGGCGGCATCACGGTCGACACTGCGCCGAATTTCCTGAAGCTGCCGAACGTCGTGTGCGTCGGCGGTTCGTGGCTCACGCCGAAGGCCGCGCTCGCCGCGCAGGACTGGGCCGAGGTCACGCGTCTCGCGCAAGCCGCAAGCCAGCTTCACCGTTAATACTTGTACGAAATGAAGGTTTGACCCTCGGCAAGCAAGCGCTTAGTGCTTGTTTTACCGAGGGTTTTTGCTGATGGAACCGGTTCTATCCGCGGGCCGTAAAGATAAGTAAAATTCAGCGTCCTCACGGGGTGGGTTACCTCCCGTGTTTCGGAGACCTGCATAGCCGGGCATACTCGCAACAACTCGCCCGGTTTCGAACAATCCTAGGAGGAGTGCCACATGGGGGCTGTCCAAGGCAGCATGCTGCTCGTATTCACGCTGATCGCGATTGCCGCGCTGATCCTGATGATCGCGCGCTACAAGATCTACCCGTTCCTGGTGCTGATCATCGTTTCGCTGGGCCTGGGTCTCGTCGTCGGCATGCCGATGGACAAGATCGTCAAGTCGTTCGAAACGGGCACGGGCGGCACGCTCGGCCACATCGCGATCGTCGTCGGCCTCGGCACGATGCTCGGCAAGATGATGGCCGAATCGGGCGGCGCCGAACGGATCGCGACCACGCTGATCGACTGGTTCGGTGAAAAGAACATTCACTGGGCGATGATGTTCGTCGCGATCATCGTCGGCCTGCCGGTGTTCTTCGAAGTCGGCTTCGTGCTGCTGATCCCGATCGCGTTCAACGTCGCGAAGCGCACCGGCAAGTCGCTGCTCGTCGTCGGTCTGCCGATGGTGGCCGGCCTGTCCGTCGTGCACGGGCTGATCCCGCCGCACCCGGCCGCGCTGCTGGCCGTTCAGCAATACGGCGCCGATATCGGCAAGACGATCGCATTCGGCCTGATCGTCGGCGTGCCGACCGCGATCATCGCCGGTCCGCTGTTCGCGCTGATGATCTCGAAGTTCGTGAAGCTGCCGGAAAACAACCCGCTCGCGGCGCAGTTCGTCGATACGCACACGGATGGCCGCAAGCGCGAACTGCCGAGTTTCGGCATCACGCTGTTCACGATCCTGCTGCCTGTCGTGCTGATGCTCGTCGGCAGCTGGGCCGACCTGGTGTTCGCACCGAAGTCGCTGCCGAACAACCTGCTGCGCTTCGCCGGCAACTCCGACGTCGCGCTGCTGATCGCCGTGCTCGTGAGCTTCTTCACGTTCGGCAAGCTGCAGGGCTTCAACCGCGACCAGATCCAGAAGTTCTGCGGCGAGTGCCTGGCGCCGATCGCAGGCATCACGCTGATCGTCGGTGCGGGCGGCGGCTTCGGCGGCGTCCTGCGCGACAGCGGGATCTCGCAGCAGATCGTCGAGACCGCGAAGCACGCGCACCTGTCGCCGCTGCTGCTCGGCTGGTTCGTCGCGGCGCTGATGCGTCTGGCGACGGGTTCGGCGACGGTCGCGATGACGACGGCCTGCGGCATCGTCGCGCCGATCGCGGCGGCGTCGGGCGCGGCGGTTCGTCCGGAGCTGCTCGTGCTCGCGACGGGCTCGGGCTCGCTGATCTTCTCGCACGTGAACGATGGCGGCTTCTGGCTGATCAAGGAATATTTCGGGATGACGGTCGGCCAGACGTTCAAGACCTGGTCGCTGCTTGAAACCATCATCTCGGTGCTCGGTCTGAGCTTTACGCTGCTGCTGAGCGTGGTTTTGTAACAAGGGGTAGTCAATGATTCTGATCGCAATGGGCGTGTCGGGCGCGGGCAAATCGCGAATCGGCGAAATGCTGGCAGAACGCCTGTCGTGCAGCTATACCGACGGCGACGCGTTTCACAGCGCGGCGAACAAGGAAAAGATGCACAACGGCATTCCGCTGACCGACGACGACCGCTGGCCGTGGCTGCGCACGATCCGCGCGGCCATCGAGGAGAAGCAGCGTGCCGGCGAGACCGCCGTGTTCACCTGCTCGTCGCTGAAGCGGTCGTACCGCGACGTGCTGCGCGGCTCCGATACCGACGTGCGGTTCGTGTATCTGAAGGGTTCGTTCGAGGTGTTGCACGAGCGCCTGAAGACCCGTACCGGCCATTTCTTCGATCCGTCGCTGCTGAAGAGCCAGCTCGACACGCTCGAGGAACCGGGCCCGGATGAAGCGATCGTAGTCAGCATCGAGCTGACGCCCGAACAGATCGTCGATCAGGTCATGCTGAAGATCGGTATCGCGCAGCAGCACTGAGCGCGGTTCGCGGCAATCGTCATGCAGCAGTGAAAAAGGCGCCCTCGGGGCGCCTTTTTTCGTTGGCGGTGCGTCGCGCCGCTCAGGTCGCGCGGGCGTGCTGCGCGATGCCGTCGAGCAGCACGTCCAGCATCGTGTCGTGCACGGCGGCCGGATCGAGCTGCGCATAGAGCGGGGCGGCCGATTTGACGAGGGGATGCGCGGTATCGGACAGCGCATGCATTTCCGCGAGCTCGACCTCGTTCGCGGGCCGCGTGAGGCCGCCGGCCTCGGCGGCGGCGAGGCCGATCACGCTCGCATACCAGCCGACGCACACGGACGGCAGCGCGGTGCGCGGGATGCCGGCATCGGCCAGCGCACGATGCACGGTCTCGATGTGCGCGAGATCGGCCGGCCCGGTGCTCATGTGACGCTGCAGCAGCGCGAACGCGGCGGGGTGGCGCAGCGCGAGCGCGCGATACTGGCGTGCGAGATCGCGCAGCCGCTCGCGCCACGGCAGCGAAGGATCGACCGGCACGAGCGAGCGCGACAGCGCGTTCGCGATCGCACGGCTCAGGCCCTCTTTCGACTTGAAGTGATAGAGCACGCTCATCGGGTCGCAGCCGACCGACTGCGCGAGCTTGCGCACGCTGAACGCGGCTTCGCCGACCTCTTCGAGCAGCGCGAGCGCGGCCGCGACGATCGCATCCTTGTCGAGGCCGCGCGGGCCTTGGGCAGGTTTGTCTTTCATGGAAGCAGGATGACAGCGGTTGTAATCTTGACGAAAGTGTATTCTACGCTGTAGAATTATTTCTGCGGTGTAGAAATTGGGTGTCCCGGCACCTTTCAATGCGTGCTTTCGCACGGTCCGGGATCCTGGCAGGCACGAGCGTGCCTGCCGTCAACACGGGCCTTCGCGCCCTTTATCTCGTTGACACCCAAGTGGAACCGGCTGCCCCACCCGCGAAGCCTGAACGGCCCTTCGACAGGCGGCCCAAGACCATGCAAGTGCAATCATGACTTCGAATCACAAACCCCTGATCCAGGGCGAATCGCGTTTCGACCAGACGCAACTGAACATCGAAAAGGACAACTGGAACTGGTGTGATCCGTCGCGCTACGACGGCGAGCGCCCGGCCAACTGGTACGAGGCGTCGTTGTCGCGCCATGAAAACAGCGCGCCGCTCGCGCATGACACGGTGTGCGACGTGCTGGTGATCGGCGCGGGGCTGCTCGGCGCATCGGCTGCGCTGCATCTCGCGGAAGCGGGTGTCGACACGATTCTCGTCGACAAGCATCACGTCGGCTCCGCGGCGTCGGGCCGCAACGGCGGCCAGCTCACGCCGGGCCTCGCGCGCTGGGAAGCGGCCGACATGATCGACCATCTGTCGCACGACGACGCGAAGCGGCTGTGGCGCTTCGCGTCGGCCGAATCGATGGACCTGATCGACGCGATCGGCGCGCGTTACGCGCTCGACCTCGACCGCAAGCGCGGCCACATCACGGCGGCGGTCCACCCGGGCCACATGAGCGCGCTGCTCGACGGCGCGGACGCACGCCGCCATCTCGGCGACGCCGGCGTGACGCTCGTCGGCCGCCATCAGCTGCACGACGAATACGTGCGCTCGGGGCTGTATCACGGCGCGGCGATCGACGCGACCGGTGGCCAGCTTCATCCGCTCGCGCTGGTGCGCGGCCTCGTGCACGGCTTCCGGCTGAACGGCGGCGCGCTGTACGAGGGCACCGAGGTGCTGGAGCTCGACGAAACGCCGGCAGGTGTCGTCGCGACGACGCCGGGTGGCACGATCACCGCGCGCCGTGGCGTCGTGCTCGCGCTGCACAACACGACGTTCCGGCTGCTGGACGACGGCGCCACCACCACCGTGCCGTTCTTCACGTACGTGAGCGTGACGGCACCGCTCGACGTCGACGTCGCGACGCTGATGCCGGCCGGCATGCCGGTGTACGACACGCAGTTCCAGATCGACTATTACCGGCCGGTGCGCGGCAATCGCCTGCTGTTCGGCGGGCAGGGCACAGGCACGTGCTGGCCGCAGCCCGATGTGAACGCGTATCTGCTGACGCGGCTGAACACGGTGTTCCCGCAGGTCGACGGCCAGTTCGCGCTCGACTACTGCTGGAGCGGCGTCAGCGACTTCACGCTGAACGGCGCGACCGACAGCCGCAAGACCGACGGCCGCGTGCCGATGTACATGGTGCAGGGCTGGAGCGGGCATGGCGTCGCGCAGACGGTGCGGATCGGCAAGGCGATCTGCGACGACTTCGTCGGACGCAACGACGATTTCTCGATGCTGACCGGAATCGACCACCGCGAGATTCCGCTCGGCCGGCAACTGTCGCCGATCGCGATTCCTGCCGCGAAGGCGGCGATGAGCGTGATGAGCGCGATCAATCCGGGGCGGATGATTTCGTTCTGATCGCCGGCGTTGCCGCGTACCGAGCGCGCGCGAGCCGCCAATGAAAAAGCCCGATGCGATTGCTCGCATCGGGCTTTTTTCCGTCCGGCGACGGCGGCGCTTACGCGATCCGCTTTGCGAGTTCGACGGCCTTGCCGATGTACGACGCAGGCGTCATCGCGAGCAGGCGGTCCTTCGCGTCCTGCGGGATCGCCAGCGTGCCGACGAATTCCTGCAGCGCTTCGCGCGTGATGCCCTTGCCGCGCGTCAGTTCCTTCAGCTGCTCGTACGGGTTCTCGATGCCGTAGCGGCGCATCACCGTCTGCACCGGCTCCGCGAGCACTTCCCAGCAGTTGTCGAGGTCTTCGTTCAGGCGCTGCGGGTTCACTTCGAGCTTGTCGAGGCCGCGGATCAGCGAGTCGTACGCGAGCAGCGAATAACCGAGTGCGACGCCCATGTTGCGCAGCACCGTCGAGTCGGTCAGGTCGCGCTGCCAGCGCGACACCGGCAGCTTGTCGGCGAGGTGGCGCAGCGTCGCGTTCGCGAGGCCGAGGTTGCCTTCCGAATTCTCGAAGTCGATCGGGTTGACCTTGTGCGGCATCGTCGACGAACCGATCTCGCCGGCCTTCGTCTTCTGCTTGAAGTAGCCGACCGAGATGTAGCCCCACACGTCGCGGTCGAGGTCGAGCAGGATCGTGTTCGCGCGCGCGACGGCATCGAACAGCTCGGCCATGTAGTCGTGCGGCTCGATTTGGATCGTGTACGGGTTGAAGGTGAGCTTCAGGCGGTTCTCGATCACGTCGCGCGAGAACGCTTCCCAGTCGAATTCCGGATACGCGGAAAGATGCGCGTTGAAGTTGCCGACCGCGCCGTTCATCTTGCCGAGGATCTCGACCTTCTCGATGCGCGTGATCGCGCGCGCGAGGCGGGCGGCGACGTTCGCGAGCTCCTTGCCGAGCGTCGTCGGGCTGGCCGGCTGGCCGTGCGTGCGCGACAGCATCGGCTGCTCGGCAAGCGCGTGCGACAGCGCGACGAGGCGCTGGTGGACCGTGCGCAGCGCCGGCACGATCACGTGCTCGCGCGCGCCGGCGAGCATCATCCCGTGCGACGTGTTGTTGATGTCCTCGGACGTGCACGCGAAGTGGATGAATTCGCTGGCCTTCTCGAGTTCGGCCTGGCCCTTGACCGATTCCTTCAGCCAGTATTCGACGGCCTTCACGTCGTGGTTCGTCACGCGCTCGATTTCCTTGATGCGCGCGGCGTCGTGCGCCGTGAAGCGCTCGGCGAGCTGCAGCAGGAATTGTTCGGAGGCGTCCGAGAAGCGCGGGACTTCCGCGAAGCCGGCGCGCGACAGCGCGATCAGCCAGTGCACCTCGACGGTGACGCGGTGGCGCATGAAGGCGGCTTCGGAGAGCCAGTCGCGCAGCGCTTCGGTCTTGCTGGCGTAGCGGCCGTCGATGGGCGAGAGCGCGGTGAGGGCGAAAAGCGTATCGGGACGAGTGTCGGACATGATCGGGCGTGGCCTTTGGGGCCGGTGCGAACGAGGGGAGGAGAATCCGACATTTTACCATTGGCGCGGGGCGATTCCGGCCGAACCGGTCCGGCCGCCGCCCGCCGTACGCGATCGGCACGCATGCGGACGCCGGCCGGCGCCCGGGCCGGCTCGCCGGGCTGGTCGCCGCACCGCCGGGCTGGCCCGCCCGCCGGTAGAATGCAGGCTTCCTCCCGACCGCCGCCCGTCGCGCCCGCCTGCATGGAACTGAAATGGCTCGAAGACTTCGTCTCGCTCGCGGAAACGCGCAGCTTTAGCCGGTCCGCCGAACTGCGGCACGTGTCGCAGCCCGCGTTCTCGCGGCGCATCCAGGCGCTCGAGGCGTGGCTCGCGACCGAACTGATCGATCGTTCGGTCTATCCGACGCGGCTCACGCAGGCCGGCCAGATCTTCTACGAGCAGGCGCTGACGATGCTGTCGCAGGCGCACGAGGCGCGCACGCTGCTGCGCGGCCACGTCGGCGCGCCGGTGCCGACCATCGAGTTCGCGGTGCCGCATACGCTGTCGCTCACGTATTTTCCGCGCTGGCTGCAGCGGATCGAGGCGAAGATGGGGCAGGTCCACACGCGGCTGCGCGCGCTGAACGTGCACGACGCCGTGCTGTCTCTGGTCGAGGGCGGCTGCGATCTCGTGATGGGCTACCACCACCCGAGCCACCCCGTCGCGCTCGATCCGGCCCGCTACGACATGCTGGTCCTCGGCAGCGAGCCGATCAGCGCATTTTCGGCGCCGGGCCGCGCGGGCCGGCCGCGCTACACGCTGCCGGGCACGGCCGAGGCGCGCGTGCCGTACTTGTCGTATACGCCGAACGCGTATCTCGGCCGGATGACCGAAGTCATCGTTGCGAACGCACCGACGTCGCTGTTTCTCGATCGCGTGTACGAAACCGACATGGCCGAAGGGCTGAAGGCGATGGCGCTCGCGGGCCACGGCGTCGCGTTCCTGCCGCACAGCGCGGTCGAGGATGCGGTGGCAAGCGGCCGCCTGATCCGGCTGGACCGGTCCGCGCGCGGCGGCACGCACCCGTTCACGCTGACGATGGAGATCCGCCTGTACTGCGACAAGCTCGCGCTGCAGGGCGACGACCCGCATCAGAAGCTCGTGCGCGCGCTGTGGGAAGTCGTGCGCGACGAGCTGCGCGAAACCGCCGGTTAACCGTGGGCGGTTAACCGCGCCAGCCGAGCGCACGCCGCCGCCGACGCGCTTGCCGCGCCCATCGGACGCACGTCCGGCGGGCGTTCCGCGTATTTCCCCCGCCGACTTTTCGCCGACGCGATGCACGACCGATCGCGGGCGTTCTTGCGCAAATCGACCGCGGATTTGCGAAAAATCGCGATCATGCAAGAAACGCATAATCGAATAAGCAAACGGCATTGGATAAAAAAAACGGGTTTTTCGACAATGTGCGCAATCCGTTGAACGTTGGAGCGTCCATGTCTTCGCAACTGCAGTCCATCCCGTCCTACCTTCATGCCGACGATCTCGGCCCGTGGGGCAACTACCTTCAGCAGGTCGATCGCGTCGCACCGTACCTCGGTTCGCTGTCGCGCTGGCTGGAAACGCTGAAGCGTCCGAAGCGCATCCTGATCGTCGACGTGCCCATCGAGCTCGACAACGGTACCGTCGCGCACTTCGAGGGCTATCGCGTGCAGCACAACGTGTCGCGCGGTCCGGGCAAGGGCGGCGTGCGCTACCACCAGGACGTGACGCTGTCGGAAGTGATGGCACTGTCGGCATGGATGTCGGTGAAGAACGCGGCCGTGAACGTGCCGTACGGCGGTGCGAAGGGCGGCATCCGCGTCGACCCGCGCAAGCTGTCGCGCGGTGAGCTCGAACGCGTGACGCGTCGCTACACCAGCGAAATCGGCATCATCATCGGCCCGAACACCGACATTCCGGCACCGGACGTCAACACCAACGAACAGGTGATGGCGTGGATGATGGACACGTTCTCGATGAACCAGGGCCAGACGTCGACCGGCGTCGTGACCGGCAAGCCGATCTCGCTCGGCGGTTCGCTCGGCCGCAAGGAAGCGACGGGCCGCGGCGTGTTCGTCGTCGGTTGCGAGGCGGCGAAGAAGAAGGGCCTCGAGATCGAAGGTGCGCGCATCGCGGTGCAGGGCTTCGGCAACGTCGGCGGCATCGCGGCGAAGCTGTTCCAGGAAGCGGGTTCGAAGGTGATCGCGGTGCAGGATCACACGGGCACGATCTACCAGCCGGCCGGCCTCGATTCGAACAAGCTGCTCGACCACGTCGCACGCACGGGCGGCGTCGCGGGCTTCGAGGGCGCCGAACCGATGCCGAACGACGAGTTCTGGACGGTCGAGACCGACATCCTGATCCCGGCGGCACTGGAAAACCAGATCACCGAGAAGAACGCATCGAAGATCCGCACGAAGATCATCGTCGAAGGCGCGAACGGCCCGACGACGACGGCGGCCGACGACATCCTGAGCGCGAACGGCGTGCTCGTGATCCCCGACGTGATCGCGAACGCGGGCGGCGTGACCGTGTCGTACTTCGAGTGGGTGCAGGACTTCTCGAGCTTCTTCTGGACGGAAGACGAGATCAACCACCGTCTCGAGCGCGTGATGCGCGAAGCGTTCGCCGGCGTGTGGGCGGTCGCGGAGGAGCACAAGGTGTCGGTGCGTACGGCGGCGTTCATCGTCGCGTGCAAGCGCATCCTGATGGCGCGCGAAATGCGCGGCCTGTATCCCTGATCGGTCATTGCCGAGACGATCGGAGACTATGACAAAAGCATGACGCAATCCACCCGATTGTGTGCATGAACCCTCGCGGGCGGTGCCGAATCCGGCGCCGCCCGCGTGCGCATTCAGGCGCCGCCAAGGGCGCGCGAAGCCGGGAGGACGGCTTCGTTCAGGACGATTCGTAGTACGGTAAACAACCAGTACTTTCAAAAATATTACTTTGATACACTGGCGCGGGTTTTAGCCAAGGAGATGACCAAAATGAAATACCAGAAGGCAGTCCTGATGGTCGCGGCGCTGTGCGCGTTCGCGAGCGGCGCGCATGCACAGGAGACCGGCACGCTGAAGAAGATCAAGGACACGGGCGTGATCTCGCTGGGTCACCGCGAATCGTCGATTCCGTTCTCCTACTATGACCAGAACCAGCAGGTCGTCGGTTATTCGCGCGAATTCCAGATGAAGGTCGTGGACGCGGTGAAGAAGAAGCTGAACCTGCCGAACCTGCAGGTCAAGAACATCCCGGTGACGTCGCAGAACCGCATCCCGCTCGTGCAGAACGGCACGGTGGACATCGAGTGCGGCTCGACGACCAACAACACGGAGCGTCAGCAGCAGGCCGCATTCTCCGACACGATTTTCGTGATCGGCACGCGCCTGATGACGAAGAAGGATTCGGGCGTGAAGGACTTCGCGGACCTGAAGGGCAAGACGGTCGTGACCACCGCCGGCACGACGTCCGAGCGCCTGCTGCGCAAGATGAACAACGACAAGCAGCTGGGCATGAACATCATCAGCGCGAAGGACCATGGCGACTCGTTCAACACGCTCGAGTCGGGCCGCGCGGTCGCGTTCATGATGGACGACGCGCTGCTCGCGGGCGAGCGCGCGAAGGCGAAGCAGCCGGGCGAGTGGGTGATCGTCGGCACGCCGCAGTCGGAGGAAGCTTACGGCTGCATGATGCGAAAGGGCGATGCGGACTTCAAGAAGGTCGTCGACGACGCGATCTCGCAAGTCGAGAAATCGGGCGAGGCCGCGAAGATCTACGCGAAGTGGTTCGAGAACCCGATCCCGCCGAAGGGGCTGAACCTGAACTTCCCGCTGTCCGATTCGATGAAGAAGCTGTACGCGAACCCGAACGACAAGGCGCTCGACTGACCACGCAGCCGTTGACGCAGAAATGACGCTACTGAAACGGAAGAGGCTTCGCTTCTTCCGTTTCTTTTTGCTGGAGTCTTGCCCATGTCTTACCACTGGAACTGGGGCATCTTCCTGAGCCCCGTCTCGACCGGCGAGCCGACGACTTACTTCGGATGGCTGATGTCCGGATTCTGGGTGACGATCGAGGTGTCGCTCGTCGCCTGGGTCGTCGCGCTGATCGTCGGTTCGCTGTTCGGCGTGCTGCGCACGGTGCCGAACAAATGGCTGTCCGCGATCGGCACCGTATACGTGTCGATCTTCCGGAACATCCCGCTGATCGTGCAGTTCTTCGTCTGGTACCTCGTCGTGCCCGAACTGCTGCCCGCGTCGATCGGCACCTGGATCAAGCAGTTGCCGCCCGGCACGCAGTTCTTCACCGCGTCGATCATCTGTCTCGGCCTGTTCACGGGCGCACGCGTCTGCGAACAGGTGCGCTCGGGGATCAACGCGCTGCCGAAGGGCCAGCGCGCGGCCGGCCTCGCGATGGGCTTCACGCAATGGCAGACGTACCGCTACGTGCTGCTGCCGGTTGCATACCGGATCATCGTGCCGCCGCTCACGTCCGAGTTCCTGAACATCTTCAAGAACTCGGCGGTCGCGTCGACGATCGGCCTGCTCGACCTGTCCGCGCAGGCCCGACAGCTCGTCGACTACACCGCGCAGACCTACGAGTCGTTCATCGCGGTGACGCTCGCGTACGTGCTCATCAACCTCGTCGTGATGGCGTTCATGCGCTGGATCGAAGGCCGCACGCGGCTGCCCGGCTACATCGGAGGCAAGTGATGCATCAGTTCGACTGGAGTAGTATTCCCGGCGCGATCCCGACGCTGTGGACGGGGGCGATCGTCACGTTCAAGATCACGCTGATCGCGATCGTCATCGGCATCGTCTGGGGCACGCTGCTGGCGCTGATGCGGCTGTCCGGCGTGAAGCCGCTCGAGTGGTTCGCGAAGGCATACGTGACGGTGTTCCGCTCCATCCCGCTCGTGATGGTGCTGCTGTGGTTCTTCCTGATCGTGCCGCAGGTGCTGCAGGGCGTGCTCGGGCTGTCGCCGACGATCGACATCCGGCTTGCGTCGGCGATGGTCGCGTTCTCGCTGTTCGAAGCCGCGTATTATTCCGAGATCATCCGCGCCGGTATCCAGGCGGTGCCGCGCGGGCAGGTGAATGCCGCGTTCGCGCTCGGCATGAACTACGCGCAGGCCATGCGCCTCGTGATCCTGCCGCAGGCGTTCCGCGCGATGGTGCCGCTGCTGCTCACGCAGGCGATCGTCCTGTTCCAGGACACGTCGCTCGTGTACGTGATCAGTCTCGCGGACTTCTTCCGCACGGCCGCCAACATCGGCGATCGCGACGGCACGACCGTCGAGATGGTCCTGTTCGCGGGTGCATGCTATTTCGTGATTTGCTCGGTGGCGTCTGCCCTCGTCAAAGGTCTCCAGAAAAAGGTCACAAGATGATTTCCATCAAGAACGTTTCGAAGTGGTACGGCCAGTTTCAGGTCCTCGCCGATTGCACGACCGAGGTGAAGAAAGGCGAGGTGGTCGTGGTGTGCGGCCCGTCGGGCTCGGGCAAGTCGACGCTGATCAAGACCGTGAACGGCCTCGAGCCGTTCCAGCAGGGCGAGATCCTCGTGAACGGCCAGTCGGTCGGCGACAAGAAGACGAACCTGTCGAAGCTGCGCTCGAAGGTCGGGATGGTGTTCCAGCATTTCGAGCTGTTCCCGCACCTGTCGATCACCGAGAACCTGACGCTCGCGCAGATCAAGGTGCTCGGTCGCGGCAAGGACGAAGCGACCGAGAAGGGCATGAAGCTGCTCGATCGCGTCGGCCTGAAGGCGCATGCGCACAAGTTTCCGGGGCAGTTGTCGGGCGGCCAGCAGCAGCGGGTCGCGATCGCGCGCGCGCTGTCGATGGACCCGATCGCGATGCTGTTCGACGAACCGACGTCCGCGCTCGATCCGGAGATGATCAACGAAGTGCTCGACGTGATGGTCGAGCTCGCGCAGGAAGGGATGACGATGATGGTCGTCACGCACGAAATGGGCTTTGCGAAGAAGGTCGCCCATCGCGTGATCTTCATGGACAAGGGCGCGATCGTCGAGGACGATCGCAAGGACGATTTCTTCTCGAATCCGAAGTCGGATCGCGCGAAGGACTTCCTCGCGAAGATCCTGCACTGAACGCTCGTGCGTCGCGCGCTCCGTGCGCGCGGAATGCGCAAACCGCCCGGCCGAACGCCGGGCGTTTTTTTTTCGCCTGTTGCCCGTCGGTCACCGCGGGCGAAGGACGGATTCCGGCACGGGGCGTTACCAGCTGTAGCGGTAGCCGACCTGCCCGGTGACGCCGCGCCGGTAATCGCCGCCGAGGTTGCGCGCATATTTCACGTTCGCGTACAACTCGCCCGACTTGCCGAAGCCCGCGGTCACGCCAAGGCCGAGCTCGTACCACGTGCGGCCCAGGTGCGTCGCGAACGGCGTGCCGCCGACGACGGTCTGGCCCGGCGACAGGAAGTCGTGCAGCACGTCGGCCGTGAAATACGGCGTCGCGGCGCCGCCGCCCGCGTTCGCATCGAGGTTCGGCCGGAAGATGCGCACGCCGACGCGTCCGCGCAACGCACTGGTCGTCGTGCCCGACACGGCCGACACGTTGTCGTTGAACCCGTTCAGCTTCAGGTACTGGTACATCAGTTGCGCCTGCGGCTCGACCGCGATCGGCGTGCCGCCGATCCCGAACGGCTTGCCGACCTCCTGCGACAGTGCGATGCCGAAGCCGTTCTGCGATGCCTCGTTGCCGTAGCTGTCGCGATAGCGGTTGCCGTAGTGCGTGACCTGGCCGACGCTGTCGAAGTAGGTGCCGTCGGACAGGTAGCGCGTCCAGTAGCCGCCGATGCTCTGCGCGTGCATCTCGACCGAGCCCGTCGACGTCGACAGGCCCGCCGTGCCGGCGCGTGCCATGTCGCTGAAGCTCGCGTTCGCGCCGCCGATGCTCGCCGTCACGCCCGCATGCGTGCTGCCGCCGGCCGGCGCCTGGTCGAGCGTCCAGTCCTTGCCGAACTGCGCGAAGAACGTGCGCTCGTCGGCCGCGAAGCGGCCCGCGTTCGCATCGAGGCTCTGTCCGCCCACGCGGCCCCAGACGCCGTGGCGGTTGCCCGGCGCCTGCTTCTCGAGGTTGTAGATGTCGCCGACGCGCTCGTGCAGCTTGCCGAGCGTCGAGAAGCCGTAGTCCGCGTTCAGCAGCGGCGTCATCGCATAGCCTGCAACGCCTGGACGGTACGCGAGATTGCCGCCGCCGTTGATGACGTTCGGGCCGACCGGATCGCCCGGGTCCGTCGGGTCGAGTTGCGAGCGCAGATACCAGCCGTTCGCATCGCTCTGGCCGCCGCGGTAGAGCCGGTATTCATATGCGCCTGCCTGCACCGGGCCCGCGAGATGGAACGCCGATGCGGAGGTCGTGCCGCCGTTGGTCGTGACGACCACCGGAATGCCGTCGCCCGTCGTCTGCGCGCCGGTTCCGGCCGTGTTCGCGACTTTCAGCCCCGTCGTGCCCGTCGCGGCGCCGCCGTTCACGATCAGCCGGTCGGTCGGCGATGCATCGGCGCCGAGATAGGTGTTCAGCGCGATCGTGCCGCCGTTGCCAACATAACTGCCCGTCGTCAGGGTCCGGTAGCTGCCTGCCGCCGCCGGCGCGCCGGACGGCGCGGCGAACGCGACCAGACCCGCGTTGTTCAGGCTGCTCAGCACGGAGCTGCCGGTCATGTGCCACGTGCTCGTGCCGTCGACGGTCAGCGCGACCGGGTCGATCTTGCCGGTGAGGGTCGTGCCGTTCGTGAGGAACACGTTGCCGGTGCTCGACGCGTCCGACACGATGTCGCCGGCGAGATTCACGGCCGATGCGTTGAAGGTTGCGGTGCTGCCGTTCGCGAGGTCCAGCAGCGTGCCGTTGCCGGCCGTCACGACGGTGCCGTTGCGCACCGCGATGTCGACCGTGCCGCCGCGCGCGGCGAATGCCGGCCCGGCGATGGACGCGACGCTGCCGCCGTCGACGAGCACGGCGCTGGTCGCGCCGGTCGCGAGCGTGTCGGTGCTCAGCACGCCGGCCGTCGCGCCCTCGAGCGTCGTGCCGGTCAGCGCGAGCACGCCGCCGCCGTCGACCGTCGCGCCGTTGCCGGCCGCGCTCGCGATCGACGAACCCGTGTCGCCGATGCGGCCGCCGTTCCGTGCGACGAGGCCGTCGGCCGCCGTGCCCGCCGCGGACACCTTCGCGCCCGACAGCAGGGCGGTCGCGCCGCTGCCCGCGACGATCGCGTGCGCGCCGGCGCCCGTCGTCGCGACGGTCGTACCGCCGGCCGCGAGCGTCGAATCCGTGCCCGTCACGAAGAGGCCGCGCGCGTCGTCGCCGGCGGTGCGCACGACGGTCGCCGCACCGGTCGCGATGCGCGCGCCGGCGCCCGTCGACGACAGTCCGTCGGCGCCGTTGCCGGTCGTGCCGATCTGCGTGCCCGACAGCACGATCGTCGTGTTCGCGCCGAGGTTGTCGATGCCCTTGCCGGCGCCGCCCACCGCGATCGACGTCGCGCCGGCCGCGATCCCGCCGCCCGATACGGTCGAGTCGATCAGCACGCCGTCGGCGTTGCCGTTCGCGACGACGGTGCCCGCGCCCGACAGCGCGACCGACGCGCCGGACCCCGTCAGGTGCACGCCGGCGATGCCGTCGTCCGCCTCGATCGTGCCCGCGTTGGCGAGCGTGGCCGACGCGCCCTGCACGAGCGCCCCGGTGCCGTTCGATACGCGGATCGCCGATGCGTTGTTCACCGTGCCGAGCGTGCCGGCCACGACCCCCGTCGAGCCGGCGCCGGTCAGCAGCACCGTATTGCGGTTCTCGAGCGTGCCGAGGTTTTGCGCGACGAAGCCGGTCACGCCGGCCGTCGACGACGCGACCGCCGCGTTGTTGGTCAGCGTCGTCGCCACCGGCGTACCGGCGTTCGCGCCGCTGAGCGCGTGTGCCTGGCCGTCGACGGTGCCCGCGATCGCGCCGGCTGCTTTCAGGCCGATGGTCGCGCCCGAGTCGATCGTGCCCTTCGCGCCGCCTTCGACCGCGACCGCGATGCCGTTCGCGCCGTTGACGTTGTAGGTGGCGTGGCCGGTGGACAGCGTCGTGCCGGCGCCCGTCGCGAGCACGCCGCGCGCGCGCTGGCCGTTCACGTCGGTCGTCAGCGTGCCGGCCGCCGACGCGCCCGTGTAGGCCGCGCCGCCCGCGATGCGGAACAGCGTCGAATCGTCGGTATCGACGCTCAGATGCTGCGCGGCGACATTGATCTTCGAGCCGGCGCCGTATGCGTAGAAGCCGGTCTGGTTCGTGCCCGACATGAAGGCCGGCACGGCGTTGGCATCGACGTCGATCGTCGCGCCCGAGCGCGCATGGACGCCGATCGCGCCGTTGCCGGTCAGGTTGAGCGCGCCGTCGACCGTGGCCTTCGCGCGCGGCCCTTCGGCCCACACGCCGTAGTTGCGCGTGTCCGACGCCGGATCGAGCCCGCCGGCCACGTTGATCGTGCCGGTCGACGTCGCGGCCGTCGCGGTCGCACCGGTGCCGACCACCATGATGCCGATGCCGTTCACGCCATTCAGCGTGATCGTGCCCGTGTTGGTCACGGTCGCGGCCGTATTGGCCGCGAGCATGCCGACGTTGGCGAACGGCGTGCCGGGTGCCGCGCCGTTCACGACGATCGTGCCCGCGTTGCGCAGCGTACCGGACGTCGAGTCGATGCTCGCCATCCCGGCGCCGTTTTGCGTTTGCGAGCCGATCACGATCGAGCCGAGGTTGCTGGCGGTGCCCGATGCGCCGAGCAGGATCCCGTAGGAATGCGCGGACAGCGCGACGTCGTTCGCCGCTGCCCCCGGTCCGTACTGGGCCGCGCGGCCGAGATAGATTGTGCCGCCGGCCGCGTTCGTGAAGGTGCCGCCGGCCGCGAGGCCGCCGATCACCTGGCTGTCGAGCGTCGTCGCGTTGACGCCGACGTTGATCGTGCCGGCGTTCGACGCGTTCGCACCGCTCGTCACGGCCACCGCGTAGTTCTGCAGGTCGGGGCGGTTGCCGTCGAGCGTCCACGCGCCGACGTTCATCACGCCGTTGTTGACGAACGAGGTGCCCGTGCCGCTTGCATACACGCCGTTGCCCTCGGTGTACGCGTGGAAGCCGAAGTTGTCGGGCGGCGCGCTGCCGCTCGTGTCGAAATTGTCGCCGGACGCGTAGCCGGACGAGATCGTGCCGTTGTTGACGCCGCTCGCGCCGCTCAGCAGGCGCACCAGCGTGAAGTCGCCCGACAGGCGGCCGTTGTTGACGAAGTGCGCGCCGTTTTCCGCGAGGACGGCCGAACTCGACGCGATCGTGTTGGTGCCGCGGAAGTCGATCTGGCCGTCCTTGCCGATCTGCAGCGTCGCGTTCGCGCCGGTGCCGTGCATGGCCGACAGGTGATCGATCGGCAGCGTGTTCTTGTCGCCGGCGGACACGTTGTTCGCGTACTGGAAGGTTTCCTTCGAGAACGTGACGGCCTGGCCGAATGCCGTGTCGTAGGCGGCCTGCGAGCCGAGCGCGCCGCTCTGGACCGAGCGCACCAGGAAGTCGTTGTACGCGGCGAGCGATGCGGCGTCGGTGACGGTCCATGTGCTGCCGTCGAACGCGGTGAAGGTACCCGCGTAGGCCGGGACGTCGAGCTGGAGATTGCCGACGGCACCGCCGCTCGCGAGATAGTCGCCGGTGCCGAGCCAGACCTGGTTGCGCGAATTCCAGTTGACGACGCTCTTTGCCGAGCCGGTGCCGTCCGCGAAGGTCAGGTCGGTCTGCTTCGGCGCGATCGAGATCGCGTTGCCGGCCGCGTCGGGCGCGTTCGCGGGGTTGCCGATCGACACGTTCAGCGTGCCGCCGGTGTTGTCGACGGTGCCGATTCGCAGGTTCACGTACTGGTCGCCGTTCACGTCGTGGTAGACGGGCACGTTGGTCGAGCCGGCCGTCGACGCGGCGAACGCGGACGAGTTGTACGTGGCGATCGACGTATGGGTGCCCGTGATCGTGTCGGGCGTGCTGACGCTCTGCGTCTTGCCGCCGAGCGACAGCAGCGGCTGGTTCGGGTCGCCCGACACGATGGACGTATTGCCGATCGGCGTGAGCGTATAGCCGGGGTCGCCGGCGGCGCCCGTCCATGCACCCGTCACGCCGACCGTGTCGCCGCCCGACACGGTCGTGGCGCCGGCCCGGTTGTCGTTGACGGTCGGGCGGACGCTGCCGAGCGCGCAACTGCCGTCGCTTGCGACCGCCGAACCATCCCCGCAGGTCGATGCGTACGCGGAGCCGGCCGACAGCGCGGCCAGCGCCGCACCGAGCGCGGCGACGCGCAGCGGCGAGCGGCGGATCGCCGTGCGGCCGGCACGGCGGCTTGCGGCCGAGCGGCTGCCCGAACGCTTGCCGCGCGCCCGAGCCGTTTCCGCAACCGCGACCCAGCAGCCGGCGGCTTCGCTCCATATCGATCGAAATGAGTGATTCACGACAAGCCCCTCTCTCTTTATTTGAACTGGTATTCGCCGTATGCGGCGAATGCGCATTCCACGGTGACGTGTATTTCGAATGGGCGTGCGGCAGCCGGGGCTGCGTCGAGTGCCAATCAGGATGCGTTACACCGAAGATGGAGCGAGTCTACTAATCGACGGGGCGGTCGATTGTCGGAAAATCAAGATATGTAGGGATGGTAACGGTATGGGGTGGTATTTCTGAATTGTGTGGCTAATCGAACTGAAAGCCTTGGTGGGGAAGGGTTTGGCAGGTTTTTCTATAGACCGGCCGGAATCGTCCGGTCGGTGGGATAACGCACGGTCGGTATTTGGTTTGTACTTTATTCTATGGTTTCCAGATTATCCGCTTTCGATCGCTTTTGTCTTTGTTTTTCGTCGATGAATTATTTTTACTCGAAAATTAATAAAATAAAAGCGAATGTTGTATGTCGTTGATCGCGTGCATCTAATGGCGATCTGAATGAAACGTGTAACGTCATCGGGCGCAGACTTTCACTGCCGGGGATCGCCGGGTCGTGACGTTCGCACACACGCGGATGGCGGGAAAGGCGGGCGCCCGACGGCGCGGCGCACTCAGAAGTCGATCGGGTCGTCGGCGTCGTCCGCGGTGCCGGCCGCCAGCGCCTCGCGCCGCACACCGCCGCACGGCGCGGACGCCGATGCGTCGAGCGCCGGGTTGCGCAGCTTTTCGAGCACGCGTTCGGGCACCGGGATCTGCATCCGCGCGGCGACGTCGCCGCACTGGAACATGATCAGCTCGCCCGGTTCGAACGAGGTCCAGATTTCGTTGTCGGTCAACGGCTGCGTGGCGATCACCGCGACGCGATCCTCGGGCGTCGTGTATTTCGCGAAGTCGATCGACAGGTCTTCGTCGACCAGATGCGCGGTCGAGAACGGCCAGCGCCGCACGAGGTAGTGCAGCCGCGTCGAGCAGTGCGCGAAGAGCGCCTGGCCGTTCGACATCAGGAAGTTGAACACGCCGTGATCGGTGATGCCGCGCGTCAGCTCGCCGACGCGCTCGAACAGCTCCGGCAGCGGCGGCTGCGCGCCGGGGAACGCTTCGCGCAGCCCCTGCATCAGCACGCAGAACGCCTTCTCGCTGTCGGTCGTGCCGACCGGATGGTAGACGCTGCCGTCGAGGTCGGGTTCGTAGTCCTGCAGATCGCCGTTATGCGCGAAGATCCAGTGCCGCCCCCACAGCTCGCGCATGAACGGGTGGCTGTTCTCGAGCAGGATGTGGCCCTGCGTGGCCTTGCGGATGTGCGCGATCGTGTTCTTCGACTTGATCGGATAGCGCTTCACCATTTCGGCGATCGGCGACGTGGCCGACGCCTGCTGGTCGATGAACAGGCGACACGCCTTGTCCTCGAAGAACGCGATCCCCCAGCCGTCGGCGTGGTGATCGGTGAGGCCGCCCCGGGCCGCGAAACCTGTGAAGGAGAATGTGACGTCCGTCGGCGCGGCGCAGTTCATTCCTAGGAGTTGGCACATTTTACTTGGGGCGGGGGCGGAAGCGGGGTAACCAACCGGGTGAACCCCGGTACAATGTGGCTTCTAGCATATCACCGAGCCTTGAGCGGTAAAAAGCGGATTCCGCCGGCCGAAGGCCTCGTGTTGCGGTTTGCCGTCAGTCGGCCCGCGCACGTGCGTTCCGGCCCCGCAGATGGCCAGCCCGTTCCTCACGACGCCTCCTATGACTGCCTCGAACGCTTCCTCTCCGGCGACGCTCACGCTCGCCCGTCCCGACGACCTGCACCTGCACCTGCGCGACGGCGACATGCTGGCCGCGGTGCTGCCGCATACGGCGCGCCAGTTCGCCCGCGCGATCGTCATGCCGAACCTGAAGCCGCCCGTCACGACCACCGCGCAGGCGCAGGCCTATCGCGAGCGAATCCTGGCCGCGCTGCCGGCGGGCATGGCGTTCGAGCCGCTGATGACGCTGTACCTGACCGACAACACGGCGCCCGACGAAATCCGCCGCGCGCGCGACAGCGGCTTCGTGCACGGCGTGAAGCTGTATCCGGCCGGCGCGACGACGAACTCCGATCACGGCGTCAGCGATCTCGCGAAGTGTGCGAAGACGCTCGAGGTCATGCAGGAAACCGGCATGCCGCTGCTCGTGCACGGCGAGGTGACCGATCCGGCGATCGACATGTTCGATCGCGAGAAGGTGTTCATCGACCGCGTGATGACGCCGCTGCGCCGCGATTTCCCGGGCCTGAAGGTCGTGTTCGAGCACATCACGACGAAGGACGCGGCCGACTACGTGCGCGACGCCGACGCGGCGCCGGGCCTGCTCGGCGCGACGATCACGCCGCAGCACATGCTGTACAGCCGCAACGCGCTGTTCGTCGGCGGGATTCGCCCGCATTACTACTGCCTGCCGGTGCTGAAGCGCGAAACGCACCGCGTCGCGCTCGTCGAAGCGGCGACGTCGGGCAACCCGCGCTTCTTCCTCGGTACTGACAGCGCGCCGCACGCGCGCGGCGCGAAGGAAACCGCGTGTGGGTGCGCGGGCTGCTACACGGCGCTGCACGCGCTCGAGCTGTATGCGGAAGCGTTCGACCAGGCCGGCGCGCTCGACAAGCTGGAGAATTTCGCGAGCCGCTTCGGCGCCGATTTCTACGGGCTGCCGCGCAGCACCGAGACGATCACGCTGCGCCGCGAGACCTGGGAACTGCCGCGCGAGGTCTTCGCAGGCGATACGCCGGTCGTCCCGCTGCGCGCCGGCGAAACGATCGGCTGGAAGTTCGCGTGACCGGCACGCCGCCGCGCGGGGCCGGCCTGACGGCTGGCGGCGGGGCGGCGGTATTCGCGCAGATCGACTGGTCGGCGCCGTGGCTCGCGCCTTACGCGGCGCCCGGTCGTACGCTGCAGGCGGCGGCGCTCACGGGCGAGACCGCGCTGCTCGATGCGTTGAACGGCGCGCTGCGCGGCGGTACGCGGGCGAGCGGCCGAGGCCGGCCGCTGCGCTTCGTGCCGCAGGCGGAGCTGCCGCCAGGCATCGCATACGAAACGCATATCGCCGACACGGGCGGCGTCCCGACCCGCCACAATCTTCACGACTTCTTCAATGCGCTCGTCTGGTTCGCGTATCCGCGCACCAAGGCCGCGCTGAACGCACGCCAGGCCGCGGCGATCGACGCCGCGGGCGGCGTCGGTCCCGTGCGCGGCACGCTGCGCGATGCGCTCACGCTGTTCGACGAGAACGCCGCGCTGTTCGTGACGGCCGACCGTGCGCTCGCCGACGCGCTGCGTGGCTTCAACTGGCAGCAACTGCTGGTGGCGGCGCGCGACGCGTGGGGCACGCGCTGCGAGGCGCGGCTCGTCGGCCATGCGCTGCTCGAGAAGCTCGTCGTGCCGTACAAGTCCTGCACCGCGCACACGTGGATCGTCGAAGTGAGTGACGACTATTTCTCGTGGCCCGACGCGCAGCGTGCCGCGCACGTCGATGAGCGGATCGCCGGCGAACTCGCGACCCGTGACCTGACGAGCCGCGATTTCGCGCCTCTCCCGGTGCTCGGCGTGCCGGGCTGGTGTGACGCGAATGCCGTGCCCGCGTTCTACGACGATCCGGCGGTTTTCCGCAGCGGCCGCCGTTCGCGCGCTGCCGGCGGCGGCGCGCAGTGCTAGAATGCGCGTCGCAAAGCAGGCTAGGCAGTCGCGGCCTCGCCGCCTTCGGGCAGGCGAGGACGAGGAAAGTCCGGACTCCACAGGGCAGGGTGATGGCTAACGGCCATCCGTGGCGACACGCGGAACAGGGCAACAGAAAGCAAACCGCCGATGGCCCGGCGCAAGCCGGGATCAGGTAAGGGTGAAACGGTGCGGTAAGAGCGCACCGCGGCGACGGCGACGTCCGCCGGCACGGTAACCTCCACCCGGAGCAATTCCAAGTAGGCAGGCGCGCATTTTCGGATGCAGGACGGTGCCCCCGTCTCGTCTGCGGGTAGGAAGCTTGAGCGCGTCAGCAATGGCGCGCCTAGAGGAATGGCTGCCACGCGCCGTGCGCTTCGGCGTGCAGCGTGCACAGAATCCGGCTTATCGGCCTGCTTTGCCGCTCGAATGCGAAAGGGCCGGCGCTCCGTCAGGAGCGCCGGCCCTTTTTTTCATGCGTGGCCGCCGGGCGTTCAGGCCGCGACGATGTCGAACGAATGCGTGAGCTCGGCCGTCTTCGCGATCATGATCGACGCGGAGCAGTACTTGTCGTGCGACAGGTTGATCGCGCGCTCGACCGTGGCCGGGTTCAGGTTGCGGCCCGTGACGGTGAAGTGGAAGTGGACCTTCGTGAACACCTTCGGATCTTCGCTCGCGCGTTCGGCCTTCAGCGTGACCGAGCAGCCGGTGACTTCCTGGCGGCTCTTCTTCAGGATCAGCACGACGTCGTACGCGGTGCAGCCGCCGGTGCCGACCAGCACCATTTCCATCGGGCGCGGTGCGAGATTATGGCCGCCGCCTTCCGGTGCGCCGTCCATCGCGACGAGGTGTCCGCTCCCGGTCTGAGCGGAAAACGCCATGCCGTCCTGACCCATCCAGCTTACTTTGCATTCCATGCTTGCACTCCAGCGTTGCCTGATTCGAATTCGATCATGCATTGTAGCCCGCAGTGTAACGGTCGGCTGATGCGCTGCACGACGCGCAACGTCGCGCCGCTGCAAGCGGCGCCTGGCGGCGCGCCGAACGCCGATTTCCCTGCCTGCTTTAGGGGTTTTGCTCTAGATGCGGCAGACTTCCGGTTGCGTCCTTGTTTCCCAATCGGTTGATTTCAAAAGAGAAAACGCGATTTGACGGCGAAATCCATCATATTCCGCATTATGGTTATGGATTTCGCAATGCAGATTATCTTGTGAAGTCGCCGGCGCATTCGTATAATGAGCCTCATTGGTTGTCGCGCTGCGGCAACCTCCGCATGTCTCCTCCACCCTCCTCCTAAGGTGGATTAAGCCCGAACCAGCCGTTCGGGCTTTTTTTCGTCCAATGCAAGCATAGACGCGCAGTTTGCGCGCTTCGATGTCGGTCGTTGACTTCCTGTCTTTGACTCCGTTTACGCGGGCTGTCGTGCGGCTGCCTGCGATGCCGCGCCGGTTGGCGTGTCGGTCGAGCCGGCGGCAGGGGGCGAAACCTGCGCGGCCGATGCGTGGCCATGACCGCGCGCGCAGAAATGGCGTACGCGTTCGCGGACCGCGCGCAGGCGGGCGATGCGATCTTCGGCATGGGCGCCGCGGGCGTCGGCGATACGAGCGTCGAGTGCGTCGAGCTTGGCCTCGCAGCCGGCCCGGGCGGCGACGGCGGGCGCAGCGGCGACCAGCAATGCCGTCGCGAGAAGGGGCGTAAGTCGTTGTTTCATCGTGCTTGTTTGTTGTTCTTCCGTTGTCGGCCGGTCTGGCGGGGCAAGGTCAGGTGCCGCGCGTCGATGGGTGCCTCCCCGGGCGCTCGGTTCGCGCGATATATCGGGGCACGACCTGATTTTGGCCCATTTCGGGCGCCGCCGGCACGGGACGTGGATTCTTTTTGACCGCGCTGCCGTATTTCCTTTATAATTCAGGGCTTTTCCGCATTCATGCCCACGGAAAAAGAACAGGGAGAGCCTGCACCGCGCCTCGAAGCGCACACAGACAAGCAGGAAGAACACATCGGGCAAAGCATTTTTTTTGGATCGATCATGAAGACGTTTTCCGCAAAAGCCCATGAGGTGACGCGCGAATGGTACGTGATTGACGCGACGGATAAGGTTCTCGGCCGTGTTGCCAGCGAAGTGGCACGCCGTCTGCGCGGCAAGCACAAGCCTGAGTTCACCCCGCACGTCGACACTGGTGATTTCATCATCATCATCAACGCAAGCAAGTTGAAGGTCACGGGCAACAAGACTCTGGACAAGAAGTACTACCGTCACTCGGGCTACCCGGGCGGTATCTATGAAACGACGTTCGGCAAGATGCAGGAACGCTTCCCGGGCCGTGCGCTCGAGAAGGCGGTCAAGGGCATGCTGCCGAAGGGTCCGCTCGGCTACGCGATGATCAAGAAGCTGAAGGTCTACGCTGAAGCGACGCATCCGCACTCGGCTCAACAGCCGAAAGCGCTCGAGATCTAAGGGGAGCCCACATGATCGGTAACTGGAACTACGGTACGGGCCGCCGCAAGAGCGCAGTCGCACGTGTCTTCATCAAGGCTGGCAAGGGCGACATCATCGTCAACGGCAAGCCCATCGCTGACTACTTCTCGCGCGAAACGTCGCTCATGATCGTGCGTCAACCGCTGGAACTCACGAACCACGGCCAGACGTTCGACATCAAGGTGAACGTGAACGGCGGCGGCGAAACGGGTCAGGCAGGCGCAGTGCGCCACGGCATCACCCGCGCGCTGATCGACTACGATGCGACGCTGAAGCCGTCGCTGTCGAACGCAGGCTTCGTCACGCGCGATGCACGTGAAGTCGAGCGTAAGAAGGTTGGTCTGCGCAAGGCACGTCGCGCAAAGCAGTTCTCGAAGCGTTAATTCCGCTTCATGGCCGCGCCGCTTCCGGGCGGCGTCCGCCGGAAAAACCGCCAGCTTTCGCGCTGGCGGTTTTTTTATGCCCGCGCGGCGGGGCCCCGCGGGCCGTTTCCTTTACGGAAATCAACAAGAACCTATTGATTTCATGGACATCAGCACGATCTTCTGATCGGCCCTACAATAGCGGCTAAAGCTTTTTGGAGAGTTCGCATGAACGCTGTTACCGAATCCGCAGCAACGACCACCGAAATGCCGGTACCGTTCGTCTTCACCGACGCCGCGGCCGACAAGGTCAAGCAACTGATCGACGAAGAGGGCAATCCCGACCTGAAGCTGCGCGTATTCGTGCAGGGCGGCGGCTGCTCGGGCTTCCAGTATGGCTTCACGTTCGACGAGGAAGTCAACGAGGACGACACCGTGATGAACAAGAACGGCGTCCAGCTCCTGATCGATTCGATGAGCTACCAGTACCTGGTCGGCGCCGAGATCGACTACAAGGACGACCTCAACGGCGCCCAGTTCGTGATCAAGAACCCGAACGCAACGACCACCTGCGGGTGCGGCTCGTCGTTCTCGGTCTGAGCGCACGACGGATCCTGTCCGGTTCGCCGGAATGAAAAACGGGGCATCATGCCCCGTTTTTTGTGCCCACGCGCGGCGCGAACCGCTCCCTCGGGCCGTCTATCAGCGCGGATAGAGCGCGCCTAGCACGCGCGCGTCCGCGGCACCCGTCACGCTCGCGAGGTTGCCGGGCTGGCGCGCGGTGAAGCGATACGCGAGCCACGCGAACGCAAGCGCTTCGACCTGTTGCGGCGGTACGCCGAGCGCGGCCGTCGTATCCACCGTCGACGGCACGCCGGCCTCGCGCAGCGCTTCCGCGAGCGCGGCGAGCAGCACCGGATTGCGGGCGCCGCCGCCGCAGACGAACACGGCCTTGCAATCCGTCGCGTGCTGCGCGACTTCGCGGGCGACCGAGACGGCGGTGAGCGCCGTCAGCGTCGCCTGCACGTGTTCCGGCGCGACTTGCGCGAATGCGGCGAGCTTCGCGTCGAGCCACGCGGGATTGAACAGGTCGCGGCCAGTGCTTTTCGGCGGCAACGCGGTGAAGTAGGGCTCGTCGAGCAGCGCGTCGAGCAGCGGCCCGTGCACGGTGCCGCGCGCGGCGAACTTGCCGCCGTCGTCGTACGGCTTGCCGAGGTGGCGTGTCGCCCATGCGTCGAGCAGCGCGTTCGCGGGCCCGCAGTCGAAGCCGCGCACGTCGCCGCCGTCACCGGGCAGGATCGTGATGTTGCTGATGCCGCCGAGGTTGCAGACGACCCGCGTCTCGCCCGGCGAGCCGAACATCGTCGCATGGAACGCAGGCGCGAGCGGCGCGCCGTGGCCGCCGGCCGCGACGTCGCGACTGCGGAAATCGGCGATCACGTCGATATGGGCAAGCTCCGCGAGCAGTGCCGGATTGTTGAGCTGGCGCGTGTAGCCGCGCTCGGGGCGGTGCCGGACCGTCTGGCCATGCACGCCGATCGCGCGGATCTCGTCGCGCGACAGGCCGGCGGTGCGCTGCAACTCGTGACAGCACACCGCGTAGCGCGCGACGAGCGCGTTCGCCGCGAGCGATTCGCGGTCGATCTCGTTGTCGCCGGGCTGCTGCAGCGCGAACAGCGCATCGCGCAGCGATTGCGCGAAGCCGACGAACGCTTCCGCGAGCACGACCGGCGCGCGGCCGGTCTCGAAACGCACGGCGACGCCGTCGACGCCGTCCATGCTGGTTCCCGACATCAGCCCGAAGTAGATGCCGTCGGCCGGATGGGCGGGTTGCGGATGTCGTTGCGGCACGTTGGGTTCTCCTGGATCGAGCGGCGCGGGCCTGTGCCACGCGCCTTGCGCCCGATTATCCGCGCAACCTGACGCGTCGTTAAGCGATGCACGCGCAAGTTATGGGAAAATCCCTGTCTTTGCGACATTCTTCCCGGCACCGATGAGCACCGAACCCAGTTCCAAGCCTGTTTTCCCGATCACCGACGAAGTCCGCCATGCGCTCGCCGTCACGAAGCGCGGCGTCGACGAACTGCTGATCGAGGAAGAGTTCGCGCAGAAGCTCGCGCGCAGCGCGGCCACCGGCACGCCGCTGCGCATCAAGCTCGGCCTCGATCCGACCGCGCCCGACATCCACATCGGCCATACGGTCGTGTTGAACAAGATGCGCCAGCTGCAGGATCTCGGCCACACCGTGATCTTCCTGATCGGCGATTTCACGTCGCTGATCGGCGACCCGTCGGGCCGCAACGCAACGCGCCCACCGCTCACGCGCGAACAGATCGAGTCGAACGCGAAGACCTACTTCGAGCAGGCTGCGCTCGTGCTCGACCGCGCAAAGACCGAAATTCGCTACAACAGCGAATGGTCGATGCCGCTCGGCGCGGACGGGATGATCAAGCTTGCTTCGCGCTACACGGTCGCGCGGATCCTCGAGCGCGAGGATTTCACGAAGCGCTTTCAGAGCGGCGTGCCGATCTCGATCCACGAATTCCTGTACCCGCTGATGCAGGGTTACGACTCGGTCGCGCTGAACGCCGATCTCGAACTCGGCGGCACCGACCAGAAGTTCAATCTGCTCGTCGGCCGCGAACTGCAGAAGCAGTACGGCCAGGAACAGCAGTGCATTCTGACGATGCCGCTGCTCGAAGGCCTCGACGGCGTCGAGAAGATGTCGAAGTCGAAGGGCAACTACGTCGGCATCAGCGAGAAGCCGACCGACATGTTCGGCAAGCTGATGAGCATCTCGGACACGCTGATGTGGCGTTACTTCGAGTTGCTGTCGTTCCGCGGCCTCGACGAAATCGCCGGCTTCAAGCGCGAAGCCGAAGGCGGCCGCAATCCGCGCGACTTCAAGGTGCTGCTCGCGCAGGAAATCGTCGCGCGCTTCCACTCGCAGGCCGACGCCGAGCGTGCGCTCGAAGATTTCAATCATCGCGCGAAGGGCGGCGTGCCGGACGACATCCCGTCGGTCACGCTCGCGGGCGCGCCGCTCGCGATCGGCCAGCTGCTGAAGCAGGCGGGCCTCGTGCCATCGACGAGCGAAGCGCTGCGCAACATCGAGCAGGGCGGCGTGAAGATCGACGGTGCGACGGTGTCCGACAAGGGCCTGAAGGTCGAGGCCGGCGAATTCGTCGTCCAGGTCGGCAAGCGCCGCTTCGCGCGCGTCACGCTGACCGCATGATCGCGCTGATCCAGCGTGTGAAGCGCGCCGACGTGCGCGTCGGCGACCGCACGACGGGCGAGATCGGCGCAGGGCTGCTCGCGCTCGTCTGCGCGGAGCGAGGCGACACCGAGGCCGCGGCCGACAAGCTGCTCGCGAAGCTGCTCGGCTATCGCGTGTTCAGCGACGCGGCCGGCAAGATGAACCTGCCGGTGTCGAACATCGACGGCGCGGGCGGCGCCGGCGGCCTGCTGCTCGTGTCGCAGTTCACGCTCGCGGCCGATACCAACAGCGGGCTGCGGCCGAGCTTCACGCCGGCCGCGCCGCCCGACGAAGGCGCGCGCCTGTTCGACTATTTCGTCGCGGCCGCGCGCGCGCGCCATCCGGTCGTCGAGACGGGCGAATTCGGCGCCGACATGCAGGTGTCGCTCGTCAACGACGGCCCCGTGACGTTCTGGCTGCAAGTGCGGCCCTGATTCTTGCCCGGAGACGCGCCGCGATGGCCACCACGCAGATTCTGTTCATTCGTCATGGCGAGACGGCCTGGAACCGCATCAAGCGCATCCAGGGCCATATCGACATTCCGCTGGCCGACACGGGGCTCGCGCAGGCGCTGCGGCTGGCCGTCCGGCTCGCGCGGGACGCGCATGAAGGGCAGCGGATCGACGCGATCTATTCGAGCGACCTGATGCGCGCGCAGCAGACCGCGCAACCCTTTGCCGATGCGCTCGGGCTGGCGCTGCGGTTGCGCGAAGGGCTGCGCGAACGTGCGTACGGCGTGTTCCAGGGGCATGACAGCACCGAGATCGAGACGCTGTTTCCGGACGCCTACGCCGCGTGGCAGACGCGCGACCCGGGTTTCGCACCCGACGGCGGCGAGTCGCAGCGCGAGTTCTATCATCGCGTGCTGCATGCGCTCGAGCCGATCGTCGCTGCGCATCCTGGCGGGCGCATTGCATGCGTCGCGCACGGCGGCGTGCTCGATTGCGTGTATCGCTTTGCCAACGGTCTCGACCTGTCGGCGCCGCGCAGCTATCAGTTGCTCAACACCAGCATCAACGTCGTCGATTACGTCGATGGCCGTGCGCAAATCGTGCAATGGGCCGACGTGTCGCATCTGGATACCGCGAGCGACGATGACGGGTATCGCAAGGTACTTTGATGCGGTCATGCCGGTGCCGCCGGCGTGACCGGCCGGGGGCCGCTTTCCATGTCAGGTGCGGTGCGGCAGTGCTTCGCGCGTCCTGTAGCCGAGCGCGTACGCGATCCTGCCGGGCTTGTCGGCCGTAATCGGCTGGCGCAGCTTGTCGAATTCTCCTTTCGGGTACTTCTTGCCGCCATTGATCGCATCGACACCGCGGTCACGGGAATTCGACGGCAAATTGAAATGATCCGGAGAAACGGACCGTCAGGCGGGCGGGGTACCGTCGGGCGGCGTCGCCGTTGCGCGTCGGCGTGCGCGTTTCGAGGCGCCATTGACGAGCGCCCAGCGCAGCACGGGGGCGACCGCCTTGACGCCGGGCCGGACCACCGCGCGTCGCAGCGGCGCGAACGTCGACACGCCGAGCATGCGCTGCGCCCAGTGCGGCAGCAGGTCTATGCCCGCATGCATGATCAGTGACGCGGCCGGCCGTAGCGCGGGCGTAGCGATCGGCACATTCAGCAGGATGTCCATGACGTCGAAGGTGCGTGGCCCTGCTTCGAGTTCGGGCCGCATGCGCGTGAAATAGGCTGCGACTTCCGCACGCGAGCGGGGAACATCCCGGGCGCCGAGCAGTTCGGCGATCAATGCTGTCTCGGCGTAGTAGCCGTCCTGCTCTTCGCCCGACAGCGACGGATTCACATAGCGCAAATGTGCGGCGAGGAAGCTCGATACTTCCGCGACATGCACCCAGGTGAGCAACGCCGGATCGTCGGCTCGGTACGGCCGGCCATCGGGGGCGGTACCCGATACGCGCGCGTGGATTGTCTTTACGCGCTCGATCAGCGCGAGTGCGTCCGCGCGGCTGCCGAACGTCGTGCCGGTAATGAAAGTGGCGGTGCGTCGCAAGCGGCCGAGGATGTCGGTGCGAAACGACGAGTGATCCCAGACGCCTGCCAGCGCGAGCGGATGGAGCGCCTGCAGCAGCAGCGCGGCAATGCCGCCCGTCATCATCGACGTGAAATCGGCATGCACGCGCCAGCAGATGGCGTCGGGGCCGAACAGCCCCGGGTCTCCGGGGGGCGACGACAGGTCGATCGATGGACCGCCGCCGCCGGTCGTCAGGTGCGTAATGCCGGCCACGAGCCGCTTGCGGATCGGTTCGACCCAACGCGGGCCCGGCGTGGGTGTGGCGGGGTGCGGGCTGGGCGGCGTGGTCATGGCAGGCGTGGCGTGGGCGGGGGTTACTTCCCGTCGGAGGTATCCCACATCCCGCGTTCGGTGTTGCCGGCATCGGGCGCGGAGAGCCCGAAGTGGCGGTACGTGAGCAGCGTCGCGACGCGCCCGCGCGGCGTGCGCTGCAGGAAGCCCTGCTGGATCAGGTACGGTTCGAGGACGTCCTCGATCGTGTCGCGCTCCTCGCCGATCGCCGCCGCCAGGTTGTCGATACCGACCGGGCCGCCGTCGAACTTGTGCAGAATCGCCTCGAGCAGCTTGCGGTCCATCAGGTCGAAGCCGACCGGATCGACGTCGAGCATCGCGAGTGCGGCATCGGCGACGGCCGCGGTGATCTGGCCGTCAGCCTTCACTTCCGCAAAGTCGCGCACGCGGCGCAGCAGCCGGTTCGCGATCCGCGGCGTGCCGCGTGAGCGCTTCGCGATTTCCAGCGCGCCGTTCGGATCGATCTGCGCGTTCAGCAGCGATGCCGAGCGCCGCACGATGCGCGACAGTTGGTCGGCATCGTAGAACTCGAGGCGCGCGACGATCCCGAAGCGATCGCGCAGCGGGTTGGTCAGCATCCCTGCACGTGTGGTCGCGCCGACCAGCGTGAACGGCTGCAGGTCGAGCTTCACGCTGCGCGCCGCCGGCCCTTCGCCGATCATGATATCGATCTGGTAATCCTCGAGTGCCGGGTACAGGATTTCCTCGACGACCGGCGACAGCCGGTGGATTTCGTCGATGAACAGCACGTCGTTCGCTTCGAGGTTGGTCAGCAGCGCGGCGAGATCGCCCGCGCGCTCGAGCACGGGGCCCGACGTTTGACGCAGGTTCACGCCCATCTCGCGCGCGATGATGTGCGCGAGGGTGGTCTTGCCGAGGCCCGGCGGCCCGAACAGCAGCACGTGGTCGAGCGGCTCGGAGCGGCGCTTCGCGGCCTCGATGAAGATTTCGAGCTGGCCGCGCACCTTTTCCTGGCCGACGTAGTCGTCGAGCTGGCGCGGCCGCAGCGCGCGTTCGAACACCTCCTCGTGAGACGAGGCGGGCGTGGCGGCGATGATCCGCTCGGCGGCGAGTTTGTCGGTTTCAATCATGCGGCCATTGTACCGCGCGCGGTCACGCGGTCGAACTGGCCGAACGGCCGACTGGTGTGCGCCGCACGGCGGCGCGACACTGGCTGCGACAGCCGGTTCTGGCGGGTGTTACGCCTTCGACAGTGCCTTGAGCGCGAGCTTGATGCCCTCGGACACGCCGGTGCCGGCCGGCACGTTCTTGATCGCGGCGAGACCTTCCTTTTCCGAGTAGCCGAGCGCGAGCAGCGCGTTGAGGATGTCGGTCGCGTGATCGGACTGGGATGCGGCACCGGCGAGCGCACCGAGGTCCGCGCCGAGCTTGCCCTTCAGCTCGAGCAACAGGCGCTCGGCGGTCTTCTTGCCGATGCCGGGCAGGCGCGTGAGACGTGCGGCGTCCTGCATCGTCACCGCCTGCGCGAGCTCCTGCACGCTCATGCCGGACAGCACGGCCAGCGCCATGCGCGCGCCGATACCGGTGATCTTCAGCAGTTCGCGGAAGGTCGTGCGCTCCTGCGGCGTCAGGAAGCCGTACAGCAGGTGCGCGTCCTCGCGCACGATCTGCTGCGTGAGCAGCACGACGCGCTCACCCGTCTGCGGCAGGTTGTAGAAGGTGCTCATCGGCACGTCGATCTCGTAGCCGACGCCGTTGCAGTCGACGAGCAGGTGGGGCGGGTTCTTTTCGAGCAGGATGCCGGCGATGCGACCGATCATGGATGGCGGGAAGCGAGGAAGAAAGCGCGAGTGTAGCGCAGGTGTGGCGCGATGCCGATGGGTTGCCCTTCAGGTCGGGGCGATGCGACACGCGTGCGTGACGCAGGCGATCAAGTTGATCGGCGGGCAGGGTGGTCGCAGGCGCCACGCGCGAAGCGCCGTAGACGTGAGTGCCGCCGCGTCAGCCGACGAGCCGTCCGCGCCGCACCCGCAGCCCCTTTTTCGCGAGCGCCGGCGCGAGGCCGCTGATCGTGCCGAGCGTATTACCGCTGTGCGCATGGCAGATCGCCATCCCGAGCGCGTCGGCCGCGTCGCTGCCGGGCTGGCCCGTGAGATTGAGCAGCCGCGTGACCATCTCCTGCATCTGCGACTTGGTCGCGCGGCCGTAACCGACGACGGCCTGCTTCAGTTGCAGCGCCGTGTATTCGGCCACCGGCAAGCCGCCGGCGACGAGCCCGCAGATCGCGGCGCCGCGCGCCTGGCCGAGCAGCAGTGTCGACTGCGGGTTCACGTTGACGAACACCTGCTCGATCGCGGCCTGGTCGGGCGCGTGTTCGCGCACGAGCGTCGATACGCCCTGGAAGATCGTGCCGAGTCGGGTGGCCAGGTCGGCCGTTGGCGTGCGGATCACGCCGCTCGCGACATAGGCGAGCCGATGGCCGCTGACGTCGATGATGCCGAAGCCGGTGACGCGCAGGCCGGGGTCGATGCCGAGAATTCGCATGAGTGAGGAGAAAAACCTGATGCAGCGATACTACAACGAATGGTGTGCGGTGCCGGTCGCACGGTCGTGTGCGCCGGCGCCGCGCAATAAAAAACCCGGCGGGTGTGATGCCGCCGGGTTTGCATTCAGCGGCCGCGCGGGCCGCGTGCGATCAGTGACGGAAGTGACGCACGCCCGTCAGGACCATCGCGATGCCGTGCTCGTCGGCCGCTGCGATCACCTCGTCGTCGCGCATCGAGCCGCCCGGCTGGATCACGCAGGTCGCGCCTGCCGCCACGACGACGTCGAGACCGTCGCGGAACGGGAAGAACGCATCCGACGCGACGGCCGAGCCGGCCAGCGTGAGGCCCGCGTTCTGTGCCTTGATGCTCGCGATGCGCGCGGAATCGACGCGGCTCATCTGGCCGGCGCCGACGCCGAGCGTCATGCCGTTGCCGCAGAACACGATCGCGTTCGACTTCACGTACTTCGCGACGCGCCATGCGAACAGCAGGTCGTCCATTTCCTTCGCGGTCGGTTGACGCTTCGTGACGACGCGCAGCTCGCTCGGTTGCACGTTCTTCGAATCGAGCGACTGCACGAGCAGGCCGCCGCCCACGCGCTTCAGGTCGAACGCGTTATGACCGTCGCCCAGCGCGATTTCGAGCAGGCGCACGTTCTGCTTCGCGGCGAACACCTGCTTCGCGGCGTCCGAGAACGACGGCGCGATCAGCACTTCGACGAACTGCTTCGCCACCGCCTGCGCGGCCGTCTCGTCGACTTCGCGGTTGAACGCGATGATGCCGCCGAACGCCGACGTCGGGTCGGTCTGGAATGCCTTGGCGTACGCATCGGCCGAGTCGTTGCCGACCGCGACGCCGCACGGGTTCGCATGCTTGATGATCACGCAGGCCGGCGCGTCGAACGTCTTCACGCATTCCCACGCCGCGTCCGAATCCGCGATGTTGTTGTACGACAGTTCCTTGCCCTGCAGCTGGCGGTAGTTCGCCAGCGCGCCGGCCGGTGCCGCGAGGTCGCGGTAGAACGCTGCGCTCTGGTGCGGGTTCTCGCCGTAGCGCAGGTCCTGCACCTTGTCGAACGCCATGTTCAGCGTGGCCGGGTACGCGCTGCGCGATGCGTGCTGCAGCTCGTCGGTCAGGCTCGTCAGGTAGTTCGTGATCGCGCCGTCGTATTGCGCCGTGTGCGCGAACACCTTGGTCGCGAGGCGGAAGTTGGTCGCGTAGCCGATCGCGTTGCCGTTCGCCTTCATTTCGTCGAGCACGACCGCGTAGTCGGCCGGATCGACGACGACCGTCACGTCGCGGTGGTTCTTCGCGGCCGAGCGCAGCATCGTCGGGCCGCCGATGTCGATGTTCTCGATCGCGTCGGCGAGTGTGCAGTTGTCCTTCGCGATCGTCGCGACGAACGGATACAGGTTCACGACCAGCAGGTCGATCGTCGGGATACCGTGCTGCTCCAGCGCCTGCATGTGCTCGGGCAGGTCGCGGCGGGCGAGGATGCCGCCGTGCACCTTCGGGTGGAGCGTCTTCACGCGTCCATCGAGCATTTCCGGAAAGCCCGTGTAATCGGCCACTTCGGTAACGGGCAGGCCCGCGTCGGCGAGGAGTTTCGCGGTGCCGCCGGTCGACAGCAGCTTGACGCCGAGGTCGGACAGCGACTTTGCGAAGTCGACGATGCCGGTCTTGTCGGAAACGGAAATGAGCGCTTGCTTGATCATGATGGAACCACCAATAGCCAGGGAAACGGGGACGGGACGGCCGCCTACAGCAGGCCGTGCTGCTGCAGCTTCTTGCGCAGCGTATTGCGATTGATGCCGAGGTACTCCGCGGCGAGCGACTGATTGCCGCCGGCCTGTACGAGCACGACCTCGAGCATCGGCTTTTCGACGCAGGACATCACCATTTCATAGACGTCGTGCGGATTGGAGCCGTCTAGGTCCCGGAAATACACGTCCAGGCTCTCGCGGACACATTGTTCGATGTTGTGCTTGCTCATGCTGCTAACTGGTTATGGTCGTCCGACTCGCCCTGGCCGTTTTCCTCTTCGTCATCGACGTAGACGAGGTGGTCCGACAGCGCTTTTTGCGCCTCGAAGAATGCATTGACGGCGGCGAGTTGCTCGCGGGTGGAATCGAGCGTGTTCATCCTGTGCCGGAACCCGTTGGCACCGGAAAGGCCGCGAGTGTACCAGCCGATGTGCTTGCGCGCAGTACGGACGCCGGTGAATTCACCATAGAACGCGTAGTGGTCTTCCAGGTGTTCGTTCATCACGTGCTGGATCTCGTCGATCCGCGGCGGGGGCAGCAGCTCGCCGGTTTGCAGAAAATGATCGATTTCACGGAACAGCCATGGCCGGCCTTGCGCGGCACGACCGATCATCAGTGCGTCGGCGCCGGTTGCGTCGAGCACGGCCTTCGCTTTCGCCGGCGACGTGATGTCGCCGTTCGCGACGACCGGGATGCGCACGACCGCCTTCACGGCCGCGATGGTGTCGTATTCCGCGTCGCCGCGGTAGAGGTCCGCGCGCGTGCGGCCGTGCACGGTCAGCATCGAGATGCCGGCCGCTTCGGCGAGGCGCGCGACCGTGATCGCGTTCTTGTGCTCGCGATCCCAGCCGGTGCGGATCTTCAGCGTGACGGGCACCGCATCCGGCCCCGTGCCGACCGCCGCGACGACGGCCTCGACGATCCGCTGCACGAGCGGCTCGTTCTGCAGCAGCGCGGAGCCGGCCGCGACGTTGCAGACCTTCTTCGCCGGGCAGCCCATGTTGATGTCGATGATCTGCGCGCCGTTGTCGACGTTGTAGCGGGCGGCTTCGGCCATCATCGCCGGATCGGCGCCGGCGATCTGCACCGCGATCGGCTCGACCTCGCCTTCGTGGTTCGCTCGCCGCATCGTTTTCGCGCTCTTCCACAGCTGCGCATTGGACGCGACCATCTCGGACACGGCGTATCCGGCCCCCAGCCGCTTGCACAGCTGGCGGAACGGGCGATCCGTCACCCCGGCCATCGGGGCGACGAACAGGTTGTTACGCAATACGTGAGGGCCGATAACGGGCATCGCAATGGCACCGCCCGCGAGCGCCGGGCGTCGCGGGCAAAAAAGGGCGGAGGGAAAACGCGCATTTTACCGTATTCCCATGCCCCGCCGATTTGACCCGGTTTGCGCGGCGCCGATGAGACGCAACGCGCGCCGCGCCGCGCGTCAGTTGCGCTGGCCGAACATCATCTGGCGCGCGATCGCCTTCTTCAGCGGCGGGACGAATTCGAGCGCGGTAAGCGCCGCGCCGCGCAACAGCGGAAGGGGGCCGGTGTCGACCGTGAACAGCCGCGCGAGCGTGTCGGTCGCGCCGATCGTGAAGCGCCGGTCCAGCGCACGCCGCGCGTTGAAGGTTGCGAGCGCGGTCGCTTCGAAGCCTTGGGTGGACAGTACGTCGACGAGCGTATGCGCATCGCGCAGCCCGAGGTTGAGCCCCTGGCCGGCGACCGGATGCAGCGTTTGAGCGGCGTTGCCGACGATCGCGATGCGCCCGCTGACGAGCGTTTGTGCGGCGTTCAGCCCGAGCGGAAACGATGCACGCCCCGCGATCGCGACGAACTGCCCCATCCGCTCGCCGAAGGCAGCGCCGAGTTCGCGCAGGAACGCGTCGTCGGGAAGGGCGGCGCGGCGGGCCGCTTCGTCGGGCGTGCAGCACCACACGAGCGAGTACGCGGCACCGCCAAGTGGCAGCAGCGCGAGCGGGCCTTCGTGCGTGAAGCGTTCCCATGCGACGTTCGGGCGCGGCGCCGAGACCGTGACCGTGCCGACGATCGCGGTCTGACCGTAGTCGCGGCGATGCTTGCCGGTATCGGCCTGCTGTTCGTGGAACAGCCCGCCTTCGGCGTTGACGACGATGCGCGCGCGCAGCATGCGCTCGCCTTGCGGGCCGTCGAGCGTCAGCGTGACGCCGTCGGCGTCCTGTTGCGGCGTGCGTGCGGTGGTCGACGTGAGCCAGTCGACGCGCGTGCCGCGCACGGCCTGCGCGAGCGCCTGCACGATCGAACCGTAGCGTACGACGTAGCCGAGCGCGGCGAGGTCGTGCTCGTCGCGTTCGATCAGCGTGCGGCCGAAATGGCCGCGCTGCGAGACATGGATGTGTTCGATCGGTGTCGCGTCGCCCGGCCATCCGAGCGTGTCGAGCAGCACGCGGCTGCCGTGCGACACGGCGATCGCGCGCGGATCGTTCGCGCTCGCGGCCGGCTCGCGCGCATCGATCAGCGCGATCGTCGCGTGCTGCGTCGCGCTGCGTCGGGCGAGCCAGCCGGCGAGCGCGAGCCCGACGGGGCCCGCGCCGACGATGGCGAGATCGTAGTCCGGCGTGGCCGGGGAGGAAGCGGTCGTCATCAGTGTTCGTGAAACGGGGTAACGGTCAACGGCGGTCAACAGCGAGACAACGGTGGCTCGACAGCGGGGCGAGGGCAACCCGCGGCACGCTCACGCGCCGTGCGCCGCGCCCGCGCGCATCAGCGCCTCGATCTCGGCGGCCGCCACCGGCACGTCGCGCGTGATCAGCTCGCAACCGTGCTCGCGCACGATCGCGTCGTCCTCGATGCGGATGCCGATGTTCCAGTATTCGGACGGCACGTCGTCGGCTGCGCGCACGTACAGGCCCGGCTCGACGGTAAGCGTCATGCCGGGTTTCAGCGTGCGCCACGGCAACGCGCCGTCGGCATCGCGTGCGGCGAGCCGCTCGCGGTAATCGCCGCAATCGTGCACGTCCATGCCGATCCAGTGGCCGGTGCGGTGCATGTAGAAGCGTGCATATGCGCGCTCGGCGATCACGTCGTCGACGTTCGAGAAGCGCGTCTTCGGGATGATGCCCGTATCGAGCAACCCTTGCGCCAGCACGCGCACGGCTGCGTCGTGCGGCGCCTCGAACGATACGCCCGCGCGCGTCGCGTCGATCGCGGCCTGCTGCGCGGCGAGCACGATGTCGTACAGCGTGCGCTGCGCGGGCGAGAAGCGCCCGTTGGCCGGGAACGTGCGCGTGATGTCCGACGCGTAGCCGTCGAGTTCGCACGCGGCATCGATCAGGATCAGGTCGCCGTCGCGCGCGGCCGCGTTGCCGGCCGGGTAGTGCAGCACGCACGCGTTCGCGCCGGCCGCGACGATCGAGCCGTACGCGGGCGCCTGCGCGCCATGCTTGCGGAAGGTGTACAGCAGCTCGGCCTCGAGTTCGTATTCGCGGATACCCGGGCGGCACACCTGCATCGCGCGACGGTGCGCGAGCGCGGAGATGTGCGCGGCACGCATCATGATCGCGAGTTCGTGTTCGTCCTTCACGAGCCGCATGTCGTCGACGAGCGGCGTGAGGTCGAGCAGCGCGTCCGGCGCGGCGACGCCCGTGCGCGCCTGCGCGCGCACCGCGTCGATCCAGCCGGCGAGCTGGCGGTCGAACTCGGCCGAGGCGCCGAACCGATAGTGCACGGTGCCCGCATCGGCGAGCAGGCGCGGCATTTCGGTGTCGATCACGTCGACCGCGTAGGCCGCGTCGAAGCCGAACGCATCGCGCGCGGCCTCGGGCCCGTAATGGAAGCCTTCCCAGATCTCGCGGTCGGCATTCTTCGCGCGGCAGAACAGGATCGATTCCGGCGTGCCGTGCGACCCGGCCGCGTTCAGCACGAGCATGCCATCCGGCTCGGTGAAGCCCGTCAGGTAGTGAAAGTAGCTGTCATGCCGGTACGGGAAGGCCGTATCGCGGTTGCGCAGCATTTCCGGCGCGGTGGGAACGATGGCGACGCCGCCGCCCGCGGCGCGCAGTGCGGCAAGCACGCGTTCGCGGCGCTGGCGGTAGACGTCGACGGCGATGGCGGTATCGAGGGGCGCATTCATCGTGCGATTGTAGCGCCGCCGGACGCGACGCGTGAGTGGCGCGGCTGCAAGCCGCGCCGGACGGGGCTCGGCGATGGCTGTTGCAAACCATCCACAGGCCGGACGGGCGATTTTCTGCCCGGCCACGCCGGCCGGTTATGATCGGCGACAACGTATACTCTCGGCGGTTCCCTTAAAAAGGCAGATGATGAAATTAATCGGTTCGCTCAGCAGCCCGTACGTCCGAAAGGCGCGGATCGTGCTTGCTGAAAAGAAGATCGACTACAAGCTGGAGCTCGAGAACGTGTGGGCGCCGGAGACGGACATTCATGCATCGAATCCGCTCGGCAAGGTCCCGTGTCTCGTGATGGAGGATGGTGCCGCGGTGTTCGATTCCCGCGTGATCTGCGAATACGTCGATACGCTGTCGCCGGTCGGCAAGCTGATTCCGCCGTCGGGGCGTGAGCGTGTCGAAGTGCGTTGCTGGGAGGCGCTGGGTGACGGCGTGCTCGACGCGGCCGTGGCGATTCGTCTCGAACACACGCTGCGCGACGAAGCGCAGCGCAGCGCGAGCTGGGTCTCGCGCCAGCAGCGCAAGATCGACGACGCGCTCGTCGCGATGTCGCAAGGCCTCGGCGGCAAGACGTGGTGCGTCGGTAATCATTACACGCTCGCCGACATCGCACTTGGCTGCGCGCTCGGCTACCTCGACTTCCGGATGCCCGAACTCAACTGGCGCGATCGCCATCCGAACCTCGACAAGCACTTCGTGAAGCTGTCGCAGCGGCAGACGTTCGTCGATACGCTGCCGCAGGGCTGACCGACCGCCGGCGGCGGATCGCGCAGACAAAAGAAAAGCGCCCCGCGGGGCGCTTTTTTATGGCGAGCCGCCCGGCGGCTGGCGATCGCGTCACTCGATCGACGCGTAAACGGTCTCCCCGAGCACGAACGAATCGCTGCGCGCGATCGGCCACCACTTGTCGTACAGCGTATAGCCGCAGGTGTGGCCGTCGAGCAGCGCGCCGGGCTTCAGGTACTTCAGCAGCTGCGACATCAGCCGCACCTCGTGCGGCGCGACCCGCTGCACGATGTGATGCGCGCGCAGCTCGGACGGATGGCCGAGGCCGGCCGCCTGCACGAGTTCCTGCAGCGCATGCAGCGTATTGCGGTGGAAGTTGTACACGCGTTCCGCCTTGTCGGGCACGACGATGGCGCGCTGGCGAACCGGGTCCTGCGTGGCGACGCCGGTCGGGCAGCGGTCGGTGTGGCAGTGCTGCGCCTGGATGCAGCCGACCGCGAACATGAAGCCGCGCGCCGAATTCACCCAGTCCGCGCCGATCGCGAGCGTGCGCGCGATGTCGAACGCGGTGATGATCTTGCCGCTCGCGCCGATCTTCACGCGGTCGCGCACGCCGATGCCGACGAGCGTGTTGTGCACCAGCAGCAACCCTTCCTGCAGCGGCACGCCGACGTGGTCGGTGAATTCGAGCGGCGCCGCGCCGGTCCCGCCTTCCGCACCGTCGACGACGATGAAGTCCGGCACGATGCCCGTTTCGATCATCGCCTTCGCGATCCCGAAGAATTCCCACGGATGCCCGATGCACAGCTTGAAGCCGGTCGGCTTGCCGCCCGACAGCGTGCGCAACCGCTCGACGAATTCGAGCAGCCCGCGCGGCGTCGAGAATTCCGAGTGCGTCGCGGGCGAGATGCAGTCCTTGCCCATCGGCACGCCGCGTGTCTCGGCGATCTCGGGCGTGATCTTCGCGGCCGGCAGCACGCCGCCGTGGCCCGGCTTCGCGCCTTGCGACAGCTTGATCTCGATCATCTTGACCTGCGGATCGGCGGCCTGCTTCGCGAACTTGTCCGGATTGAACGTGCCGTCGTCGTTGCGGCAGCCGAAGTAGCCGGATGCGATTTCCCAGATGATGTCGCCGCCGTTCTCGCGGTGGTACTTCGACAGCGAGCCTTCGCCGGTGTCGTGCGCGAATCCGCCTTTCTTCGCGCCGAGGTTCAGCGAGCGGATCGCGTTCGCGGACAGCGAGCCGAAGCTCATCGCCGAGATGTTGAAGATCGAGATGTCGTACGGCTGCGCGCGGTTCGCGCCGACCCGGATGCGGAAGTCATGGTTCGGCAGCTTCGTCGGCGCGAGCGAGTGGCTGATCCATTCGTGCGCGACGGCCTTCACGTTCAGCTCGGTACCGTACGGGCGATTGTCGGCGACGTTCTTCGCGCGCTGGTAGACGAGGCTGCGCTGCGCGCGCGAGAACGGCTTCTCGTCGGTGTCGTCCTCGACGAAATACTGGCGGATCTCGGGGCGGATGAACTCGAACAGGAAGCGGAAATGACCCCAGAGCGGATAATTGCGCAGGATCGCGTGACGGTCCTGGTTCAGGTCGTACAGGCCGAGGGCGACGAGGGCGACGGGGAGGATGATCCACAGCCAGGAAAGCACGTGGATCGACGCGAGTGCGGCCGCAGCAACGAGCAGCAGGACGGCACACCACATCGCGAGGTAGCGTCGTGAAAGCATGGGGGCTCCGTAAGCATCTTGAAATGCCGCCATGCGTACGCTGCGCGGCGGCGCACCGGCCGCGGCGGAATCGTGTTCCGCCGGGCGCGGCGTGCCGCAAGTCTAAACCGAATGGATGTCAGCGTGCTTCCGCGAGCGCGCCCGCGTGCGTTGCCGACGGCGCCGTCTGGCCGGGCTGGCCGGTGGCCGCGAACTCGATGATGCCGCCGCCGAGGCAGATCTCGCCGTCGTACAGCACGGCCGACTGGCCGGGCGTGACCGCCCATTGCGCGTCGTCGAACGCGAGCGAGAAGCGTTCGCCGTCGGCCCGGCCGAGCGCGGCCCGGCCGAACGCGGCCCGGCCGAACGTGCAGGCCGCGTCGGCCTGCCGGTAGCGCGTCTTCGCTCCGCACGAGAAGCCGTCGGCCGGCGGCTCGCCCGCGACCCAGCTCACGTTGCCGGCGACGAGCTCGCGCGACAGCAGCCACGGGTGGTCGTGGCCCTGCACGACGTACAGCGTGTTCGACGCAATGTCCTTCGCCGCGACGAACCACGGTTCGCCGCTGCCGTCCTTGCTGCCGCCGAGGCCGATGCCCTTGCGCTGGCCGAACGTGTAGAACGCGAGGCCGATGTGCTCGCCGACCACCTTGCCGTCGGGCGTCTTCATCGGGCCTGGTTTCGTCGGAAGATAGCGGTTCAGGAAGTCGCGGAACGGCCGTTCGCCGATGAAGCAGATACCAGTCGAGTCCTTCTTCTTCGCGTTCGGCAGGCCGATCTGCGCGGCGATCTCGCGCACCTTCGTCTTCGGGATCTCGCCGAGCGGGAACATCGTCTTCGACAGCTGCGCCTGGTTCAGCCGGTGCAGGAAGTACGACTGATCCTTCGTATGATCGAACGCCTTCAGCAGTTCGAAGCGACCGGCGCGCTCGCGCACGCGCGCGTAGTGGCCGGTTGCGATCATTTCCGCATCGAGCGACATCGCGTGGTCGAGGAACGCCTTGAACTTGATCTCGGCGTTGCACAGCACGTCCGGGTTCGGCGTGCGGCCGGCCGAGTATTCGCGCAGGAATTCGGCGAACACGCGGTCCTTGTATTCGGCCGCGAAGTTCACGGCTTCCACGTCGATGCCGATCAGGTCGGCCACCGACACCACGTCGATCCAGTCCTGGCGCGTCGAGCAGTATTCGCCGTCGTCGTCGTCTTCCCAGTTCTTCATGAACAGGCCGACCACGTCGTACCCCTGTTCCTTCAGCAGCCACGCGGTCACCGACGAATCGACGCCGCCCGACATGCCCACTACTACACGGCGCTTGCTCATTTGTTTACCGCCTGACGGTCGAATGCTTCCGGGCGCGGCGCGACCGAATGCGTGTGCACGAAATCGAGCGGAATGCGCCGCCCGGCGAGATAGTCGTCGACGCAGCGCATCACCGCCGGCGAGCGATGGCGCTCGCTGCACGCGCGCAGTTCGTCGGCGCTCATCCACAGCGTGCGGACGATGCCGTCGTCGAGCATGTGGCCCGGCAGCGGCTCGCCAGCCGTGCCGCAGAACGTGAAGCGCAGGTACGTCGCGCCGGTGCTGTCCGGGCGGTCGTAGTGCGCGAGATAGACGCCGACGAGCGCGTCGGGGACGAACGGATGCGCGGTTTCCTCGAGCGTCTCGCGGATCACGGCGTCGGCGAGCGTCTCGCCGGCTTCGAGATGGCCGGCCGGCTGGTTGATGCGCAGGCCCGTCGAGGTTTCTTCCTCGATCACGAGAAAGCGACCGGCACGCTCGACGAGCGCCGCGACGGTCACATGCGGGGTCCAGATTTCGGGTTTCATGGTTCGGCATTTTACCGGTTGCGCCCGGACGCTGCCGGTCGTCAGGTTAGACGAATCCGACCCCGGTCGTTCTCGTGGCGGCAACGGGTCTGCCCGATCGCCGCGACGCGTTCCGGCGGCGCCGCCTGCCTAGGCTGGCGGCCAGCCAGGGCGGTCCGACCGTTACGCGCCGAATCGCGCCCCGTTTTTCACGGTGCGACGATCGTTGCGACGCAGGCGGCGATCGTATCCCGCACGCGCACGATTGCCGGGTCGCGCTGCGTGCTCGTGCGCCAGCCAATTTCCACCGGATAGCGCGGCAGCTCGACCGGGCACGCGAGCGCGCGCAGCGACGTCGACTGCGCGATCGCGCGTGCCGCGTGCGCCGGAATCGTCGCCACCGCGTCGGAGCCGGCGAGCAGGTACGGCAGCGCCGCGAAATGCGTGGTCGACGCCGCGACGCGCCGTTTGTGGCCGAGCGCGGCCAGCGCTTCGTCGACGATCCCGATCACGCCGCCCGACGACACGAGCAGGTGATCGCGCTGCACGAAATCGGCGAGCGCGAGCGCGAGCGTGCTCGGCGCGTGCGCGCGGCCGGCCGGATCGATCAGGCATGCGTAGCCGCCTGTCGCGACCGCGCGCCGGCTCAACCCGTTCGCCGAGAACCCGCCCGACGCGATCGCGAGATCGACGCCGTGCCGCAGCAGCGCGTCGCCCGCGATGCCGCTGTGCGTCTGCCGGAAGATCAGCCGGATGCCCGCGGCTTCGCGGGCGACCGCGTCGATCAGCGCGCGGCCGAGCGCGATCTCGAAGTCGTCCGACAACCCGATCGAGATCGTACGGCCGACCCGCTCGCCGCCGTCGGCCGCGATCGCGAGGCTTGCGCGGCAGCGGTCGAGCGCGTCGGACAGGATCGGCTTCAGTTCGTCGGCGCGTGGCGTCGGCGCGAGCCCGCGGCCGGTGCGCACGAACAGCGGATCGGCGTAGATCACGCGCAGCCGCGCGAGCGCCGCGCTCGCCGCCGATTGCGTGAGGCCGAGCCGCAGCGCCGCGCGGCTCGCGCCGCCTTCCTCGTACAGCGCCTCGAACACCTTCAGCAGGTTCAGGTCGAGCGCGGCGATATCATCCGCATTCATGTCAGTTATCGCTTTATCGATTTGATCGATGAAATGATATCGATAAAGATGGCGTCACCCACTCACCGGAGACGCCTTCATGTCCAACTCAGTCATCGCCGCGTTGCAGATCGGCGCATCGCCCGCCGGCACGCGCGCCACGCTCGACACGATCCTCGGCTACGAAGCCGCGATCCGCGACAGCGGCGCGTCGCTCGTCCTGTTGCCCGAGGCCGTACTCGGCGGCTATCCAAAGGGCGAGATCTTCGGCACGCGGCTCGGCTACCGGCTGCCCGAAGGCCGCGACGCGTATGCGCGCTACGCCGCACAGGCGATCGACGTGCCGGGGCCCGAAACCGACGAACTGGCCGCGCTGTCGCAGCGCACGGGCGCGAGCCTCGTGGTCGGCGTGATCGAGCGTGGCGGCAGCACGCTTTACTGCACGGCGCTGTTCTTCGATCCGCGCGACGGGCTCGTCGCGAAGCACCGCAAGCTGATGCCGACCGGCACCGAGCGGCTGATCTGGGGGCAGGGCGACGGCTCGACCCTGCCGGTGATCGACACGGCCGCGGGCCGTGCGGGCGCCGCGATCTGCTGGGAGAACCACATGCCGCTGCTGCGGTGCGCGATGTATGCGAAAGGCGTGCAGATCTGGTGCGCGCCGACCGTCGACGAGCGCGACCTGTGGCAAAACTCGATGCGGCACATCGCGCACGAAGGGCGCTGCTTCGTCGTGAGCGCGTGCCAGGTGCAGCCGTCGCCGCGCGTGCTCGGCATCGACGTGCCGGGCTGGGATCCCGAGCGGCCGCTGATCCGCGGCGGCAGCGTGATCGTCGGGCCGCTCGGTGACCTGCTGACGGAGCCGCTGATCGGCGAGGCCGGGCTCGTGACCGCGCGCATCGATACGGACGAGCTCGTGCGTGCGCGTTACGACTTCGACGTGGTCGGGCACTATGCGCGCCCCGACGTGTTTTCGCTGCACGTCGACGAGCGGCCGAAGCGGTCGGTCGTGTTCGGGGAATGACGGGCGTTGCCGGGGCGCGGACGCCCCGGCATGCGAGTGGCGGCGGCGCGCGTCAGCGCATCGGCGCTTCCGCGATCCGCATGTAGTCGGCGATGCGCCGGCCTTCCATGTCCGGAAACTGCTCGTGCACGGTGATGTCGCCCATCCGCGCGATGTCGAAGGTGCGGAAGTCGTCGCGCAGCTCGCACCACGCGCCGATCGTCCAGCGTCCGCCCCAGTAGACGAGCCCAAGCGGCCACACGCGGCGCTTCGTGTGCGCGCCGAGCCGGTCGCGGTAGTCGAAGCTGACGATGTGACGCGTGTCGACCGCCTGGTGGATTGCGTCGACTTTCGCGCAGAACGTCTCGTCGATGTGGAACGACGGCGCGAACACCGGCAGGCGATCGAGCGCGGTGCGCTTGTCGGCCGGCATCGCCGACGCGATCTTCGCGAGCGCCGAACGCGCGCCGCCCGCGAAGCGCGCGCCGCCCCAGGTTTCGAGCATCCGCGCGCCGGCCGCGAGCGCCGCGAGCTCCTCGGCGGTGAACGTGAGCGGCGGCAGGCTCGCGTTGCGGTTCAGCCGGTAGCCGATGCCGGCTTCGCCTTCGATCGGCACCCCTGACAGTTGCAGGTCGCGCACGTCGCGATAGACCGTGCGCGGCGACACCGACAGCCAGTCGGCGAGCTGCTGCGCGGTCGTGAGACGACGCCCGCGCAGCAGCTCGGCAATCTGGAACAGGCGGTCGGCACGGCGCGTCATGGATGGACCTCGACTCCAACGGCTACGGGGACTTCGCGATGATAGCGCCGCGCCGGCCGGACCGTGGACGCGCTCAGTGGCATTTCGGTGCGTGCAGGCCGACGCGGTTGCCTTCGGTATCGATCAGGTAGCCGATGTAGCCGTAGTTGTTCGGCAGCTCGACGACCGAGCCTTGCACGACGCCGCCCGCGCGCTTCGCGCGCTCGAGCGCCGCGACGACCGATTCCCCGGCGTTCAGGTACACGAGCACGCCGTTCGCGCTCGGCTTCATCTGCTGCGGATCGAACACGATGCTGCCGCCCGTGCTCGATGCTTCGTGATCGAACACGGCCATCGGCACGCCGCCGATGACTTCGCGCTGCAGTGTCGTCTGCAGCACGGTTTCGTAGAAACGGATCGCCCGGTCGAAATCGAGGGACGGGATGTCGAACCACGCGATCGCGCGTTCCACGGTGGCGGTTTCGGTTGCAGTTGCGGACGTCATGACGAGCTCCTTGTTGTTCGGGTTCTTGATGGAAACCAGCCTTGCATTGCGCCGGGATTGCAGTGTGATCGGGTGCTGCTGACAGCGTGCTGTCAGTAGTCGTGGCGGTGCTGACAAAAGGGCGAACCTGACGGCTTGGGCGGGCAAGGGCGGTGCGGGAACCGCATCGGCGCGCGGGTGGCGGGGCGGCACGCGGGGCGCCGCCCGCGTGGGGGCTGTGGAAAGCAAAACGCCCGGCTCAGGCCGGGCGTCGTGTGGGTGTCAGCAGGCGGCCGCGACGGCCGTCTCGCGTGTCAGGCGTCGCCCTCACGCGCGGCCGGGCGTGCCTTCACGCTGCCGGCGATCAGGTCGAAGCGGAACAGCCGGCATTCGAGCGCGCCGTTGAACAGTGGTGTCTTCGCCGATTCGCGCAGGCGCAGCTGGCCCGGCAGCGACCGGTCCGACGTCAGCAGGAACGCCTGCCAGCCCGTGAAGCGCTGCTTGAGCGCATCGCCCAGCGCGTTGAAGAATTCGCTGTCCGGCGCGTCGGTGTGCGTGCGGCGGAAGGCGTCGTCGTTGCCGCGGTTGCGGCCGGTCTCGCGGACCTCGCCGCGCGCGCTGCGGCCGCGTACCTCGATCCGCTCGCCGTACGGCGGGTTCGCGAGGATGATGCCCGGGCCGTCGCACGGCGGCGTCATCCCGCGCGCGTCGACCTGCTTGAGCCACACCGACGGCACGCCCGCGCGCTCGAGGTTCGCGCGCGCCTTCTCGAGCATGTCGCCCGAGATGTCGCTGCCGTACACGCCGAGCGAATCGCGCTTGCCGCGCGCCGCGCGCTTCGCGTCGAGCGCCGCGACCTTCAGGCCCTGCCATGCGGTGATGTCGTACTGCTTGAGCTTTTCGAAGCCGAACCGGCGCTCGACGCCCGGTGCGACGCCGAGCGCGATCTGCGCGGCTTCCGCGAGGAAGGTGCCGCTGCCGCACATCGGGTCGTACAGCGGCGTGCCGGGCGTCCAGCCCGTCAGGCGCAGGATGCCGGCCGCGAGGTTTTCGCGCAGCGGCGCCGCGCCCTTGTCGAGGCGCCAGCCGCGCTTGAACAGCGGCTCGCCCGACGTATCGAGGTACAGCGTGCACTCGGTGGCCGTCAGGAACGCGAACACGCGCACGTCCGGCGCGCCGGTGTCGATGCTCGGGCGCGCGCCGGTCTTGTCGCGCATCCGGTCGCAGATCGCGTCCTTCACGCGCAGCGTCGCGAATTCGAGGCTCTTCAGCGGCGACTTGATCGCGGTGATGTCGACGCGAAGCGTCTGCGTCGATGCGAACCAGCGTTCCCACGGCTGCTCGAGCGCGAGCGCGTAGACGTCCTGTTCGTTGCGGTACGGGCGGTGTGCGATCTTCAGCAGGATCCGGCTCGCGATTCGCGAATGGAGGTTCGCGGCCATGCCGGCCGCCCAGCCGCCCCGGAAATGAACGCCGCCCGGCACCTGCGCGCCCGCGGTGAACGGCGCACCGTCCAGATGTCGGCCGGCGATTTCGGCCAGCTCGGCGGCAAGCGCCGCTTCGAGGCCGCGCGGGCAGGGAGCGAAGAATTCGTACAGGGTGGGCGAGGACATAAGGCGGGTGAGGACGTGCAAAAGTCCACTATTGTACGCGGCGCGAGCCGCCGGAGCCGGCGTTGCATCCGATTCGGGACGCCGGCGCCGGCGCGCCGGCCGTGACGGCGAGCCGGCGGGCCCGCGCGGCGGTGCCTGCGCGGGTTGGCACGCCGCCGTCGAAGGATCAGTGCGAGCCCGGCTGGCTGGCGCGGGCGGCCGGGGTGCCGGCCGGCCAGAACAGCGCGGACGGCTTCGACAGCACCGTGCGGACGATCGCGCCGACCAGCGCGCGCACCTTGGTGCGGCGCAGGCTGCGCGAGCGCACGGCCATCGTGAACGCGAGCGCGAAGCTCACGAGCACGTTGAGGATCGCCATGCTCAGGACGCCGGCGCAGGCCCACCACAGCTCGGGCGTGCCGAGCGCGCCCTTGCCGAGCACGCCGAGCGCGATCCCGATCGACCCGGCCGACAGCGTCACGTGGCGCACCTCGAACGGGAACAGGAACACGGTGACGATCGCCGGGATCAGGCCGAGCATCAGGCCGAGACCGACGTTGGCAACCACGCCCGCGACGTTCGAGCGACAGAAGTGCGCGAGTTTCGCGGCACCCGACGCACCGAGCGTGAGCCGCAGCCGTCGGTTGTACGTGAGCGCGTCGCCGACCCGATGCAGCACGAACCAGTTGTCGGCCCAGCCTGCGAGCAGGCTCGACGCCCACAGCAGCACGCCCGTGAGCGCCGCATAGAATGGCGTCGGGCCCAGCAGCGAGAACGAATGCAGCGTCGCGTGCGCCTTCTCCGGCGAGATCAGGTTCGCGTGCAGCAGGTTGCCCGCGAACAGCTGCACGAGCAGGCACACCGGCAGCACGACGAGCACGTTGCCGGAAATCGCCGCGGCCTGCGTGCGGATCAGCGCGATCACCGATGCGACGAACGCCTTCACGCCTTCCTCGTGACCGGTGTCGTCGAGCTCGCGCGCGAGCGTCGGCGCAGTCATCGCGGGTTGCTTGGTCGCGAGCGTGAAGTGCAGGAAGTGCATCAACATGAAGCTCGCCGCGTAGTTGACGCCCGCGAGCAGTCCTTCGAGCATCGACTGCAGGTGCGCACCGGTGATCGCGAACTTCACGCACACGGTCACGACGGTGACGAGCCCGCCGCCCGCGGCCATCCGCAGCATCTTCAGGTACTCGGCGCGGCCGCGCGAGATGTAGTGCTCGCCGGTGTCCGCGTTGGTCTCGACGAGCTTGCGCGCGAACAGCGAGAAGTTGCTGCGCACGAGGTGCGACACGCTCTGGCTGTTCTGGTTCGCGTCGACGAGCTCGGCCGTCAGGCGCGCCATCCCGCGCAGGTCGTCGCGTGCCATCCACGCGTTGAGCAGCATTTCCGCGCGCAGGATGCGCATGCGCATGCGTTCGACCTGGAACACGATGTCGACCGACACGCCGTTGCGGTACAGGTGCGCGAACACGTCGTCGACGGCGATCCGGCATTCGTCGAGCAGCACGCGCAGGTAGTTCACCTCGTGCAGCAGCTTGCTCGGGTCGCCGCCGTCCTCGACGGCCGCGTGCGCGGTCTCGACCGCGAGCATCGCGCGCGTGAGCCGATAGAACGGCTGCGTTTCGAGCGGCTTGCGCGCGTCGTCGTCGGACAGGCGGCTGCGCACCGTCTGCGACAGGCCGGTCGAGCTGATCTGGCAGGTCAGGTTGTGCAGGGCGGCGAGCAGGTCGCGCGAGAACGAGCCGGGCTCGTGGCGCTCTTCGTCGGTGACGTCGAACGAGATCAGCTCGGCGAGGCGGGCGAGCAGGTCGTCGGGCAGCGCGTCGATCCATTGCGCGTCTTCGGGCGTCGGGAACATCAGCGTGAACAGCGCCGTCAGTTCGCGGCGGTTCGGCGCGGGCGGGATCAGCGACGTATCGATGCGCTCGAACAGCGCGCCGAAGAAACCGGAATGCACGGGCATCCCCGCGTCGCACAGCAGCGAGATGCCATCGCATTCGCGCAGGATCCCGCGCAGGATACGCGCGGCATGCGATTTCCATGCGGGATTGCGGTCGAGCACGTGGAACAGGTAGCGCAACCGCGCGTGCGCCCGGTACGCGCGCGCGCCGGCGTCGCGTTCGGCCGGTGCGTCGTGCGCGACCTGCATCGCGCCGTTGCGGCGCAGCCAGTGCGCGAGCTCGATCAGCCATTCGCTGCGCTCGGCGTACGGCGCGTCCGCGTCGGCATGCGCGAGCAGCGCATCGAGCTGGTGGCCGGCATTGCGCGACGCGCGCCACTTCTTGATCAGGGTCGTCAGGGAACGAAACATAAACGGAATAGCGAAAGCCCGGGACGGGCGGGTTCGGGATGCCGGCCGGAACACGGCGCGGCGCCGGGGAGAACGGTGAGACTGGTCGGATGGCCGGACGATGCGCGGCGACCCGCGATGCGGCTGCCCCGGTGCGGTGCACGCGGACACGCATGCGCGCTCCGGGAGACGTGGCGCTCGGACCCGACATGACGGGCGGATCGCCGCCGGCGGGCGTGCGACGAGCGGCGCGAGCCGGAAAGTGCGTAGGATCGTCAATCGGGCACGAAAACGCAAGCCGACCGTGTTGCGTGGAGCCGGTTCCGGCGGATTTTGACAAACAATGCAAAGCGGCCTTCCGGCCGATGGAGGTAGAGCAGCATCGGCCGAAGCGCCGAGGGTGGCAAGAGCGGCAGGTTCGCGTGCGCGGTCGCACGCGCACGCGGATCGATGCCGACGACGACTATCGGGCGGTGTGTGCCGAGTGCAGCCGCATCGCGCACATGCGTCGGACGCCGGCCCGCGCGTTGCGCTTACGCGCCGGACTTGCCGGACTTGCCGGTCGCGCCCGCGTCGTCGCCGGGTGTCGGACCGGTCGGGCAGGGCACGGCGGGCGCGGCGGCCGTTGCCTTGCCGGATGCGGTCGTCGAGGTGGTCGACGCAGCCGCGGCGCCGTGCCGCGCGGCCATCGCGCGCACGCCGGACGCGGCCTGCGATGCGATCACGTCGAGCGCGCGCCGGTGGCCCGCGACGAGCGCGTCATAGCCGTCGGCGACCGGTTCCGCGACGCTCGTGCGACACGTCATCACGGCCTGCGTGCCGAGCGCGCGCACGCTCCACACCGCATCGATCGCCGCGCGTTTGCCGGGCCACGACTCGAAGCGCTGCACGTTCACGCTGATCCGATAGACGGGCACGCCGGCCGGATACGCGGAATTCGCGACGTCGATCGTGCCGAGCTGCGCGGCGAGGTCGTCGGACAACGCGCGGCGGATTTCGTCGGCGGGCGGCGCGGCCCAGCGCTCCTGCTCGAGCACGTCGACCTGCGCGGCGTTCTTCTGCACGACGAGCTGGTTCTTCGCGACCTGCTCAGGCACGCCGACGGACGGCACCTCGATCAGGAACGACGGGTTGGCGGGCGCGGTGCGCACGGGCGCGGCGGCGTCGGCCGGGCTCAGCGTATAGAACCGCGCGGGCGGCGAGCTGCACGCGGCGAGCGCGAGCGCGGCGAAGACTGCCGCCGCGCCGCTCGCGAGGATGTTCACGCGTGTCGTCGTCATTATCGATCTCCTGGCTTGCCCTTGAGCAGCGATTCGGGATGGCGCTCCAGATAGTCGGCGAGCGCGTTCAGCGATTGCAGCGTGCGCGTGAGTTCCTTCAGCGCGCCGCGCACGTCGGACTGCAGCGGCGAATCCTGCTGCAGCGTGGCCTCTGCGGTCGAGAAGGTCTGCTTCGCGGCCGACAGCGTGTCGCGCGCTTCCGGCGCGACCTGCGTGTCGAGCTGCTTGAACAGCTTGTCGGCGTTCGACAGAGCGCTGTTCAGGTTCGCGCCGATCTGGTCGAACGGCACCTTGTCGAGCTTCTTCGCGATATCGGCGACCTGCAGTTGCAGTTCGTCGAGCGTGTTCGGCACGGTGGGCAGCTCGAGCGGCTGGCGTGCCGCGTCGATCTTCACGACCGGCGCCTTCGGGAAGAAGTCGAGCGCGACGTACAACTGGCTCGTCAGCAGGTTGCCGGTGCGCAGCTGGCCGCGCAGCCCGTGCCTGACGAGGCGCTCGACGATCTCGCGGCGGCCCGCTTCGCCCTTGCTCTCGATCGTTTCGCGGAAGCGCGGGCCGAGCCGCTCCGGATACACGTTCATCGTCACCGGCATCAGGAAGTTCTTGGTCTTCGGATCGAAGTCGATGCCGATGTTCGTCACTTCGCCGAGCACGATGCCGCGGAAGTCGACCGGCGCGCCTACCGCGAGCCCGCGCAGCGACTGGTTGAAGTTCATCACGACCTGCAGCGGCTGGCCGTCCGGATCGCGCATCGCGTCCGTTTCGTCGGAGCCGAGGCGGAAGGTCGTGTTGTTCGGCGCCGTCGCGCCGCTGTCCTGGTTCGGCGGCGTCTGGAACGCGATGCCGCCGAGGATCACCGTCGCGAGCGACTGCGTGTTCAGCTTCAGGCCGCTCGAATCGAGCCGCAGGTCGACGCCGCTCGCCTGCCACCAGCGCGAGTTCACGCCGACGTACTGGTCGTACGGCGCGTTGACGAACACGTTGAACGTGACGCCCGTGCCGTCCTTGTCGAGCGAGAAGCCGACCACCTGGCCGACCTGCACGCGGCGGTAGTAGACGGGCGAGCCAATGTCGACCGAGCCGAGCGAATCGCCGCGCAGCACGTACTGCGTGCCCTTCTGGTCGCCGGTCACCGCCGGCGGCGTCTCGAGGCCGGTGAAGTCGGTCTGCGTGTCCTGCCCGTGGCCGGCATCGACGCCGATGTACGCGCCCGACAGCAGCGTGCCGAGCCCCGACACACCGGTCGCACCGACGCGCGGACGCACGATCCAGAAGCGCGAGCCCTTGACCGCGAAGTCCTCGGCCTCCTTCTTCAACTGCACCTGGACGAGCACGCGCGACAGGTCCTTCGACAGCTTGATCGTCTTGACCATGCCGATTTCGACGTCCTTGTACTTGACCTGCGTCTTGCCCGGCTCGAGTCCTTCCGCACTGTGGAAGCTGATCGTGACTTCCGGGCCGCGCTCGCGCACGGACTTGATCACGAGGCCGATACCGATCAGCGCGGCGATCAGCGGCACGAGCCAGACGAGCGACGGCAGCCAGCCGCTTTTCGTCGAGATCGCCGGATCGGGCGGCCGGGACGCGTCTTCCTGCGGGCCTTGCGGACTATTCATGGTGTTTCCCTGAGGTTTCGACTGGATCCCAGATCAGGCGGGGATCGAACTGCATCGACGCGAGCATCGTCAGGATCACGACCGAGCCGAACGCGAGCGCGCCGGGGCCGGCCGTGATGACGGCGAGCGAACGGAAATGGACGAGCGCGACGGTGAGCGTCACGACGAAGATGTCGAGCATCGACCAGCGGCCGATCCGCTCGACGATCCGGTACAGGCGCGTGCGCTGCAGCGGCCGCCACACGGTGCGCCGCTGCGCGGTGCCGACGAGGATCGTCAGCACGCCGAGCTTGAGCATCGGCACGAGGATGCTGGCGACGAACACGACGACCGCGAGCGGCCAGTCGCCGGACGTCCAGAAATAGATGACGCCGCTCATGATCGTGTCCTCCTGCGAGCCGACGATCGACGACGTGCGCATGATCGGCAGCAGGTTCGCCGGGATATAGAGGATCGCGGCCGCGATCAGCAGCGCCCACGTGCGCATGACGCTGTTCGGCGTGCGGAAGTGAAGCGTGCTGCCGCAGCGCGCGCAATGCGCGTGCGGATGGTCGATCGTCTGCACGAGCCCGCATGCGTGGCAGCTGGCGTAGCCCTCGCGGGCGGCGGTCGGCATCGTCATTGGCGGGGCGCTTGCGGCGGCGGAGTGGTGCCGTCGGGCGAGGCGGGCGCGCGCCCGGCGCGCAGGTCGTCGGCGATGTCCCACAGCGTGCGTGGATCGAACATCAGCACGACGGCGGTCATCAGTGTGAGCGCGCCGAACGCGAACAGCGCGGCGTCGGGCACGACGCGCGCGAGGCTCACCATCTTCACGATCGTCACGACGATCCCGAGCATGAACACCTCGATCATTCCCCACGGCCGCACGAGCTGGATCGTGCGCAGCACGAAATTGAGGCCCGGTGGCACGACGCCACGCCGGATCGGCAGCAGCACGTAAAGCAGCGCGGCCATCTCGACGAGCGGGAACAGCACGGTCGAGCAGAACACCATCACGCCGACGACCTCCATGCCCTGATGCCACAGCGCGTCGATCGCGCCGATCAGCGTCGTCTGCACGCGGGTGCCGTTGAGGTCCATTTCGAGGATCGGGAACGCCTGCGCGATGACGAACGTGACGAGCGCCGCGACCGCAAGCGCGCTGATGCGCTCGATCTGCGTGGTGCTGTTGCGATAGAGCAGCGCGTCGCAGCGCGGGCAGCGCGCGATTTCGCGACCGCTCAGGCGCGGTTTATGCAACAGTGCGTCGCATTCGTGGCAGGCAATCAGGTCGTGTCGTTGCATGGAAAAGGCGGTTGTGCGACGGGCGGGGGAACGCGTCGACGGGGCCGGAACCCGCGCCAATCTTACCAAAACGGCTTTTTCGGCGTGTCAACGCCCGGTTGCCGGGTGACCGGGCGGTAACATGGCGCAAACCTGGCAGCGGGCTGGCGCGCCTGTCCTCAGAGTCCGCGCGTGACAAAAGGTTGCGGTAGCATGGCGGCCTTGACAAGCGTCGGACGAATTTACCGGCGCAGCCGTTCGCTCAACTGAGGAATCCATGATGACATCGAAATCGCCGCCGGCCGCGCCGGCACGCTACGCGCACACCGCGATCGCGCTGCACTGGCTGATCGCGCTGCTGATCGTCTGCGGCTTCGCACTCGGCTGGGTGATGACCGACATCCCCGGCTTCACGCCGACGAAGCTCAAGTACTTCTCGTGGCACAAGTGGATCGGCGTGACGGTGTTCGCGCTGGCCGTCGTGCGCGTGCTGTGGCGCGCGACGCACCTGCCGCCGCCGCTGCCGGGCGGCACGCCGGCGTGGCAGCGTGCGGTGTCGCATGGCGTGCACATGCTGCTGTACGTGCTGATGATCGTGATTCCGCTGACGGGCTACCTGTACAGCTCCGCGTCGAACATCCCGGTCGTCTATCTCGGCATCGTGCCGCTGCCGCGCCTGATCGATCCGGATCCCGCGCTGAAGGAAACCTTCAAGACGCTGCACGTGTCTTTGAATTACATTCTGCTTGCGCTCGTCGCCATGCACGTGCTCGCGGCGTTCAAGCACCAGTTGTTGGACCGCGACGGCCTGCTGTCGCGGATGCTTCCCTCCGCCAAATGAAGGATCCCATGAAAGTGTCTTTCTCCCGCTCCATGCTGACCGCGTTCGCCGCGGTGTCACTCGTCGCGTCGGCCGCGGCGCATGCCGACGTCGATCTCTCGAAGAGCAAGGTGTCCGCCGTGTCGAAGCAGATGAACGTGCCGACCGAAGGCGCATTCAGGAAGTTCTCCGCGCAGGTGAAGTTCGACCCGGCCAAGGCCACTCAGGGCAGCGCGCAAATGACGATCGACATCGCGAGCTTCGACCTCGGCGACAAGATGTACAACGACCAGGTCGCGGGCAAGGACTGGTTCGACGCGAAGGCGTATCCGCAGGCGACCTTCGCGTCGTCGGCGATCGCGCCGGCGGGCGGCAACAAGTACAACGTGACCGGCAAGCTGACGATCAAGGGCAAGTCCGAGATCGTCACGGTGCCCGTCACGGTCACGCAGAGCGGCGCGACGCAGACCTTCGACGGCGTGCTGCCGATCAAGCGTTCGGCGTTCAACGTCGGCACCGGCGAGTGGAAGGACACGTCGATCGTCGCCGACGAAGTGCAGATCAAGTTCCATCTCGTCGCCACGAAGTAAGCGGCGGGCTGTCGCATCACCCCGAATGCCGCGCGAGGGCGCGGCGCTGTTCCAAGGAGAAAGCGTTTGAAAAAGCATCTGATCATCGCCGCGGGCGCGCTGGCCGCTTCGTTGTCGTTCTCGGCATTCGCCGACAGCGCGACGTACCAGTTCGACCCGAGCCATACGTACCCGAGCTTCGAGGCCGACCACTTCGGCGGCCTGTCGGTCTGGCGCGGCAAGTTCGACAAGTCGAGCGGCACCGTGACGCTCGACCGCGCGGCGAAGACCGGTACGGTCGACGTGACGACCGACATCGCGTCGATCCACACGGGCAGCGCGAAGCTCGACGAGCACCTGCAGACGGCGGAGTTCTTCGACGTCTCCAAGTTCCCGCAGGCGAACTACAAGGGTGCCATCAAGTTCGACGGCGACAAGCCGGTGTCGGTGGTCGGTAACCTGACGCTGCACGGCGTCACGAAGCCGGTCACGCTGAAGATCGATTCGTTCAAGTGCATGCCGCATCCGATGCTCAAGCGCGAAGTGTGCGGCGTCGACGCGGTCGGCGAATTCAGCCGCGACGATTTCGGCCTCGACTACGGCAAGCAGTACGGCTTCAAGATGAAGACGAAGCTGCTGATCACGGCCGAAGCCGTCAAGCAGCAGTAACGCGCCCGACCGGGCCGGCCGGCGCGTCGCGCTGCCAGCCCGTCGCGAGCCAGCCGCCGCGCTCCCGTTTGCAGGGGGCGCGGCGGTTTTTTTTGCGCGCCTATAATCGTCGGCGCAGCTCGCGGCGCGAGAACCGGCGCGCCGGATACAACGTACAACGACAAGGAGATCGCCGATGCACGCCGTCACGCAGTCCAGCTCCATTGCCTCGTCGCCGCGCGTGTGGCGCGCGGTGGTCGCCGCGTCGATCGGCAACGCGCTCGAGTGGTTCGACCTCGTCGTCTACGGCTTCTTCGCGGTGACGATCTCGAAGCTGTTCTTCCCGGCCGGCAACGACACCGTGTCGCTGCTGCTCACGCTCGGCACGTTCGGCGTGTCGTTCTTCATGCGCCCGCTCGGCGCGATCGTGCTCGGCGCGTACGCCGACCGCGCGGGCCGCAAGGCCGCGCTCACGCTGTCGATCCTGTTGATGATGGCCGGCACGCTGGTGATCGCGGTGCTGCCGACCTACCAGACGATCGGCGTTGCCGCGCCGCTGATCCTCGTCGCCGCGCGGCTGATGCAGGGTTTCTCGGCCGGCGGCGAATTCGGCAGCGCGACCGCGTTCCTGGCCGAGCACGTGCCGGGCCGGCGCGGCTTCTTCGCAAGCTGGCAGGTCGCGAGCCAGGGGCTCACGACGCTGCTCGCCGCCGGGTTCGGCACCGCGCTGAACGCACAGCTCACGGCCGACCAGATGGCCGCGTGGGGCTGGCGCATCCCGTTTTTCTTCGGGCTGCTGCTCGGGCCCGTCGCGTACTACATCCGCTCGAAGGTCGACGAGACGCCCGAATTCCTCGCCGCCGAAAGCACCGCGAGCCCGCTGCGCGACACGTTCGCGTCGCACAAGGCACGGCTCGTCGCCGCGATGGGTGTGGTGGTGCTCGGCACGGTCGCGACCTATCTCGTGCTGTTCATGCCGACCTACGGCGTGAAGCAGCTCGGGCTTGCGCCGTCGGCCGCGTTCGCCGCGATCCTCGTCGTCGGCATGATCCAGATGGCGTTCGCGCCGCTCGTCGGCCACTGGTCGGATCGGTACGGACGCGTGCGCGTGATGCTCGCGCCGGCCGTCGGCATCCTCGTGCTGATCTATCCGGCGTTCGCGTATCTGGTCGCGCATCCGGGCTTCGGCACGCTGATCGCACTGCAGGTGCTGCTCGCGTTCCTGATGACTGGCTATTTCGCGGCGCTGCCGGGGCTGCTGTCCGAAGTGTTTCCGGTGCAGACGCGCACGACGGGGATGTCGCTTGCATATAACGTCGCGGTGACGATCTTCGGCGGCTTCGGGCCGTTCATCATCGCGTGGCTGATCCGCGCGACCGGGATGAAGACGGCGCCGAGCTTCTACCTGATGTTCGCGGCCGTGCTGAGCCTCGCGGCGCTGATCGTGCTGCGCCGGCGGTTCGGGTTCCGGTGACGCGGGGCGCGCGGCGGCGCGTCAGTCGCTGCCGCGCTCGCATACCGGTTGCGCCGGCATCAGTTGCGCGGGCGCGGCGACGGTCCGCACCGGCCGGCCAGCGAGCGCGTCAAGCGCCTGCCGGAGCTGCCAGTCGGCATCCGCGCCGAATTCCCTCTGCGGCAGCGCCGCGCTCTTCGACGTATCAATTTTCTCGCGCATGCGCGCTTCGCGCAGTTTCTGCCGTGCCTTGCGTACCTGCGCGAACGGATCGGGCGCCAGCCGGTCGGCATACGGCGCGCGGGCGAGATCGACTTCGCGATACCACAGCAGCACGCCGTCGACGTCCGAGTCGCGGCGCGGCGGCACGAGCCAGTCCGGCACGACGCCGTAGCCGTCCATCGGGCAGCCGTTCGGCCGCAGGTTGCGCGCGAACGTGAAATTGATGCGCGTGCCGTCGATCAGGTCGACGCCGGTCTGCGCGAGCCCCTTTCCGTAAGTCGGCATCCCGAGCAGCCGCGCGCGGCCGAGATCCTTCAGTGCAGCCGCGGTTGCTTCGGCGGCCGACGCGCTCTGTCCGTCGACGAGCACGACGAGCGGCACGGTGCGCCACCAGTCGTCTGCCTGCAGCGGCGCGAGCGGATCCTGGCCGTGCATGACCGGCAGTTCGTAGTCGGGCCAGTTGGTCGTGAAGCGGCGGCGCTTCGTGCCGTCGCGCTCGAGCGTCATCATCGCGGTGCGGTCGCGCCCGGCGAACAGCGCGGCGATGCCGATCGCCGCATTCAATGCGCCGCCGCCGTTGATGCGCAGGTCGAGGATCACGCCTTTCACCGGCGGCCCCGCGCGGCGCGCGGCCTGCACCGCGTCGATATAGTTGCCGACTGCCGGCTCCGGGAAGCTCGACAGCCGCGTGTACAGGATGTCGCCGGCGAGCCGCCTTGCGGTCGCCGGGTGTGGCCGGACGATCGCGCGGACCGGCGCGAAGGTCAGCGTCGCAGGGTTCGGACCGCGCCGGACCGTGAGCTTCAGTGGCACGCCCGCGTCGCCCTTCGCGAGTTTCACGACCTCGCTGCTGTCGATGCCGACGACGCTCCGGTCGTTCATCGCGACGACGAGATCGTCGGGCCGCACGCCGGCCTGTTCGGCGGGCGCGTCCGGGATCACGTCGATGATGTGCAGCCCATCGGGCCGCGTCTCGAACACGATGCCGATGCCCGGTGTGCCGTCGCGTGCGCGGCGCTCGTCGTCGCGCCGTTCCTGCTCTTCCTTTGCGTTGAAGAAGCGCGCGTACGGCAGCGTCTTGATTCCGTCGTGCACGGTGGCGTCGAGCAACGCGCCGATGTCGACGTCGGTCAGGTGCTGCTTCTTCAGCACTTCGACCGCGGCCTTCAGTTCGCAGAGTTGCGGTTCCCAGTCGGGCGGGCAGGGCGACGGTCGTGACGCCGCCGCAGCAACAGCGGCGGCGTGCGGGGCGGACGCGGATTGCGCATGGGCCGCCGATGCGCATGCAACGAACGCAGCCGCGGCGGCGGCACCGGTGCTCCAGGCGACGATGCGATGAACGACATGCGAGGCAGGCATCATGAGGACCGCGGCTTCGACGGGTGGCGGGGCGGGATGGTGAAGCGATTGTAGCCGACGGTCCGTGTGGCCGCGCCGGAGGAAGCAGACGCGTCTCGCGCATGAAAAAAGGCCGGTCCAACAGGACCGGCCTTCTGGTATCCGCCGAAACGACGCGGCGCTTAAACCTGCGCGCCCGCGTTCGGATCGTCCGGATCGTGCGCCGTCTTCTTTTCCTTGATCAGGTCTTCGCGCTTGATGCCGAGCCACATCGCGAGCGAGCCCGCGACGAACACCGACGAGTAGATGCCGAACATGATGCCGACCGTCAGCGCGAGCGCGAAGTAGTGCAGCGTCGGGCCGCCGAAGAAGAACATCGACAACACCATCATTTCCGTCGACGTGTGCGTGATGATCGTCCGCGACATCGTGGTCGTGATCGCATGGTTGATCACCTCCGACACGCTCATCTTGCGTTCGCGGCGGAACGTTTCGCGGATCCGGTCGAAGATGACGACCGACTCGTTGACCGAGTAGCCGAGCACCGCGAGGATCGCCGCGAGCACCGCCAGCGAGAACTCCCACTGGAAGAACGCGAAGAAGCCGAGAATGATCACGACGTCGTGCAGGTTCGCGATGATGCCGGCGACCGCGTACTTCCATTCGAAGCGGATCGACAGGTAGATCACGATGCCGATCACCACGCACGCGAGCGCGAGGAGACCGTCGGTCGCGAGCTCGCGGCCGACCTGCGGGCCGACGAACTCGACGCGCTGCAGCGTCACGTCGGGGCTCTGCGCCTTCAGCGCGGTCATCACCTGGTCGCTCTGCTGCGCGGACGTGAGGCCTTCCTTCAGCTGCAGGCGGATCAGCACGTTGCGCGACGTGCCGAAGTTCTGCACCTGCGCGTCGGCGTAGCCGAGCTTGCCGAGCGTGTCGCGCACGGGTTCGAGCTGCGCGGCCTGCTGGTACTGCACCTCGATCACTGTGCCGCCGGTGAATTCGACGGACAGGTGCAGTCCGCGGTGGAACAGGAAGAACACGGCGGCGAGGAACGTGACCAGCGAGATCACGTTGAACACCAGCGCGTGCCGCATGAACGGAATGTCTTTACGGATGCGGAAAAATTCCATGGCTTCGTCTCCGGGGCCTTATTGGGTCGAGCCCGGTTTCTTCGGCGACACGCCTTGCTGCGCGCGGTTGCGCAACTGCGGCTTGCCGGCACGCGGTGCGTTGCCCTTCGCGGGTGCGGCGAGCTTCGCGGCGCGCGCGGTGTCGGTCGATTCGTCGGCCGCGGCGAACGCGGCGCCGGCCGTGGCGCCTTCCGGCTTCCACACCTGGCCGATCGCGAGCGACTTCAGCTTCTTGCGGCCGCCGTACCAGAGGTTGACGATCCCGCGCGAGAAGAACACCGCGGAGAACATCGACGTCAGGATGCCGAGGCAGTGCACGATCGCGAACGCGCGAACCGGGCCCGAGCCGAATGCGAGCAGCGCGAGGCCGGCGATCAGCGTCGTGACGTTCGAGTCGAGAATCGTCGCCCATGCGTGCGCGTAGCCGGCCTGGATCGCGGTCTGCGGCGGCTGGCCGGCGCGCAGTTCTTCACGCACGCGCTCGTTGATCAGCACGTTCGAGTCGATCGCCATGCCGAGCGCGAGCGCGATTGCCGCGATACCCGGCAGCGTCAGCGTCGCCTGCATCAGCGACAGCACCGCGACGAGCAGCAGCAGGTTCACCGACAGGCCGATCACCGAGATCACGCCGAACAGCATGTAGTACGCGATCATGAACACGGCGATCGCGCAGAAGCCCCAAATCACCGAGTGGACGCCCATCTTGATGTTGTCCGCGCCGAGGCTCGGGCCGATCGTGCGTTCCTCGATGATGTCCATCGGTGCGGCGAGCGAACCGGCGCGCAGCAGCAGCGCGAGATCGGCCGCGGCCTGCGGCGTCGGCTGGCCCGTGATCTGGAAGCGGTCGCCGAGTTCGGACTGGATCGTCGCGACCGTCAGCACCTCGCCCTTGCCCTTCTCGAACAGCACCATCGCCATCGGCTTGCCGATGTTCTCGCGCGACACCGCGCGCACCGAGCGGCCGCCCGCCGAGTCGAGGCGGATGTTGACCGACGGACGCTGGTGTTCGTCGAAGCCGGCCGACGCATCGATGATGCGGTCGCCGGTGAAGATCACGTCCTTCTTCAGCAGCACGGGCGCCTGGTTGCCCTGCGTGAACAGCTCCTCGCCCGGCGGCACGGGGTCGTTCGGGTTCGGGTGCGTGTTGATCGGATCGGCGAGGCGCGCCTCGAGCGTCGCGGTGCGGCCGATGATGTCCTTCGCCTTCGCGGTGTCCTGCACGCCCGGCAGTTCGACGACGATGCGGTCGCTGCCTTGCTGTTGCAGGATCGGCTCGGACACGCCGAGTTCGTTCACGCGGTTGTGGAGCGTGGTCAGGTTCTGCTTGAGCGCGGCGTCCTCGACGGCTTTCTGCACGGCCGGCGTGAACGTGCCGACGACTTGCGTGCCGCCGCCGCCGGGCTGGGTCGCCCATTGCAGTTCGGTGACCGACGCGGCGAGCACCTTGCGGGCGTCTTCCGCTGTCTGCGCGTCGCTGAAGTTGACGACGACGGACTGGTCGACGCGGCTCACGCCGCCGTCGCGGATGTTCTTGTCGCGCAGCAGCGTGCGCGCGTCGGACGCGTCGGAGTCGAGCTTCTTCGTGAGCGCGCCCGTCATGTCGACCTGGAGCAGGAAGTGGACACCGCCGCGCAGGTCGAGGCCGAGATACATCGGCAGTGCGTGCAGCGCGGTCAGCCAGCGCGGCGACGCGCTTTGCAGGTTCAGTGCGACGACGTACTGCGGATCGTTCGGATCGGCGTTCAGCGACTTTTGCAGCAGGTCCTTGACGCGCAGCTGCGTATCGGTGTCCTTCAGGCGCACGCGGATATTCGCGTTGGACGCCGTGTTCTCGAAGGTGACGTCGTCCGGCGTGATCTGCGCGGAGGCGAGCGCGGATTCGACCTGGGTCAGCGTGGTCGAGTCGAGCTTGACCGTGGCCTTGCCGCTCGACACCTGCACCGCCGGCGCTTCGCCGAAGAAGTTGGGCAATGTGTACAGAAGGCCGATGGCGAGCGCCACGACCATCACGACATATTTCCAGAGTGGGTAACGATTCATGAGGGGGCCGAACGGGTGGTTGGCGTGAAAGCGTCGCGTCCGGCGCCGCGGCGGCCTGCTCTCTCAGGCGGGCACGACGCGGGGAGCCGGACGCTCGGTAAAAGCCTTACAGCGACTTGATCGTGCCCTTCGGCAGAATGGTCGTGACGGCAGCCTTCTGCACGGTGATTTCGGTGCCTTCGGCGATTTCGACGCCGATGTAGCCTTCGGTGACCTTCGTCACCTTGCCGACGAGGCCGCCGCTCGTGACGACTTCGTCGCCCTTCGCCATGGCCGCGAGCATGTTGCGGTGTTCCTTCTGGCGCTTCATCTGCGGACGGATCATGATGAAGTACAGCACCGCGAACATCAGGATGAGCGGCAGGAAGCTCATCAGGCTCGATTCGGCGCCACCGGCACCTTGCGCGAAGGCATTGGAAATGAACGGCACGTTGGTCTCTCCGTAGGGGAAGATCGAAAAATAAGCCGGTTATTCTACCACCGGCCCCATGTGCAAACGGCGCAGCAAATGCGCTTTCGGATCAAGCTGTTAAAGCACGAAACGGCACCGTTGCGACTCGTTTGGAAAGGTGATTGTAATATTCGGCGGCCACGGCCGTCCGTCGGGACGCGATATTTAGTACATGTCTTATGTGACGTGGCGCGGTGCAGGCAGCGGTGCGGGCAGCAGTGTGCAGCCACGCGGGCCGCCGCCCGGTCAGTCGACCCCTCTCGCGCGATCCTCCGCGAAGCGCTGGCGGAACGCGTCGAACGTATGGGTCTCGATCGCGTCGCGGATCTCGCTCATCAGCTGCAGGTAGTAGTGCAGGTTGTGGATCGTGTTGAGCTGCGCGCCGAGGATTTCGCCGACGCGGTGCAGGTGGTGCAGGTAGCCGCGCGAGAAGTTCTGGCACGTGTAGCACGTGCAGCTCGCGTCGAGCGGCTTCAGCGAATTCTTGTGCGTCGCATTGCGGATCTTCACGTCGCCGAAGCGCGTGAAGAGCCAGCCGTTGCGTGCGTTGCGGGTCGGCATCACGCAGTCGAACATGTCGACGCCGTTCGCGACGCCCTCGACCAGATCCTCCGGCGTGCCGACGCCCATCAGATAGTGCGGCTTGTTGGCCGGCAGCTTCGGGCCGACGTGCCGCAGCACGCGCATCATGTCTTCCTTCGGCTCGCCGACCGATAGCCCGCCGATCGCGAGGCCATGGAAGCCGAGCTCCGACAGGCCCGCCAGCGACTCGTCCCGCAGGTCCTCGAACATCCCGCCCTGGACGATCCCGAACAGCGCGTTCGGGTTGCCGAGCCGGTCGAACTCGTCGAGCGAGCGTTTCGCCCAGCGCAGCGACATGCGCATCGAGTCGGCCGCTTCCTTGTGCGTGGTCGGCACGCCGTTGGTCGCGTACGGCGTGCATTCGTCGAACTGCATCACGATGTCGGAGTTCAGCACCTTCTGGATCTGCATCGACACTTCCGGCGACAGGAACAGCTTGTCGCCGTTGATCGGCGATGCGAACGTCACGCCGTCCTCGGTGATCTTGCGCAGGTCGCCGAGCGAGAACACCTGGAAGCCGCCCGAGTCGGTCAGGATCGGCTTGTTCCAGCCCATGAAGCCGTGCAGGCCGCCGTGCGCGTCGATCGTCTCGAGGCCGGGGCGCAGCCACAGGTGGAACGTGTTGCCGAGGATGATCTGCGCGTTGATCTCGTGCAGCTCGCGCGGCTGGATCGCCTTCACGGTGCCGTACGTGCCGACCGGCATGAAGATCGGCGTCTCGACCACGCCGTGGTTGAGCTTCACGCGGCCGCGGCGCGCATGGCCGTCGGTCGTCAGCAGTTCGAATTCGAGCCCGTTGGCCGGGCGGTCCTGCACGGGAGCGTGCGTATCGTGGGATGAACCTTCGGTCATCGCGTCATTCTCCTTGCCACCGAAGAAGCCTTGCATGGGACCGGAGTATGCGCTGAAGCGCTGACTCCGGATCGCAAGTCCGGCGCATGTTGGAAACGCCGCCGGCAAGCCGGCGGCTGGGAAAAGCGGGGCGCGCGCCATCGGAGCGCGCGCAGCGGGACAACGGTGCAACGGCGGCTGCGCGGTCGCGGGCCGGTACGTCTTCGCACCTGCCGCGCTCACGCGCGCGGCGTCTCCGGCGTGTCGCGCCGCGTGAGCAGCATCGCATCGCCGTAGCTGAAGAAGCGGTAGCGTTCGTCGATCGCGTGCCGGTACGCGGCGCGGATCGTCTCGACGCCCGCGAACGCCGACACCAGCATCAGCAGCGTCGACTTCGGCAGGTGGAAGTTCGTCACCAGCCGGTCGACGACGCGAAAACGGTAGCCCGGCGTGATGAAGATGTCGGTCTCGGCCTGCGTCGCCGCGAGCGGGCGGCCCGCTTCGTCGGCGCTGCGCGCCGCGGCTTCGAGCGCGCGCATCGACGTCGTGCCGACCGCGATCACGTTGTTGCCGCGCGCGCGGGTCGCGGCGATCTTGTCGACGAGCGATTGCGGCAGGTCGTACCACTCGCTGTGCATCCGGTGCTCGGCGATGTTCTCGACGCGCACCGGCTGGAACGTGCCGGCGCCCACGTGCAGCGTCAGCGTCGCGCGCTCGACGCCCATCGCGTCGAGCTTCTCGAGCAGCGGCTGGTCGAAATGGAGCCCGGCCGTGGGCGCCGCGACCGCGCCCGGGTTGCTCGCATAGACGGTCTGGTAGCGCGTCTCGTCGTTCGCGTCGGCGTCGTGCTCGATGTACGGCGGCAGCGGCAGGCGGCCGTGCTGTTCGATCAGCGTGAGGCACGGCTCCGGGAAATGCAGCGTGAAGAACGGCTCGACGCGCTCGCCGACCGTCACGTCGAACGCGTCGGCGAGACGCAGCGTCGTGCCGGCGCCCGGCGACTTGCTCGCGCGAATCTGCGCGAGCGCGGTGTGCGTGCCGGTCACGCGTTCGATCAGCACCTCGATCTTGCCGCCGCTGGCCTTCTGGCCGAAGAAACGCGCCTTCAGCACCTTGGTATCGTTGAACACGAGCAGGTCGCCGGGCACGATGCACGACAGCAGCTCGGCGAAGCGGCGGTCGACGAGGCGCGCGGGCTCGACGGTGCCATCGACCTCGAGCAGGCGGCTCGCGGTGCGGTCGGGCAGTGCGGTTTGCGCAATCAGCTCGGGGGGCAGATTGAAATCGAAATCGGAAAGCGTGAACATGCGGGCTGGTTCGAAACGGCCGGCGGGCGCCGCCGACAGGGCGGAAACGCGTGAATGGGGCGCGCGAGCCGCTATGATGGCGGGATGCGCGGCCTGGCCGGCGTCGTTCGTTCGGACGACGTGAAAGCCGCTATTGTACTTGCCTTGCGAAGCACCCAGACGATCCGATGCCTGTGTCACCACGCCGTTCCTCCGCCGCCGTTGCCGATTCCGCCGATCCGTTCGACGCGGACGATGCCGCGTTACCCGCGCAAAGCGCGGAGCCGGGCGGTGCCGCGCCGCGCCGCGCGGGCCCGAAGCGCGGCGCCGACGGGCGGCTCGCGCAGCCGGCCGCCGCCGCGCCCGACGCCGAACCGGGCGCGGACGGCGACGAAGCGGGGGCAGCCGGCACGTCCGGCGCGAAGCGCAAGAAGAAGCCGGCCGCCGACAAACCCGTGAAGACCGCCGACAAGCTCGCGAAGCTCGGCCTCACGCGCTCGATCGATCTCGTGCTGCATCTGCCGATGCGCTACGAGGACGAAACCACCCTCACGCCGATCGGCGAACTGCTGCCGGGCGGCATCGCGCAGACCGAGGGCGTGGTGTTCGACAACGAAGTCGCCTATCGGCCGCGGCGCCAGCTCGTCGTGAAGATCCAGGACGACGACGGCGAGCAGCTCGTGCTGCGCTTCCTCAATTTCTACGGCTCGCAGGTCAAGCAGATGGCCGTCGGCCAGCGGCTGCGCGTGCGCGGAGATGTACGCGGCGGCTTCTTCGGAATGGAGATGGTGCATCCGGCCGTGCGCGTCGTCGAAGCCGACGCGCCGCTGCCGCAGGTGCTCACGCCCGTCTATCCGAGCACGGCCGGCGTGTCGCAGGCGTATCTGCGCAAGGCGATCGAGAACGCGGTCGAGCGCACGCCGCTGCCCGAGCTGCTGCCGCCCGAGATCGAACGCGACTACCTGAAGCCGCTCGGCGTGCCGACGCTCGCGCAGGCCGTGCGGATCCTGCACCACCCGGGCGTCGATTCCGATGAAGCCGCGCTGATGGACGGCTCGCATCCGGCGTGGACACGCATCAAGTTCGAGGAGCTGCTCGCGCAGCAGCTGTCACTCAAGCGTGCGCACGAGGAGCGCCGCACGCGCGCGGCGCCCGCGATGCCGCGCCGCACCGCGGCCGATGCCGACGCGCTGACGACGCGTCTCTACGCGGCGCTGCCGTTCACGCTGACGGGCGCACAGTCGCGCGTCGTCGACGAGATCGCGCACGACCTCACGCTCGCGCATCCGATGCAGCGGCTGCTGCAGGGCGACGTCGGCAGCGGCAAGACGGTCGTCGCGGCGCTGGCGGCCACGCAGGCGATCGACGCCGGCTACCAGGCCGCACTGATGGCGCCGACCGAAATCCTCGCGGAGCAGCACGCGCGCAAGCTGCGCGCGTGGCTCGAACCCCTCGGCGTATCGGTCGCATGGCTCGCGGGCAGCCTGAAGGCGAAGGAAAAGCGCGCGGCGATCGAAGCCGCGGCGCTCGGCACCGCGCAGCTCGTGATCGGTACGCACGCGATCATCCAGGACACGGTCGAATTCGCGCGGCTCGGCCTCGTGATCGTCGACGAGCAGCACCGCTTCGGCGTCGAGCAGCGTCTGGCGCTACGCGCGAAGGCCGCGAACGCAGCCAACGGCGCGCGCGATTTCCAGCCGCACCAGCTGATGATGTCGGCCACGCCGATTCCGCGCACGCTCGCGATGACGTATTACGCGGATCTCGAGGTGTCGACCATCGACGAGCTGCCGCCGGGCCGCACGCCGGTGTTGACGCGCCTCGTCGGCGATGCGCGGCGCGAAGAGGTGATTGCCCGCGTGCGCGAGGCTGCGCTGACCGGCCGCCAGGTGTACTGGGTGTGTCCGCTGATCGAGGAGAGCGAGACGCTGCAGTTGCAGACGGCCGTCGAGACTTACGAGACGCTGGCCGAGGCATTGCCCGAGCTGAAGGTCGGGCTCGTGCACGGGCGGCTGTCGCCGGCCGACAAGGCGGCCGTGATGGAAGCCTTCACGCGCAACGACGTGCAGTTGCTCGTCGCGACGACCGTGATCGAGGTCGGCGTCGACGTGCCGAACGCGTCGCTGATGGTGATCGAGCACGCGGAGCGCTTCGGCCTCGCGCAGTTGCATCAGTTGCGCGGCCGCGTCGGGCGCGGCACCGCGGCGTCGGTCTGCGTGCTGCTGTACACGGGCCCGCTGTCGCTGACCGGCCGCGAGCGGCTGAAGACGATGCGCGAGACGACCGACGGCTTCGAGATCGCCCGGCGCGATCTCGAAATCCGCGGCCCCGGCGAATTTCTCGGCGCGCGCCAGTCCGGCGCCGCGATGCTGCGCTTCGCGAACCTCGAGACCGACGGCTGGCTGATCGACCCGGCCCGGGACGCGGCGGCGCGGCTGATCGCCGCGTATCCCGACGTGGTCACGCAGCATCTCGCACGCTGGCTCGGCGCGCGGGAGCAGTATTTGAAGGCCTGAATCGCGCATTCGGGGACGGATTTAAAACCGCCATTCGGCGGCGATTCGGCGTATCGCGATGCAGAGAAACTTGGCGAATCGGTGCCAACGGGTGTATAAATTAAACCTATCGCCTGTATATCCCTGATTGACCCACAATGACCCTGACTGAATTGAAGTACATCGTCGCGGTCGCGCGCGAGCGGCATTTCGGTCGCGCGGCCGAAGCATGCTTCGTGAGCCAGCCGACGCTGTCGGTGGCGATCAAGAAGCTGGAAGACGAGCTCAACGTGCAGATTTTCGAGCGCGGCGCGAGCGAAGTGAGCGTGACCCCGATCGGCGACCAGATCGTCACGCAGGCGCAGCGCGTGCTCGAGCAGACCTTCGCGATCAAGGAGATCGCGAAGCAGGGCAAGGACCCGCTCGTCGGCCCGTTCCGGCTCGGCGTGATCTACACGATCGGGCCGTACCTGCTGCCGACGCTCGTCAAGCAGATGATCCAGCGCGTGCCGCAGATGCCGCTGATGCTGCAGGAGAATTACACGCTGAAGCTGCTCGAACTGCTGAAGCAGGGCGAAATCGACGCCGCCATCATGGCGCTGCCGTTCCCCGAAACCGGCCTGATGGTGCGGCCGCTGTACGACGAGCCGTTCGTCGTCGCGCTGCCGGCCGGCCATCCGTGGGAGAAGCGCGACGAGATCGACGCCGAGGACCTGAAGCAGGAAACCATGCTGCTGCTCGGCAACGGTCACTGCTTCCGCGACCACGTGCTCGGCGTGTGCCCGGAGCTGATGCGCTTTTCGCAGACGGCCGACGGTATCCAGAAGACTTTCGAAGGCTCGTCGCTCGAAACGATTCGCCATATGGTCGCGAGCGGTGTCGGCATCACGGTGCTGCCGCGGATGTCGGTCGCCGAGATCGGCCCGCGCGCGAACGGTCCCGACGCCGAGTTGCTGTCGTACGTGCCGTTCAACGAACCGGTGCCGGATCGTCGCGTCGTGCTGGTGTGGCGCAAGAGCTTCACGCGGATGCCGGCGATCGACGCGATCAGCGAGGCAATCGCCGCGTGCGAACTGCCGGGTGTCGCGAAGCTCGACATGCCGGCGACGATGAATTGAGCGGGGTGCGGTGCATCTGAAGCAGGCAAGTGGACGGGGTCTAGTGACCCCGTTTATTTTTGCCTATTGCATAGATTAAATTTATCAAATTCTAATCATCAATAGAAATACATAGAATCCTTTCCATGGATCGCACTCGATCGGCGGTCCGATTTGCACGCTGAATGCAGGTGTCAAAGGAGGATGTCATGATGCGGTCGGTATTGCAGCACGCGCAGCGGAACATCCCGTCGCGCGACGAGGTCGTAAATCGCGCGAGGGCCGCGGCCCGGAGCCTGCGCCCGATTGCGTTCGCGTATCTTGCGGACCGTGTGTATGGCGGATGAGTGCCACGGCATGCCGGTTCCGTGTTCCCCGACTCACTGCCGTTCAGCCATGAGGGAGCATTGCATGTCCGAAGTCCCGCAGCCCGCATCGAAGGCCACGCCGCCTGACACCCCGTAGCACGACAGGGCCCGCCTGTTCCGTTTCATCCCCCCGCAATGCTCCACGAACCGCGCCCGGCAAGTGGGGGCTTACGAGCAAGTAAAGGAGAAAAAAGCATGTCGACCGAATCGAAATGTCCGTTCAACCATACGGCGGCCGGCGGCACGTCGAACAAGGACTGGTGGCCGAACCAGCTCAATCTCAACATCCTGCATCGGCACTCGGCGCTGTCCGATCCGATGGACAAGGATTTCGACTACGCGGAAGCGTTCAAGAAGCTCGACCTCGCGGCGGTGAAGCGCGACCTGCAGGCGCTGATGACGACGTCGCAGGACTGGTGGCCGGCCGACTTCGGCCACTACGGCGGCCTGTTCATCCGGATGGCCTGGCACAGCGCCGGCACGTACCGGACCGCCGACGGCCGTGGCGGCGCGGGCGGCGGGCAACAGCGCTTCGCCCCGCTGAACAGTTGGCCGGACAACGGCAACCTGGACAAGGCGCGCCGGCTGCTGTGGCCGATCAAGCAGAAATACGGCCGCAACATCTCGTGGGCCGACCTGCTGATCCTGACCGGCAACGTCGCGCTCGAGTCGATGGGCTTCAAGACTTTCGGCTTCGCCGGCGGCCGCGTCGACACGTGGGAACCGGACGACGTCTACTGGGGTTCGGAAAAGATCTGGCTGGAACTGAGCGGCGGCCCGAACAGCCGTTACTCGGGCGACCGTGACCTCGAGAATCCGCTCGCGGCCGTGCAGATGGGTCTCATCTACGTGAACCCGGAAGGCCCGGACGGCAACCCCGACCCGCTCGCGGCGGCACGCGATATCCGCGAGACGTTCGCGCGGATGGCGATGAACGACGAAGAGACGGTCGCGCTGATCGCCGGCGGCCACACGTTCGGCAAGACGCACGGCGCGGGCCCCGCATCGAACGTCGGCCCGGAACCGGAAGCGGCCGGCATCGAGCAGCAGGGGCTCGGCTGGAAGAGCACGTACGCATCGGGCAAGGGCCGCGACGCGATCACGAGCGGCCTCGAAGTCACGTGGACGTCGACCCCGACGAAGTGGAGCAACGACTTCTTCAAGCACCTGTTCAGCTACGAATGGGAACTGACGAAGAGCCCGGCCGGCGCGCATCAGTGGGTCGCGAAGGGCGCCGACGCGGTGATTCCGGATGCGTTCGATCCGGCGAAGAAGCATCGCCCGACGATGCTGACGACCGACCTGTCGCTGCGTTTCGACCCGGCCTACGAGAAGATCTCGCGCCGCTTCTACGAGAACCCGGCCGAGTTCGCCGACGCATTCGCGCGCGCCTGGTTCAAGCTCACGCACCGCGACATGGGCCCGCGCGCCCGCTATCTCGGCCCGGAAGTGCCGGCCGAGCAACTGCTGTGGCAGGACCCGATCCCGGCTGTCGATCACGAGCTGATCGATGAGGCCGACGTCGCGGCGCTGAAGGCGAAGGTGCTGGCATCGGGCCTGTCGGTCGCGCAGCTCGTGTCGACCGCATGGGCGTCGGCCTCGACGTTCCGCGGTTCGGACAAGCGCGGCGGCGCGAACGGTGCGCGCATCCGCCTGGCGCCGCAGAAGGACTGGGAAGTGAACCAGCCGGCCGCGCTTGCGACGGTGCTCGAGACGCTGGAAGGCGTGCAAAAGGCGTTCAACGATGCGCAGACGGGCGGCAAGAAGGTGTCGCTCGCCGACCTGATCGTGCTGGCCGGTGCGGCCGGCGTCGAACAGGCCGCGAAGAACGCGGGTGTCGCGGTGACGGTGCCGTTCGCACCGGGCCGGATGGACGCGTCGCAGGAGCAGACCGATATCGAAGCGATGGCCGTGCTCGAGCCGGTTGCGGACGGTTTCCGCAACTACCTGAAGAGCGCGTACAAGACGCCGGCCGAGGCGCTGCTGGTCGACAAGGCCCAGTTGCTGACGTTGAGCGGGCCGGAGTTGACGGTGCTCGTCGGCGGCCTGCGGGTGCTCGGCGCGAACGTCGGTGACGCAAGGCACGGCGTGTTCACCGATCGTCCGGGCTCGCTGACCAACGACTTCTTCGTGAACCTGCTCGACATGGGCACGGAGTGGAAGCCGGTGTCGGCCGCGAACGACGTGTTCGAAGGGCGCGATCGTGCATCGGGCCAGGTCAAGTGGACGGGTACGCGTGTCGACCTGATCTTCGGTTCGCACTCGCAGTTGCGTGCGCTGGCCGAGGTGTACGGCAGCGCGGACGCGAACGAGAAGTTCGTGCGGGATTTCGTCGCGGCCTGGAACAAGGTGATGAACCTCGACCGCTTCGATCTCGCGTGAGTGTCGCGATGCGGTAACGCAGTTTCGCTGTAACGTGAAACGGCCGGTCGCACGACCGGCCGTTTTTTCTTCCGGGATCGTGTCGAAGGAGTGACGATCATGACGCAAATGATGCTGAACATGCGCACCGCGTTCACGCCGGCCGAGTGGGCGCGGCGTATCGTCGGTTTCGCGATCGTCGTCGGCGGTGCGGCCGAGCTGGTCGCGCAGGCGCTGCACGCGCTCGCGCCGCTCGTGTCGAGCGCCGGCGGCTGAGCGCGCGAATCGCTCGCCGCACGCGACGCGGCATGCGGATTGCTCGACGCATTTTTTCCGGTTCAACATTTCGAATGAGGAGTTCCGAAGATGACCAGGAAAGGCAACGCCACGCAGATCAACATCGGCATCAGCGACAAGGACCGCAGGAAGATCGCGGACGGCCTCTCGCGCCTGCTTGCCGATACGTTCTCGCTGTACCTGAAGACCCACAACTTCCACTGGAACGTCACGGGCCCGATGTTCAACACGCTGCACCTGATGTTCGAAGAGCAGTACAACGAACTGTGGCTCGCGGTCGACTCGGTCGCCGAGCGCATTCGCACGCTCGGCGTCGTCGCGCCGGGTACCTTCGCGGATTTCGCGAAGCTGTCGTCGGTGCCGGAAGCGAACGGCGTGCCGGCAGCCGAAGAGATGATCCGTCAGCTCGTGGAAGGGCACGAGACGGTCGTGCGCACAGCGCGCGAAATCTTCCCGATCGCCGATGCGGCGAGCGACGAGCCGACCGCCGACCTGCTGACGCAACGCCTGCAGACGCATGAAAAGACCGCGTGGATGCTGCGGTCGCTGCTCGCGTAGTTCGATGCGGCCGGTCGCCCGCCAGGCGGCCGGCATCGGCGGGCAGTCCGGCCGCAAACCGGGCCCGGGCTGCCTGCATCGATCGAATCCTGCCTCGGACGCCGGTGCCAGTTCGCAGCACATCTGCCCCTTGATTGGCGGGCGGGGCCGCCCCGACCGCTTGCAGCGGGCCCGAGCGGCCGATGCACGTGCCGCGGCACGCGGTCGCGGGCCATCCCGACATGACGCGAACCGCGCCTCGGCTCTAAAATGCCGGGATTATCTTCCCGGTGCTTCGCCATGCTTGCCCGCTTTCCCCTGTATCTGCGGCTCGTCCGGATGGACAAGCCGATCGGCAGCCTGCTGCTGCTCTGGCCGACGCTCAACGCACTGTGGATCGCATCGGACGGCCATCCGCGCTGGCCGCTGCTCGTGATCTTCGCGCTCGGCACGCTGCTGATGCGCTCGGCCGGCTGCGCGATGAACGACTATGCCGACCGTGATTTCGATCGTCACGTGAAGCGCACGGCCGACCGGCCGCTGACGTCGGGCAAGATCCGCGCATGGGAAGCCGTCGCGATCGCGGTGGTGCTGTCGTTCATCGCGTTCCTGCTCATCCTGCCGCTCAATACGCTGACGAAGGAGTTGTCGGTCGTCGCATTGTTCGTCGCCGGTTCGTATCCGTTCATGAAGCGATTTTTCGCGATTCCGCAGGCATATCTCGGCATCGCGTTCGGCTTCGGCATCCCGATGGCGTTCGCGGCCGTGCAGGACACGGTGCCGATGCTCGCGTGGGTGATGCTGATCGCGAACATCTTCTGGTCGGTCGCGTACGACACCGAATACGCGATGGTCGACCGCGACGACGACATCAAGATCGGGATTCGCACGTCCGCGCTGACGTTCGGCCGCTTCGACGTCGCGGCCGTGATGGCATGCTATGCGGTGACGCTCGGCATCTACGTATGGATCGGCGTGACGCTCGGCTTCGGCCTCGCGTACTGGGCCGGCTGGGCGGCGGCGGTCGGCTGCGCGCTGTATCACTACACGCTGATCAAGGGGCGCGAGCGGATGCCGTGCTTCGCGGCGTTCCGGCACAACAACTGGCTCGGTGGCGTGCTGTTCGCGGGAATCGCCGCGCATTACCTGCTGGCGGGTGCGGCCGGCAACTGACGCGACTGCGCGCCGATGCGCGATGCCAGCAAAAAAGCGGCCGAGGCCGCTTTTTTGTTGCCGGTGCCGTCAGCCCGGTGAAGTCGCTGCGCTTACGCGCGGCCGAGCTCGTCGCCCATCTCCTTCGCGCGTGCCTCGGCTGCGAGCGCGCCGCGCACGATCGCTTCCTTCACGCCCTGCGCGTCGAACGACGCGAGCGCGGCGGCCGTCGTGCCGCCCTTCGACGTCACGCGCTCGCGCAGCACGCTTGCCGGCTCGCCCGATTGCGCGGCGAGTTGCGCGGCGCCCGTGAACGTCGCGACCGCGAGCGCGCGGCCCTGTTCGTCGTTCATGCCGAGGCGGCGCGCGGCTTCCTGCAGCGCTTCGATGAAATAGAACACGTAGGCCGGGCCGCTGCCCGAGATCGCCGTGACGGCATCGAGCTGCGCTTCGTCGTCGAACCACACGATCTCGCCGACCGCGCCGAGCACGTTGGACGCGAGCTCGCGACCGGCCGCGTCGACGCCCGGCAGCGCGGCGAGACCCGTCACGCCCATGCCGACCAGCGCGGGCGTGTTCGGCATCGTGCGCACGACGCACGCGTAGTCGCCGAGCCAGCGGGCGAGGTCGGTGCCGCGGATGCCCGCCGCAATGCTGATCACGAGCTGCGATTTCAAATGCGGCGCGAGCGCTTGCCCGACGTCCTTCAGCACCTGCGGTTTCACCGCGAGCACGATCGCGTCGTAGTCCGCGAGCGTCGCGTCGATGGCAGCGCCGGTGCGGATGCCGAACTGCTGCGCCGTGCGCGCGCGGGCGTCCTCGTTGACGTCGATGGCATACAGGCCGTCAGCGGCGACGCCGCGCTTGATCAGGCCGCCGATGAGGGCCGCGGCCATGTTGCCGCCGCCGATGAATGCGATTTTCATGATGTCCGATTGAGCAGGTGAGTGAACGGAAAGGCGGAAAAGGGCAGCGCTCAGTGCGAATAGTCGCGCGCGCCGAAGATGGCGGTGCCGACGCGCACGATCGTCGCGCCTTCGAGCACCGCGGCTTCGAGATCGGCGGACATGCCCATCGACAACGTGTCGAGCGGCAGGCCCTCGGCGCGCAAGGCGTCGAACAGCGCGCGCAGTGCGCGATGCGGCACGCGTTGCGCGTCGGTATCGCCGGCCGGTTCGGGAATCGCCATCAGGCCGCGTAGCCGCAGCGCCGGCAGCGCTGCGACCGCGCGCGCGACTTCGGCCACGTCGGCCGGCGCGACGCCGCTCTTCGACGCCTCGCCGCTGATGTTCACCTGCACGCACACGTTGAGCGGCGGCAGGTGCGCGGGGCGCTGTTCGGCGAGGCGCTGCGCGATCTTCAGCCGGTCGACCGAATGGACCCAGTCGAACCGTTCGGCGACCGGGCGCGTCTTGTTCGACTGCAGCGGCCCGATGAAATGCCATTCGAGGTCCGCGCGTAGATCGGCGAGCGCGTCGATCTTGTCGATCGATTCCTGCACGTAGTTCTCGCCGAACGCGCGTTGTCCGGCCGCATGCGCGGCGCGCACGTCGTCGGCGGGAAACGTCTTCGACACGGCGAGCAGCGAGACGGTGGCGGGATCGCGGCCGGCCGCGCGGGCGGCGTCGGCGATGCGGCGGTGAACGGAATCGAGACGGGCGGCGAAGTCGGACATGACGGGCACGGAAGCAGGCACGGGGAAGCGATTACGGCGGCGAGTACGGTGACGAATGCGGCACGGCACGCGCCGCTTCGATTCGCCCATTATACGGACGCCGCCGCAGGTGCCGCGCTAGCCGTACAGCAGATGCTCGACGAGCTGAATCCAGTGCGTGACCGGAATCTGCGTGCCGCTTTGCAGGTGCGCGATGCAGCCGACGTTGCCGGACACGATCATCTGCGGCTCGAGTGCCTGCAGCTTCAGCAGCTTCTGCTTGCGCAGCCGGTACGACAGCGACGGCTGCGTCAGCGAATAGGTGCCGGCCGACCCGCAGCACAGATGGCTGTCGGCCGGCAGCCGCACGTCGATGCCGAGCGTCTCGAGCAGGCGCTCGACCTTGCCGCGCGACTGCTGGCCGTGCTGCAGCGTGCACGGCGGGTGATACGCGACGGTATGGATCGCGCGGCGCCGCGCGAGCGTCGAGAGCTCGGCCTCGAACGCGAGCAGCACGTCGGAGATGTCGCGCGTCAGCGCGACGATGCGCTGCGCTTTCTCCGCATACACCGGATCGTCGCGCAGCAGGTGCGCATATTCGAGCACCGTCGCGCCGCAGCCCGATGCGTTCATCACGATCGCCTCGACGCCTTGCTCGACGTATGGCCACCATGCGTCGATGTTGCGGCGCGCGTCGTCGAGCGCTTCGTCGTGATAGTTCAGGTGCAGGCGGATCGCGCCGCAGCAGCCCGCGTTGGGCGCAACGATCGTCTCGACGCCGAGCGCATCGAGCACGCGCGCAGTCGCGATGTTGATGTTCGGCAGCATCGACGGCTGCACGCAGCCGGCGAGCATCAGCATCTTGCGCGGATGCGTGCGCTGCGGCCATTCGAGCAGCCGCGTGCGCGGCGGCACCTTGTCGCGCAGCCGTTTCGGCAAGAGCGGCCGCACGTGCTGGCCGAGCCGCATGATCGGCGAGAACAGCGCCTCGTTCGGCACGAGGCTCGCGAGCACGCGGCGCACGAGCCGCTGCTGCACGGGGCGCTGCACTTGCGCCTCCACGTGCTTGCGGCCGATCTCGACGAGCCGGCCGTACTGGACACCCGACGGGCAGGTCGTCTCGCAGCTGCGGCAGGTGAGGCAGCGGTCGAGGTGCTGCTGCGTGCTGCGCGTGACGGGCGCGCCTTCGACCATCTGCTTGATCAGGTAGATGCGGCCGCGCGGGCCGTCGAGTTCGTCGCCGAGCAGCTGGTAGGTCGGGCACGTCGCGGTGCAGAAGCCGCAATGCACGCACTTGCGCAGGATCGCGTCGGCCTCGTCGCCGTCGGGCGTATTGCGGATGAAATCGGCGAGGTTCGTTTGCATCGAGCCCTCAGAGATCGGGGTAGAGCCGGCCGCGGTTGAAGATGCGCGCCGGATCGAACGCCGTCTTCAGCCCGCGGTGAATCTTCATCAGCGGCGCGGGCAGCGGCGTGAACACGCCCGCGCTGCGGTCGTAGGATTCGCCCGCGCGGAACAGCGTCGCATGGCCGCCGGCCTGCTTCGCGCTCATGCGCACCGTCTGCGCGTCGGCGTCGGTGATCCACCAGCGCTGCGCACCGCCCCATTCCATCAGCTGGGTGCCGGGCAGGTGCATCGGTTCGGTGATCGACGGCAGCGCGAGGCGCCACAGCGCATAGCCGGGCGGAATGCCGTTGAAGAACGGATCGGTGTGCTCGCGCAGGCCGGCCCAGAAGCGCTCGGCCTCGACCGCGTCGACGACTTCGCCGCCGAGCAGCGTCTTCGCCGATTTCACGGCGGCCTCGGCGCCCGACAGCCGCAGCACCAGCGTGCCGTTGCGCCACGCGCTCGCGCTGACCGGCAGCGGATGGCCGCCCCATTCGTTGAGCTTGCGCACCGCGTCGGTCGCGGTCATCTCGAACTTCAGCGTGACTTCGGCGACCGGCACCGGCAGCACCTTGATCGACAGGTCGAGCATCAGCCCGAGCGTGCCGAGCGAGCCGGCCATCAGCCGCGACACGTCGTAGCCGGCGACGTTCTTCACGACCTGCCCGCCGAAGCGCAGCACTTCGCCGCGCCCGTTCATCAGCGTGACGCCGAGCACGAAATCGCGCGGCGCGCCGCAGGTCGCGCGGCGCGGGCCCGCGAGGCCCGCCGCGATGCAGCCGCCGACGGTGGCCGCGCGGCCGAAATGCGGCGGCTCGAACGGCAGCATCTGGCCGCACTCGGCGAGGGCGGTTTCAAGCTGCGCGAGCGGCGTGCCCGCGCGGACCGTGACGACGAGCTCGGCCGGGTCGTACGACACGATGCCCTGAAACGAGCGCGTGTCGAGTATTTCGCCGTCCAGCGCCTGGCCGTACCAGTCCTTGGTGCCGCCGCCGCGAATCCGCAGCGGCCGGCCGTCGGCACTGGCGGCACGGATGCGCTCGGCCCATCCGGCGACGATGTCGTCCTCTTCCATGTTCTGTTGCTGCCTCGTTGTTGTCCGGTCGATTGTACCGGGGTGGCGCGAATCCACATCGCGACTATCCCTAAGCCCCGTATGACGAGGGCATGCAGCCGCCACGCGCGCGGCCGGCACGGGCCGCGCGACTGCGCGGCGCTCAGAAGCGCGGCAGGTCGGGGTGCGGCAGCAGCCCCCCGCGCACGTGCTGGCGGCCGTACTCGGCGCAACGCGCGCGGGTCGGGATGCCCTTGTCGGGATTGAGCAGCCCGGCCGGATCGAACGCGCGCTTGACCGCGAAGAACGCATCGCGCTCCTGCGGCGAGAACTGTACGCACATCGAATTGAGCTTTTCGATGCCGACGCCGTGCTCGCCCGTCACGCTGCCGCCGAATTCCACGCAGCATTCGAGGATTTCCGCACCGAACTGTTCGGCGCGATGCAGCTCGTCCGGATTGTTCGCGTTGTAGAGGATCAGCGGATGCATGTTGCCGTCGCCGGCGTGGAACACGTTGATGCAGCGCAGCCCGTAGCGCGTCTCGAGTTGCTCGATGCGCGCGAGCAAGGGGCCGATCGCGCGGCGCGGCACGGTGCCGTCCATGCAGTAATAGTCGGCGGAAATGCGCCCGGCGGCCGGAAACGCGTTCTTGCGGCCGGACCAGAAGCGTAGCCGCTCGCTTTCGTTGCGCGATACCTGGATCCGCGTCGCGCCATGCTCGCGCAGCACGGCCGTCATGCGGACGATTTCCTCCGCGACTTCCTCGGGCGTGCCGTCCGATTCGCACAGCAGGATCGCCTTCGCGTCGAGGTCGTAGCCCGCGTGCGTGAACGCCTCGACGGCCTGGGTGGCCGGCTTGTCCATCATCTCCAGCCCGGCCGGGATGATGCCCGACGCGATGATCGCGGCAACCGCCTCGCCGCCCTTCACGACATCGTCGAAGCTCGCCATCACGAGCTGCGCGGTCTGCGGTTTCGGGATCAGCTTCACCGTGATCTCGGTGACGATCGCGAACATCCCTTCGCTGCCGATCATCACCGCGAGCAGGTCGAGGCCCGGCGTGTCGAGGCCCAGCGAGCCGAATTCGACGATCTCGCCGTCGATCGTGACCGCGCGCACGCGCATCACGTTGTGCACCGTCAGCCCGTATTTCAGGCAGTGGACGCCGCCGGAATTCTCCGCCACGTTGCCGCCGATCGTGCAGGCGATCTGCGACGAAGGATCGGGCGCGTAGTACAGCCCGTACGGCGCGGCGGCTTCCGAAATCGCGAGGTTTCGCACGCCGGGCTGCACGGTGGCCGTGCGCGCGTACGGATCGACCTCGACGATGCGCGTGAAGCGCGCGAGCGACAGCACGACGCCGTTCGCGATCGGCAGCGCGCCGCCGGACAGGCTCGTGCCCGCGCCGCGCGGCACGATCGGCACTTCCATGCGGCGGCAGATCTGCACGATCCGCTGCACCTGCGATTCGGTTTCGGGCAGCGCGACCGCGAGCGGCAGCCGGCGGTACGCCGACAGGCCGTCGCATTCGTACGGCGCGGTGTCTTCGTCGCGGAACAGCAGGCAATGCGTCGGCAGCACGGCCATCAGCGCCTGCACGACTTCGCGCTGGCGCTGCGCGCGGGTCGCGCTCGACAGTTCGACGGAAGCGTTCATCGGGTCTCCTGCGGGCGGCGCGGCGGCGCGCCGCCGTGTCAGCACGTGAAGATCTTGCCGGGATTCATCAGGTTGCGCGGATCGAGCGCGAGCTTGATCGCGCGCATCGCGTCGATCGCGTTGTCGCCGTGTTCTTTCGGCAGGAAGCGCATCTTGTGCAGGCCGACGCCATGCTCGCCGGTGCAGGTGCCGCCGAGGCGCAGCGCGCGTTCGACGATCCGGTCGTTGATGCGTTCGGCTTCGTCGATTTCCTCGGGCTTGTCGGGATCGATCAGGATCGCGACGTGGAAATTGCCGTCGCCGACGTGGCCGACGATCGGGCAGGGCAGCGACGACGCGCGCAGGTCGACTTCGGTTTCCTCGACGCACGCGGCGAGTTGCGAGATCGGCACGCACACGTCGGTCGTCACCGCGCGGCAGCCGGGTTTCAGCTGCAGCATCGCGAAATATGCGTTGTGGCGCGCGGCCCAGAGCCGCGTGCGATCCTCGGGGCGGGTCGCCCATTCGAAGCCCTGGCCGTTGTTCTGGCCCGCGAGCGTCTGCACGAGCTCGGCCTGTTCCTTCACGCCGGCTTCCGTGCCGTGGAATTCGAAGAACAGCGTCGGCGCTTCGGCAAGCGTCAGGTTCGAGTGGCGGTTGATCGAGCGCACGGCGAGCGAGTCGACGAACTCGACGCGCGCGATCGGCACGCCGATCTGGATCGTCTCGATCACGGTGCGCACCGCGTCGCCCATCGACGGGAACGTGCAGATCGCGGCCGACACGGCTTCGGGCAGCGGATGCAGGCGCAGCGTGATCTCGGTGATCACGCCGAGCGTGCCTTCGGAGCCGACGAACAGGCGCGTGAGGTCGTAGCCGGCCGACGACTTGCGCGCGCGCGAGCCCGTTTTCACGACACGGCCGTCGGCGAGCACGGCGGTCAGGCCGAGCACGTTCTCGCGCATGGTTCCATAGCGCACCGCGTTGGTGCCCGATGCGCGGGTCGCGGTCATGCCGCCGATGCTGGCGTCGGCGCCCGGATCGATCGGGAAGAACAGGCCGGTGTCGCGCAGCGCTTCGTTGAGCGCCTTGCGCGTGATGCCCGGCTCGACCGTGACGGTCAGGTCTTCCGCGTTGATCGACAGCACGCGGTTCATTTCCGACAGGTCGAGCGAGACGCCGCCGCGCACGGCGAGCAGGTGGCCTTCGAGCGACGAGCCGGCGCCGTACGGGATCAGCGGCACGCCGTAGAGCGCGCACAGCGACACGACTTCGCGAACTTCATCGGCGTTGTGGGCGAATACGACGGCGTCGGGCAGTTGCGGATCGAACGGCGATTCGTCACGGCCGTGATGGGCGCGGACGGCGTCGGCGGTCGACACGCGCTCGCCGAAGGCGGCGCGCAGCGCATCGAGCATGGCGAGGGGCAGCGGGCGGCGCGCGGCGGCCGGCGGGGCAGGGTGATTCACGAATGTCTCCTGACGACTGCTTGTCAAACTTTCGGCCCATTCTACGCTGTAACGCCCGCTGCGCCCGCCGCCGCAGGCTGCGATAATCGCGTTCCTGGGCAACCGGGCCGCATGGCGGCCGCGCACGAGAGGACATTCGCATGGGCAACCGCTTGAGCAAGATCGCGACGCGCACGGGCGACGACGGCACCACGGGCCTCGGCGACGGACGGCGCATCGGCAAGGACGATGCGCGGATCGCCGCGATCGGCGACGTCGACGAGCTGAACTCGAACCTCGGCGTGCTGCTCGCCGAGCCGCTGCCGGACGACGTGCGCACTGCGCTCGTCACGATCCAGCACGACCTGTTCGATCTCGGCGGCGAGCTGTGCATTCCCGGCCACGCGGTGCTCGATGACACGCACCTCGCGCGCCTCGACCGGTGGCTGGCCGACTACAACGCGACGCTGCCGCCGCTGAAGGAATTCATCCTGCCGGCCGGCTCGCGCGCGGCGTCGCTCGCGCACGTTTGCCGGACGGTGTGCCGGCGCGCGGAGCGCTCGATCGTCGGGCTCGGGCGCACCGAGACGCTCAATGATGCGCCGCGGCGTTACGTGAACCGGCTGTCGGACCTGCTGTTCGTGCTGGCGCGCGTGCTGAACCGCGCGGATGGCGGCTCGGACGTGCTGTGGGAGCGCGGGCGCGTCCGCTGACGCGCAGCAGCGTTTTTGCGCGCTGCGACAATTTGCCCGAGGGGCGTCGATTCTTAAAGATGTATCGTATGTGCATGTTTAACGGAGAAAACGAACATGACCCACATCACCGCTGACCAGATGGCTCGTGTGAAGGCCACTGCCCCTGTCCTCGCCGTTCACGGCGCGACGATCACGAAGCACTTCTACCAGCGCATGTTCGCGCGCCATCCGGAACTGAAGAACCTGTTCAACCAGACGCACCAGAAGACCGGCAGCCAGCCGGAGACGCTCGCGAAGGCGGTCTATGCGTATGCGGCGAACATCGACAACCTCGGCGCGCTCGGCGGAGCGGTGTCGCACATCGCGCACAAGCACGCGAGCCTGAACATCCGTCCCGAGCATTACCCGATCGTCGGTGAGAACCTGCTCGCGTCGATCGTCGAAGTGCTCGGCGACGCGGTCGATGCCCAGACGCTCGAGGCATGGCGTGTCGCGTACGGCCAGCTCGCGCAGATCCTGATCGGCGCCGAGGCAGACCTCTACGCGGGCGCCGCGTGGAGCGGCTTCCGTCCGTTCAAGGTCGCCCGCAAGGTGCGTGAAAGCGACGAGATCACGTCGTTCTACCTGACGCCCGCCGACGGCGGCGAGGCGCCGACCTTCGCGCCGGGCCAGTACGTCACGGTAAAGCGTTTCGTCGGCGACCTCGGCGTCGACCAGCCGCGCCAGTACAGCCTGTCCGACGCGCCGCACGGCAAATGGCTGCGCATCTCGGTGAAGCGCGAGGCCGGCCAGCCGGAAGCGATTCCGGCCGGCAAGGTGTCGACGCTGATGCATGACGGCGTGGAGGAGGGCGCGGTCGTCGAAGTGACCGCGCCGATGGGCGAATTCTCGCTGAAGCGCGGCGTCGATACGCCGGTCGTGCTGATCTCCGGTGGCGTCGGCCTGACGCCGATGGTGTCGATGGCATCGACGCTGGTCGGCGAAGGCAGCACGCGCGAGGTGCGGTTCGTCCACGCATGCCGTTCGGGTGCGGTGCATGCGTTCCGCGACTGGCTGAACGATACGGTGCGCGAACACGCGAACGTGAAGCGCACGGTGCTGTACGAACTGGTCGGCCCGAACGACCGGGGCGGCATCGATCACGACCTCGAAGGGCGCCTGACGCCGGAACGCGTGAAGCAATACGCGCTGGTGCCGGATGCCGACTACTACGTCTGCGGCCCGATCGCGTTCATGAAGGCACAGCGCGACGCGCTGGTCGCGCTCGGCGTCGCGCCGGAGCGCATCAATACCGAGATCTTCGGCTCGGGCGCGCTCGAGTGAGATCCTGACGGCGGCGGCCCGCCAACGAAAGAAGCCCGGCGCGAGCCGGGCTTTTTTCGTGCGGAGCAGGCGGTAGGCCGCGGGCGGCACGCGCCGCCTCGGGCCTGCCGGCGATCAGTTGCCGCTGCCGCGCGCGACGCGCCGTGCCTTCACCGATTCCGCGAGACCTTCGAGCACCTTCACGCTGTCGTCCCACGCGATGCACGCGTCGGTGATGCTCTGGCCGTAGGTCAGCGGGCAGCCTTCCTTCAGGTCCTGGCGCCCCTCGACGAGGTGCGACTCGATCATCACGCCGACGATGCGCTCGTCGCCGGCCGCCACCTGGCGGCCGATGTCCGCGCACACGGGGATCTGGTTCTCGTGCTTCTTCGAGCTGTTCGCGTGGCTCGCGTCGATCATCAGGCGTGCGGCGAGGCCGGCCTTGCCGATGTCCGCGCACGCGGCGTTCACGCTGTCCGCGTCGTAGTTCGGCGTCTTGCCGCCGCGCAGGATCACGTGGCAGTCCTCGTTGCCGGCCGTCGACACGATCGCCGAGTGGCCGCCCTTGGTCACAGACAGGAAATGGTGCGGCTGCGATGCGGCCTTGATCGCGTCGACCGCGATCTTCACGTTGCCGTCGGTGCCGTTCTTGAAACCGACCGGGCACGACAGCCCCGACGCGAGCTCGCGGTGCACCTGCGACTCGGTCGTGCGCGCGCCGATCGCGCCCCACGAGATCAGGTCGGCGATGTACTGCGGGCTGATCATGTCGAGGTATTCGGTCGCGGCCGGCAGCCCCATCTCGTTGATCTGCAGCAGCAGTTCGCGCGCGGTGCGCAGCCCTTCATTGATCTTGAAGCTGTTGTCGAGGTGCGGATCGTTGATGAGCCCCTTCCAGCCGACCGTCGTGCGCGGCTTCTCGAAGTACACCCGCATCACGATTTCCAGCTCGCCCTTGAAGCGCTCGCGCTCCTTCACGAGCCGCCCCGCGTACTCGATCGCCGCCTTCGTATCGTGGATCGAACACGGCCCGATCACGACGATCAGCCGGTCGTCCATCCCGTGCAGGATGCGGTGCATCGACTGGCGCGAGTTGTAGATCAGCTCGGACGCGGCCTCGGAGCACGCGAATTCGCGGATCAGGTGGGCGGGCGGCGTCAGTTCCTTGAGCTCGCGAATGCGGACGTCGTCGGTGTTGTGCGGGGGCATGCTGTTTCTCCTCATTTTGCGGGCGCCGTTCGGTCAGTGCGCGTGCGGCAGATTCATCAATTCAAGCAATTCAGTGATTTCGGTCGGGGCCGCGGGATGCGCTGCGGCGGCGACCGGGTGGGCGAAGGGCGAAAAAAAACCGCCGGGTTCGCCGGCGGTTTTTTCGGGAATTTCGGTTGCGCTTTACGCGCCATCAACCCTCTCGATCCGCCAGCGGTCTGAGATGCCAAAAAAAGTAAAAATAAAACTTGGCGGACATGACGGAGATTCGGTTCGTCAAAAAAGTTGATTCGGAATTTATACCCGGTCGCCGGGCTGCTGGCAACCGGGGACGCTCGAAAATGCGGACAATCCGCGCGCTTTCGTCAAAATGCGCGGATTGTCTGCGCCGCGATGCGGTTATGCCGTACCGCCGACCGTCATCTTGTCGATCCGCAGGGTCGGCTGGCCGACGCCGACCGGCACGCTCTGGCCTTCCTTGCCGCACACGCCGACGCCCGAGTCGAGCGACATGTCGTTGCCGATCATGCTCACGTACTTCAGCGATTCCGGACCGCTGCCGATCAGCGTCGCGCCCTTCACCGGGTAGGTGATCTTGCCGTTCTCGATCATGTACGCCTCGGACGCCGAGAACACGAACTTGCCGTTCGTGATGTCGACCTGGCCCCCGCCGAAGTTCACCGCGTACAGGCCGTTCTTCACCGACGCGATGATTTCCTGCGGATCCTTGTCGCCGTTCAGCATGTACGTGTTGGTCATGCGCGGCATCGGCAGCGCCGCATACGACTCGCGCCGCGCGTTGCCGGTGACGGGCATCTTCATCAGGCGCGCGTTCAGCGTGTCCTGGATGTAGCCCTTCAGGATGCCGTCCTCGATCAGCGTCGTGCACTGCGTCGGGTTGCCTTCGTCGTCGATGTTCAGCGAGCCGCGGCGATTCGGCAGCGTGCCGTCGTCGACCACCGTCACGCCCTTCGCGGCGACCTGCTCGCCGATCCGGCCGGCGAACGCCGACGAACCCTTGCGGTTGAAGTCGCCCTCGAGGCCGTGGCCGATCGCCTCGTGCAGCAGCACGCCCGGCCAGCCCGGCCCGAGCACGACCGTCATCGCGCCGGCCGGGGCGGGGCGCGCGTCGAGGTTCACGAGCGCCGCGTGCACGGCGTCGTCGACGTAGCGCGACAGCACTTCGTCGGTGAAGTAGCCGTAGTCGAAGCGGCCACCGCCGCCGCCGGAGCCGATTTCGCGGCGGCCGTTCTGTTCGGCGATCACCGTGACCGACACGCGCACGAGCGGGCGGATGTCGGCGGCGAGCGCGCCGTCGCTGCGCGCGACCAGCACGACGTCGTATTCGCCGGCGAGCCCCGCCATCACCTGCGTGACGCGCGGGTCGCGACCGCGCGCCATCTGCTCGATGCGCTCGAGCAGCTTGACCTTGGCCGTCGCGTCGAGCGACGCGAGCGGATCGGACGGCAGGTACAGGTCGCGGCCCGAGATGCCCTTCAGCGACGTCGCCGCCTTGATCTTCTGGCGGCCGCCGCCGGCCGCCGCGATCGCCTTGGTGGCCGCTGCCGCCTGGGCGATGGCTTCCGGCGACAGATCGTCCGAGTAGGCGAACGCGGTGCGGTCGCCCGCGACCGCGCGCACGCCGACGCCCTGGTCGATGCTGAAGCTGCCCGACTTCACGATGCCTTCCTCGAGGCTCCACGCTTCGCTGCGGGTCGCCTGGAAGTACAGGTCCGCGTAGTCGACGCGATGCGTGAAGATGTCGGCGATCGTGCGCGTGAGCAGGCTCTCGTCGAGGCCGTACGGCGTGAGGAGGATGTCCTTCGCCAGCGCAAGATTGCGGATGCCGGGTTCGATGATGTTCATGCGGGTATCGAGGGTTCTCAAAAAGTTGTCGGGTGCGTGCTGGGCAGATGGGTTGGCCGGGCGGCGTTTCAAGCGCCAGGGCGGATCGGATGTTCAGGCCAGCACGCGATGCCGCCACGCGGGCAGGCTCTGGCGCACGTCGGCGATGCGCTGCGGATCGAGCGCGCCGGTCACGACGCTCGCACCTTCGTCGCGGACCGCGACGATTTCGCCCCACGGGTCGATCAGCATGCTGTGGCCCCAGGTGCGCCGGCCGTTCTCGTGCTTGCCGCCTTGCGCGGCCGCGAGCACGTAGCACTGGTTCTCGACGGCCCGCGCGCGCAGCAGCATTTCCCAGTGCGCGCGGCCCGTCGTATACGTAAACGCCGACGGCACGACGATCAGCGCGCAGTCGCCCATCCTGCGATACAGCTCCGGAAAGCGCAGATCGTAACAGACCGACAGGCCGACCCGCCCGAACGGCGCGTCGAACGCGACGACCGTGTCGCCCGCGCGGATCGTGCGCGCCTCGTCGAACGATTCGTCGCCTTTCTCGAAGTTGAACAGGTGGATCTTGTCGTAGCGGGCCGCTTCGTGGCCGGTCGGGTCGAACACGAGCGTCGTGTTCAGCACGCGATCGGGTTCGGGCGCCTTCAGCGGCAGCGTGCCGCCGATCACCCAGACGCCGTGACGGTGCGCCGCCTCCGAAAGGAAGCGCTGAATCGGACCGTCGCGGTAGGGTTCGGCGAGCGCGAGCTTGTCGGTGTCGCGATGGCCCATGAAGCAGAAATACTCGGGCAGCAGCACGAGCTGCGCGCCGTCGCCGGCCGCTTCCGCGATCAGGCGTCTGGCTTCGGCGAGATTGCGCGCGACCTCCGGCGTGCTCACCATCTGCAGCGCGGCGACCCGAAAGGGCGTGGCGGAACGGGTGTGATCGGTCATCGCTGGATCGGTTGCGTCATAAATGGGGTGCGGCCCGGCACCTTGCGCGCGTCAGTAGCTCGCCGCATCGGCCGGACCGTGATTCATCTTACCCTGATCGCCCCGCACCCGCTCGATGTGCGGATGCGCCCACGAACCGGTGATCGCGTAGTCGAGCGCGAACGCATGCGACAGCGTTTCCGACAGCGCGTAGTTCGCCGCCAGCACGCCGACGCCGAGCAGCGGATTGATGATCGCGGCCGCGATCGCCGCCGTGCCGGCGCCGATCTTCGGCGCGACGTGTGCGTGCAGGTCCTGCGTCTCGGTGCCGAGGTCGACCGCGCCGCGCACGGTCACGTTCGCCGGCGCAGCCTTCATCGAGAAGTCGTCGGTGCGTGCGATCCCGTTCGAGATCCGGCTGGTGCCCGTGATCTTGTCGAACGGCAGCCCCTTGCCGATCACGTCGCGGAAATTCAGCGTCAGGAAGCGCGCGAGACTCTGCAGGCTCAGCACGCCGAGCAGTTTCGCGGCGCCCGGATCGACCTTCAGGATCTGGCCGTGCTCAAGGTCGAGCGCGATCTGGCCGCCGAGCGACGGCAGATCGACCGCGGTCGGGCCGCCGCGCCAGCCGACCTTGCCGGTCACCGTGCCGTGGCCGTCCGCCAGCGTGCGCGGCAGGCCGACGAGGTCGAGCAGCGCGCCCGCGTTGCCGACGTCGAGCTTGAAGTCGAACACGCTGCGGCGCGGTGCATCGTTCTCGTCGACGCCGCGGGCCAGCGCGCGGCGCGACGTGCGCCAGTTGCCGGTCGCCGTCAGCTTCGCGGCCGGGTTCGCCAGCTCGAGCTTGTCGAGCTGCCACACCGGCGCGCCATCTTCCTCGATGTTGCGCGCATTGACGACGAGCCGGCCGATGTCGTGATCGCGTGCAACGACCTGGTCGACGATCAGGTCGACCGACGGCATCGGCCGGTCGGTCGGCGTCGGCAGGTTCATCGCGCGGCCGACGAGGTCGTGCTGCGCGCTCTGCGGAATCACGAGCTTCGCGAGCCGCGCGTTCAGCACGCCCGCGCCGTTGTGGCCGCCGCCCGGCGCCCACGACAGGTAGCCGGAGACCTGGTTCGACGCGATGTTCGCCTGCCACAGCTCGTCGATGTGCGACGCGCCGATGATCACGTTTTCCCAGTTGCGCTTGAGCAGCTTCAACGTGCCGAAGTGGAGCGCGAAACGCTTCGGCGTGAAGCTCGCGACGTCGATGCGCGGCGCGGCTTGCGGTTCCGGCGCGCGCGTCGCGTCGTGCTGCAGCGTGCGGGCCAGCGCGAGCCAGGCGTCGGCATCGAGTTCGTCGACGTCGACGGCGGCGCTCACGCCGTCCTGCGGCAGGTCGGGCATCCGGTGGATGCCCATCGCGCCGCGCACCGCGCGCAGCGGCTGGCCGGGCGTCGCGTCGAGCAGGTAGGTCGCGGCCACGGGGCCGAGCGTCAGGTCGGCATGCTCGAGGCGCTTGCCGCCCGCCTGGGCGGCCGGCTGCAGCGTGAAGCGGAACGGCATCGGCGTGCCGGCCGGTTTCGCGAACGGCGCAGGGAAGTTGAGCGCGACGCCCGTCAGGTCGGAGCGCGCGGTGACCTCCGGCAGACGGCCCGGCGCGCCGCGCACGGCGAGCTGGTACGGCGCGTCGCCGACCGCGTGCTCGAGCAGCGCCGCGGCCGTGCCGCGCAGGTTCAGGCCGCGCGCGGCGTCGAGCGCGAGCTTGCCGTCGACGTCCACCGCGTACGGGCCGTGCGACTGGAAGTTGCCGTTCGCGCGCACCGGGCCGCCGAGGAAGCGCCCCGACAGGTCGTGCAGCGACGCGCCAGTCTCGGAGAAGCGGACGCTGCCGCGCAGCGCGGACAGCGGCGGCACGCCGTCGGTCGACAGCGTGTTGCCGCCGAACGCGAGTGCGCCTTCGACGTGGGTATGCGGATGCGGAACGTGTTGCGGAATCGTGATCTTGAGCGCGAGCGCCGCGGGCCCCTGCGCATCGATCCGCCGGCCGATGTGCCCGCTCATCGCGCCGAGCGAGCTGTTGTCCGCGTAGTCGATCAGGTCCGCGAGCGGGCCTTGCGCATGGCCGTCGATGACGAGCGGCGACTTCGACGGGTTGCCGAGATCGTCGATCCGGCCGGCAACCTTCGTCAGCGCGACGCGTTTGTAGTGCGCGCGCGCGATGTCGAAACGCAGCTTGTTCTGCGCGAGCTCGAACACGCCGTCGATCCCGTCGAGTGCAGGCCAGACGCTCGGCGTGCCGTTCGCGAGCTTGCGCGGCGGGTACGGCGTCGGCTCGAAGCGCCCGCCGGTGAACGGCGCGACGATATGGAACACGCCGGCGTCCGGCTCGTGTTCGAACGGGAATTTCTCGAGCGGGCCGCGGGCGACGATCGACGCGCCCTTGGTCACCTGGCCGTCCTGCAGCGCATGGCCGAGATAGTCGCGCAGGTGCTCGGACATCCCGGTCGGCAGGTAGCGCGGAATGCGCGCCACCGACGCGCGCGCGAAATCCGCGCGCAGGTCGAGCGAGCCGCGGCCGTGGCCGGGGTTCGTATACGAGCCCGACACCGCGATTTCCGCATCCGGGTTCGCGACGAACAGGTCCGGCAACGTCACGTCGACGCGCGCGTGCTTCTCGCCCGGCGCCGGCGTGATCACCCATTTCGCGTTGCCGCGCAGCCGGTCGAAGGTGAGGCGCGGCTCATCGAATTCGCCCGGCACCGTGACCGCCGCGTTGACGGTATCGAAGTGCGCGGCGCCGCCCGTCTCGTTCGCGTCGACGCGGCCCCACAGGTTCTCGACGCCCGGCCAGCCGGCGCGCGGATGGCCGCGCGGCGAGAGGCCGGGAGGCGGCTCCTGCGCGGCGAAGCTGATGCCCTGCAGGTCGCCGAGGAAGCGGTAGCGGACGATCGGTGCGGCGCCGGTGCGGCGCTCTTCGTCGGCGAGCTCGGCCCGCGCCGGCTTCGCGCGTTCGACCTCGATGTGATAGTTCGACACCATCCCGCGCGGGTCGAGCTTGATCAGTTCGTTGCGCAGCCGCGCCGGCAGCGGCAGCCCGCGGATGAACTCGCTGAGGATGCCGAGATCGACGCGGTCGCCGACGACGCTCAGCAACTGCCCCTGGTCGGCGGCCGGCACGCGGTAGCGGGCGGTCAGCGTCGACAGCGCGAGCGAGCGGGCGAGCGGCGTGCCGTCCGGCAGCGGCGGCTGGCCGAGCTCCGCGTTGAAGCGCGTCAGGTGCAGCGTGTAGTCGCGGCCGGTGTCGAGCGCCATGTCCCAGCCGAAGCCGACCGTCGGCACGTCGAGGCGCGGCTGGGTCGGCCGCACGCGTAACACGACGTCGGCGCCCTGCAGGTCGCCGCCGGCGGAGCGCAGGTGGCCGTTCTCGAAGGCCGCCCAGATCGCGTTGTCGATCCGGCCCGCGTGGATCGTGAGCGGGATGTCGAGATAGCGGCCGAGCGTCTGCAAGTCGACGGGGCCGGTCGACAGATACGCGTCGCCGGTCCAGTTCGTCGGCTTGCCGATCGGTGCGAGCGGCTTGTGCCGGAAGCGCGCGCGGAAATCGAGCGGCCCGAGCAGCAGGGTGCCGTTCGCGGGCGCCTGCAGCGCGGCCTTGTGCTCGCGGCCGTGGTTGAGCACCGCGAGGCGGATGCCGGACAGCGCGAGCTCCGGTGCGTCGTGCTGCGCGTCGCGCCAGCGCAGCGTGCCGTTGCGCAGCACGATCGCTTCCTGCTTCAGCAGCCAGGTGCTGAACGTGTCGTTGCCGCCATGGGTGGTCGCGACGCCGACGCCCGCGATGCTCAGCGAGCCGTCGGCCGCGCGCGCGACGACGAGGTCCGGATGGTCGACGATCAGGCTCGACAGCGCGGGCGACAGCCGCAGCAGCGACATCCACGACAGCGCGGCCGTCGCGTGCGGGACCGACAACGCGATCTGGCCGTCACGGCCGCGAATGGTGAGGTTGGCGACTTCGACGCCCGGCTGCATGCCGGACCAGTGGGGGGACAGTTTGCCGATCGAAAGCTGCGCGTGGAGCTTGTCGGACACCGCGCGCTCGATGCGCGGGCGAAATTCGTCGATGCGCGGCAATACCACGTAGCGCAGCCCGAGGAACGCGCCGGCCGCGACGAAGTACGTGCCGATCCCGACCGCCAGCGTCACCCTGAACACGCGACGCAGGACTGGATGATCGTGCTTCGGAGGTCCCGCTTCGGGCTCAGCTAAGGCGGATTCCTGACGGTCGGACATGCGGCGGAAGGGCGGCGATATGGTAGTTTTGCAGACTGACGTTGAAATGTATCACAGGGGTTCGTGCCGGCGGCCGTTGCGGCAGCGTGGCACGGGCTTTCCGGCGCGCGGTTTTCGCGGCGGCGCATCCGCGTCGCGACACTGCGCCGAGTCCACGGGGCCTGTCGGCGGCGGGGCGCGCAAGCGTTCTCCCGCGGCGGCGGGCCTTACCGCCAGGCCCGCTTTTCGATGACCGACGCTTCCGCCCTGATCAGCCCGTCCTACTCCCGCTATATCGCCCGCGCGGTGGCCGCGCGTCCCGCGCTGTCCGACCAGATCGCCGCGTGGGCCGCCGCGCCGCTCGCTCGCGCGCAGCTCGACGCGCGCCTGACCGAACTGCTCGCATCGCCGGCCGGCGCGGCCGCGCCGGGCGACGAGCAACTGAAGCGCGCGCTGCGGCAGTTGCGTGTCGAGGTGTTCGGCGCGGTCGCGGAGCGCGACCTGCGCGGCGTCGCGGACGTCGCCGAGGTGACGTCCGCGATGACCGATCTCGCCGAGGTGGCCGTGCAGCGCTCGCTCGCGCTGCTGTCGGTCGAACTCGAGGCGATGTACGGCGAGCCGCGCGGCGCCGACGGCCAGCGCGTCGTGCTGGGCGTGGTCGGGATGGGCAAGCTCGGCGGCCGCGAGCTGAACGTGTCGTCCGACATCGACCTGATCTTCGTCTACGAGGACGACGGCGAGACGGCCGGCGGCACGCGCTCGCCGCTGTCCACCCAGGAATATTTCACGCGGCTCGGCCGGCGCCTGATCGGCGTGCTGTCCGAAGTCACGGCCGACGGCTACGTGTTTCGCGTCGACATGCGGCTGCGCCCGAACGGCGATTCGGGGCCGCTCGTGTGCAGCCTCGGGATGCTCGAGGAATATTTCTACGTGCAGGGGCGCGAATGGGAGCGCTACGCGTGGATCAAGGGGCGGCTCGTGTCGGAAGGCGACAGCGACGCGGCGCGGCGGCTCGAGTCGCAGCTCGAATCGATCGTCAAGCCGTTCGTGTACCGCCGCTATCTCGACTTCGGCGTGATCGGCGCGATCCGTTCGCTGCACCAGCAGATTCGCCAGGAAGCCGCGCGCCGCGCGTCGATGCGGCCCGACAAGGCCGACGACATCAAGCTCGGGCGCGGCGGGATCCGCGAGATCGAATTCAGCGCGCAGGTGTTCCAGCTGATCCGCGGCGGCCAGGATGCGGAATTCCGCGTGCGGCCGACGCTCGCGGTGCTGCGCCATGCGCAGGCGCGCGGGCTGATCGGCGAGGACGTGCGCGAGCGCCTGACCGAAGCCTACAACTTCCTGCGCACGCTCGAGCATCGGCTGCAGTACCGTGACGACGCTCAGACGCACGCGATGCCTGTCGATCCAGGCGAGCGCGCGGTGCTGGCCGCGTCGCTCGGCTTTGCCGATTACGCGGCGCTGATGACGGTGCTCGACGGCCACCGCACCTTCGTCGAGGCGCAGTTCGACCAGATCTTTGCCGACAAGGCGAACGGAGGCCCCTGCGCGGCGGGCGAGGACACCACCGTGTCGTGGATCTGGAGCGGGGCGCTCGCCGACGACGGCGAAGACGACGCGCTGCGCGCGCGCCTCGACGGCCTCGGCTTCAGCGATCCGGCGACCGTGCTCGCGCGGCTGCGCGCGATCTGGCAGTCGTCGCGCTACGCGGGCCTGCCGGAAAAGAGCCGGCAACGCTTCGACAGCGTCGCGCAACGCGCGCTCGAGGCCGCGCCGCGGATCGACGCCGCGCGCCGCGACGACACCATCGTGCGGCTGTTCGACCTGCTCGAGACGGTCAGCCGGCGCGGCGTCTATCTCGCGCTGCTGACCGAGTATCCGGCCGCGCTCGATCGCGTGCTGTCGGTGCTCGGCGCGACGCGCTGGGGCGGCGGCTACCTGATCCGCCACCCACAACTGCTCGACGAACTGCTCGACGACGAAGCGATCGCGAGCCCGTTCGACTGGCCCGCGTTCAAGGACGCATTGCGTGCGCGCCTGGCAGCCGCCGACGGCCCCGAGCAGCAGATGGACCTGCTGCGGCATGCGCAGCACGCGGAGGTGTTCCGCATCCTGCTGATCGATCTGGCGGGCCAGCTGTCGGTCGAGCACGTGAGCGATCGTCTGTCGGAACTCGCCGACGCGGTGCTCGACGTGACGATCGAGGTGGTCTGGTCGCAACTCGCGAAGCGCCACCGCGACGTGCCGAAGTTCGCGGTGATCGCGTACGGCAAGCTCGGCGGCAAGGAGCTCGGCTACGCATCGGATCTCGACCTGATCTTCCTGTACGACGACCCCGACGAGCGCTCGGCGGACGTCTACACGACGTTTACGCGCCGGCTGATCACGTGGCTCACGACCGCGACCGGCGCGGGCGCGCTGTTCGACATCGACCTGCGGCTGCGGCCGAACGGCGAGGCCGGACTGCTCGTGACCGATCTCGACGCGTTCCGCCGCTACCAGTTGCGCGAGGGCGACGCCGCGAACACCGCGTGGGTGTGGGAGCATCAGGCGCTGACGCGTGCCCGCTATAGCGCGGGCGACGCGCAGATCGGCGCGGACTTCGAGACGATCCGCCGGCAGGTGCTGACGACGCCGCGTGACGGGGCGGTGCTCGCGAAGGAGATCGTCGACATGCGCGGCAAGGTGTTCGCCGGCCACCCGAACCAGACCGAGCTGTTCGACCTGAAGCACGATCGCGGCGGGATGGTCGATATCGAGTTCATCGTCCAGTACTGGGTGCTGCTGCATGCGTCGAGCGATGCCGAGCTGATCCGCAACACCGGCAATATCGCACTGCTGCGCGAAGTCGCCCGGTTCGGGCTGATGGGCGAGGACGAAGCCGAACGTGTCGGCGCCGCGTACCGCAAGTACCGGAAGCTGCAGCACAAGCTGCGGCTCGACGGGATGGAAAAGGCGCGGGTTGATCCGGCGCTGGTGGCCGACGAGCGGGCGGCCGTGACGGCGTTGTGGGAGCGGGTGTTCGGCGCGGTCGAAACGGGTGTTTGAGTCGGGCGTTCGAATCGAGCGTTCGAATCACCGGGCAGGGCGGGCGTGATCGGGCCGCCGCTGCTGCCGATGAAACAAGACCGGCGCATGCGCCGGTCTTTTCGCGTTCGGGGGCGGGTGCCCGCGTCAAGCCGCCAGCATTTCCTTAGCGTGCTTGCGCGTCGTCGCGGTGATCTCGAGCCCACCGAGCATGCGGGCGACTTCCTCGACCCGGCTCGCCTTGTCGAGCGGGACGACCGACGAGACGGTGCCGCCGCGGTCGTCGGCACCCTTCGCGACCTGGAAGTGATGGTCGCCGCGCGCGGCGACCTGCGGCAGGTGCGTCACGCACAGTACCTGGCGGTCACGCCCGAGCTGATGCAGCAGGCGGCCGACCACCTCGGCGACGCCGCCGCCGATGCCCGTGTCGACTTCGTCGAAAATCAGCGTCGGTGTCGGGCTGGCGGCGCTCGCGATCACAGCGAGCGCAAGGCTGATCCGTGCGAGTTCGCCGCCCGACGCGACTTTCGCGAGCGGCCGCAGCGGCACGCCGGGGTGTCCCGCGACCCGGAATTCGACCTGCTCGAGCCCGTGCGGGCCGCCGTCGGCGAGCGGCACGAGCGCGACTTCGAAGCTGCCGCCCGCCATCGACAGTTCCTGCATGCCGGCCGTGACGGCCGTGCCGAGCGCCTTCGCTGCCTGCGCGCGCGCCTTCGACAGGTGTTTCGCGTCGGTGAGATAGGCTTCCCATGCCTTGGCCTGCGCGGCTTCGAGCGCGCCGAGATCGGCGGCTGCGTCAAGCGCGGCGAGCTGCGCGCGGCGTGCCGCATGTTCCTCGTGCAGCGTGTCGGGCGGTAGCCGGAACTTGCGGGCGGTCGAGTGCAGCGCGTCCAGGCGCGTTTCGACCTGCGCGAGCCGGGCCGGGTCGAGATCGAGGCGCTGCGCGTAGTGCGACAGCGAATAGACGGCTTCCTGCAGCTGGATCTCGGCAGGTTCGAGCGATGCGAGCGCGTCGCCGAGCCCCGTGTCGTAGTCGGCCAGGCTGCGCAGCTTCGACACGATCGCGCCGAGCTGCGGGAGCATCGCGTCGTCGGCCTCGGACAACGCGTTGAGCGCACCCTGCACGCCGGCGATCAGGTTCGCCGAATGCGACAGGCGCTTGTGCTCGCTGCCGACTTCGTCCCATTCGCCCGGTTGCGGTGCGAGCTTGTCGAGCTCGGCGAGCTGCCATGCGAGCTTCTCGCGTTCGAGCTGCAGTTCGCGCTCGTGCGCCTTCGCGGCGTCGATCGCCTGCGTCGCGTCGCGCCAGACGCGCCACGCGCGTGCGACGTTCGCGGCATCGGCGACGAGCCCCGCGTGCGTGTCGAACAGCTCGCGCTGCGCATCGGGACGCATCAGCAACTGGTGCGCGTGCTGGCCGTGGATGTCGACCAGCATCTCGCCGAGCTCGCGCAGCTGCGCGAGCGTCGCGCTGGTGCCGTTGATGAACGCGCGCGAGCGGCCGTTCGCGTCGATCACGCGGCGCAGCATCACGGTGTCCTCGGCGTCGAACGCGTGTTCGTCGAGCCAGCGCGCGACGCGGTCGTGCGGCGTGAATTCGGCGGTGATGTCGGCGCGGCCGCAGCCGGCGCGCACGACGCTCGCGTCGGCGCGTTCGCCGAGCGCGAGGGCGAGGGCGTCGATCAGGATCGATTTGCCGGCGCCGGTTTCGCCGGAAAAGACGGTGAAGCCGCTGTCGAATTCGAGATCGAGCGCGGCGACGATGACGAAGTCGCGAATCGAGAGGTGGCGAAGCATGGTGTCGGGCTCGGGTGCGTCAGGACGCCTTGTCGTCTTCGTTCGATGCGTGTTCGTTCCAGTGCAGCTTCTTGCGCAGCGTCGCGTAATAGCTGTAGCCGACCGGATGCAGGAACGGCACCGTGTGCTTCGAGCGGCGCACCTCGATCGTGTCGTTCAGCTCCAGCGCGGTAAACGACTGCATGTCGAAGTTCACGTTGACGTCGCGGCCGCCGACGATCTGGATCGCGATCTTCGAATCGTCGGGCAGCACGATCGGCCGGTTCGACAGCGCATGCGGCGCGATCGGCACGAGCACGATGCCCTGGAGTTGCGGGTGCAGGATCGGCCCGGCCGACGACAGCGCGTACGCGGTCGAGCCGGTCGGCGTGGCGACGATCAGGCCGTCCGAACGCTGGTTGTACATGTACCGGCCGTCGACCGACGCGCGCAGCTCTACCATCCCGGAAAAGCCGCTGCGGTTCACGACGACGTCGTTGAACGCGAGTGCATGGTAGATCGGTTCGCCGTCGCGCACGATCCGGGCCTCGAGCAGCGAGCGCTCTTCGCGCTCGAACTTGCCCGACAGGATCACCGGGACGCGCGCCTGCATGTCGGCCGCCGCGATGTCCGTGATGAAGCCGAGCCGCCCGTGGTTGATCCCGATCAGCGGTGTCTTGTACGGCGCGAGCTGGCGGCCGATGCCGAGCATCGTGCCGTCGCCGCCGAGCACGACTGCCACGTCCGCGCGCGCGCCGATTTCCGCCGGGGTGAGCGCCGGATATCCGGAGATGCCGATCTCGCGCGCGGTTTCGGCTTCGAACACGACCTCGAAGCCGAGCTTCGCGATGCAGCCAGCCAGCGTGGCGAGCGGCTCGGCGATGCCGGGCGTGTTGCTCCGGCCCACGAGCGCGACAGTATTGAACTGATTACCGGTTTTCATGCCGGCATTACACCATAGCTCGTTGACGAAAAGAACCGGCTGTGTGAAGACGGGGCCGGATCGGTCAGCCCGCGCGACAGTGGCCGCGGCCACTCGCCGTGCTCGCGCGGTTGCGCTAAAATTTTCCACCATGCTAGATCCTCGCGCACGAACCCTCCTGAAAACCCTGATCGAACGGTATATCGCCGACGGTCAGCCGGTCGGCTCGCGCACGTTGTCCCGTTACTCGGGGCTCGAGCTGAGCCCGGCAACGATCCGCAACGTGATGTCCGACCTGGAGGAGCTCGGCCTCGTGTCGAGCCCGCACACGTCGGCCGGCCGCGTGCCGACGCCGCGCGGCTATCGCCTGTTCGTCGACACGATGCTGACGGTCGAGGCGCCGATCGATGCCGAGGCCGTCGCGCGCCAGGTGCAGAACACGCTGCAGGCCGGCGAACCGCAGCAGCGGGTGGTGGCCGCCGCGGCGAGCGTGCTGTCCAACCTGTCGCAGTTCGCGGGTGTCGTGCTGACGCCGCGCCGCAGCCACGTGTTCAAGCAGATCGAGTTCATGCGGCTGTCGGACAAGCGCATCCTGCTGATCATCGTCACGCCCGAGGGCGACGTGCAGAACCGGATGCTCGCGACGCCGCGCGACTATTCGCCGTCGCAGCTCACCGAGGCGTCCAACTACATCAATGCGCATTTCGCCGGGCTGTCGTTCGACGAGGTGCGCCGCCGCCTGCGTGACGAGATCGACCAGCTGCGCGGCGACATGACCACGCTGATGCATGCGGCCGTGACGGCCAGCACCGAGGTGCCCGACACCGAGGACACCGTGCTCATTTCCGGCGAGCGCAACCTGCTCGAAGTGGCGGATCTGTCGTCCGACATGGCGCGGCTGCGCAAGCTGTTCGACGTGTTCGATCAAAAAACGGGCCTCCTGCAATTGCTCGACGTGTCGAGCCACGCCCAGGGCGTGCAGATCTTCATCGGCGGCGAATCGACGCTGGTGCCGATCGAGGAAATGAGCGTCGTGACCGCGCCCTACGAGGTGAACGGCCAGATCGTCGGCACGCTCGGCGTGATCGGCCCGACCCGCATGGCGTACAACCGCGTGATCCCGATCGTCGACATCACCGCGCGGCTGCTGTCGCTCACGCTGAGCCAGCAGTAACCCGAGCTGTTACCGTTCCGCCATCGTGCCGCGACGCTCCGTGCGTCGCCAGTCGGCCGAACGGCCAGCCGACCGGAGCGAGGCGGCCCGCTATAATTGAAGGCCGTTCGACTGCGTGCCCCGAGCACGTTCCTGCCCATGCGTTTCGATCTTGAGCCGCCTTCGAGCATTGCGGCCGCCCATCGCATCGGCGTGCTGCTGATCAATCTCGGCACGCCCGACGCCCCGACGCCACGCGCGGTGCGGCGCTATCTGGCCGAATTCCTGTCGGATCCCCGCGTCGTCGAAATCCCGCAGGTCGTCTGGCAGGTGCTGCTGCGCACGCTGATCCTGCCGCTGCGCGGCCGCGCGTCCGCGAAGAAATACGCGGCCGTCTGGATGCCCGAGGGCTCGCCGCTGCGCGTGTACACCGAGCGCCAGACCGAAGGCGTGCGCCACCTGCTCGCATCGAACGACTACCAGGTGACGGTCGACTACGCGATGCGCTACGGCAGTCCGGGCATTGCGCAGGCACTCGCGCAGTTCAAGCGCGCGGGCGTCGAGCGAGTGCTCCTGATGCCCATGTATCCGCAATATTCGGCGTCCACCACCGCGACCGCGTTCGATGCCGCGTTCGCCGCGCTCGCGCGGATGCGTAACCAGCCGGAAGTGCGCACGGTGCGGCAATATGCCGACCACCCGGCCTACATCCACGCGCTTGCCGAGCAGGTGCGCCAATACTGGGCGCAGCACGGCCGGCCCGACTTCGCGGCCGGCGACAAGCTCGTGCTGAGCTTTCACGGGGTGCCGAAACGCACGCTCGACCTGGGCGACCCCTATCATGACCAGTGCCAGCAGACGGGCGCGCTGCTGATGGCCGCGCTCGGGCTGTCGACACTCGAGTGCCGCGTGACGTTCCAGTCGCGCTTCGGCAAGGCGGAGTGGCTGCAGCCGTATACGGCGCCGACGCTGCGCGAACTCGGTGAGGCCGGCGTGCGGCGGGCCGACGTGTTCTGTCCTGGTTTTACGGCCGATTGTCTGGAGACGATCGAGGAGATCGGGATGGAGGTGCGTGACGAGTTCATCGCGGGCGGCGGCCAGGCCTTCCACCGGATTCCGTGCCTGAACGGCGCGCCCGCGTGGATCGGCGCGGTGGGCGAAATCGTCGCCGAGAATCTGCAGGGCTGGCCGGTGAAGGCCGCACAGCCCGAAACGGTGAGTTGAACGCGATGAATTACAAGATTTCGACGGAACCCAGCGCGAAGCTGCGCATCGACAAATGGCTGTGGGCAGCGCGCTTCTTCAAGACGCGCTCGCTCGCGTCCGACGCGGTCGACAAGGGCCACGTGAAGATCGGTGGCGCGGCGGTCAAGCCGGCGAAGGACGTGCGCGTCGGCGACGAGGTCGAGATTGCGATCGACGGTGTCGTCTGGCACATTGCCGTGCTGGGTATTTGCGACGTGCGCGGGCCCGCGAGCATCGCGCAAACGCTTTACGAGGAAACGGAAGCGGGGCGCGTCGCGCGGCTCGCCGAACTGGAGCGGCGCCGCACGTATCGCGAGCCGGCGGCGGAACTGCACGGCCGGCCGACCAAGCGCGACCGGCGCATCATCGACAGATTTTCTGGTGGGAGCTGAACATCTGATCGAACGTCGCCCGCGCGCTTCCGTATTCGGTCGTGCGGTCGGTCACGGCCCCGGACAGGCAGATGGTGGTGGTGCCGGCAATCAGTACCAGCGCGACCACCGATATGGCAAAGGTCAGTTTCACGGTACTCGCCTCGATGGGACGGTGAATGCAGCGCCAGGTGGATGTCAGGCGACGGTAAGCTAGGGTAAACGCGCTTTCTCGACGCTTGAGTGGAGTGTAGTGCAGCCCCCTGTGGCGAGCTAGTACTTGCCTGGTAAGCGTTGTTACAGGCCGTTTCGTCCAATCTGGCGACAAATGCGCGCAATCGGGCGACGCGCAGCGCGGTTGTTTCGCGGTATTGGCGAATGCCGGCGAATAACCCTCTTGAAATCGCAGTTTTCGCCCTTATTTGCACCAACAATGTGCGGTGCCGCCGGCATACGGTCCGGCGGTTGCCGATTTGGCTTCAACCTCTAATCGACTTTCAGCGACATGGAAAACACGCAAGAGAACCCGGCTACCCAATCGGCCGAAGACATCGGCAGCGAGAAGCAGGCGGCGCAAGGCGCTGCTCCCGCCGCCGAAGCAGCCGACGCGGCGCTCGCGGAGGCTCAAGCCAAGGTCGCCGAGCTGCAGGAGAGCTTCCTCCGGGCGAAGGCCGAGACCGAGAACGTCCGCCGCCGTGCGCAGGAAGACGTCTCGAAGGCGCACAAGTTTGCGATCGAGGGCTTCGCTGAGCACCTGCTGCCCGTGCTGGACAGCCTCGAGGCCGCCGTCAGCGACACGTCCGGCGACATCACGAAGGTGCGCGAAGGTGTCGAGTTGACGCTGCGCCAGCTGACGAGCGCGCTCGAGAAGGGCCGCGTCGTCGCGATCAACCCGGTCGGCGAGAAGTTCGATCCGCACCAGCACCAGGCGATTTCGATGGTGCCGGCCGATCAGGAGCCGAATACCGTCGTGACCGTCCTCCAAAAAGGCTACACGATCGCGGACCGCGTGCTGCGCCCGGCGCTCGTCACGGTCGCCCAGCCGAAGTAAGGCGGCCGCGATGGCCCCCACCGGCGTCGATCCGGCCGCGTTCGAAGCGTTCGACATGCAGGCGCTGGCGGCCGACACGTTCGACGCCGGGATCGCCGGCGTCGGCGACGCGCTCGCCGTGGTGTTCTTCTGGGGCGTCGACTGCTTCAACTGCGAGATCGCGAAGAAGGCGATGCTCGCCCAGCCGGACGCGATCCGCGCGCTGGACCTGAAGTGGTTCCATTGCAACGTGTACGAACATCATGAGCTGGGGCGCCGCTTCGGCCTGCACGGCGTGCCGACGTGGTTCTTTTTCCACCGCGGCAAGCGGCTCGGCCGCGCGACCGGTTGGCATGGCCTTGCGCAGTTCCAGGCGGCGGTGTCGGCGGCGCGCGCGAAGATCGCCGCGGCGGCAGGGGCGCCGTCGGACCGCGACGACGGTCCGCACGATCCGGCTACCGGCGGCGATTGAAAAAATTTAATATCCGCATCGCCTGGCGGGTCTTGAAAACGGATCGGCCGGACGCATTTCGGGAACAGAGTTGAATTCTGGCGCGCGAAACTGCCCAAAAAAGCGGGGTTTCGCGCAGCAAACAGGCATTTCTGGAGATTAGGAAAAATGGGAAAGATCATCGGTATTGACCTCGGCACCACGAACTCGTGCGTCGCCATCATGGAAGGCAACCAGGTCAAGGTCATCGAGAACTCGGAAGGCACGCGCACGACGCCGTCGATCATCGCCTACATGGACGATAACGAAGTGCTCGTCGGCGCCCCGGCCAAGCGTCAGTCCGTGACCAACCCGAAGAACACGCTGTTCGCGGTGAAGCGCCTGATCGGCCGCCGCTTCGAAGAGAAGGAAGTCCAGAAGGACATCGGCCTGATGCCGTACGCGATCATCAAGGCCGACAACGGCGACGCATGGGTCGAAGCGCACGGCGAGAAGCTGGCGCCGCCGCAGGTTTCGGCGGAAGTGCTGCGCAAGATGAAGAAGACGGCCGAAGACTACCTCGGCGAGCCGGTCACGGAAGCCGTGATCACGGTGCCGGCGTACTTCAACGACAGCCAGCGTCAGGCAACCAAGGACGCCGGCCGCATCGCGGGCCTCGAAGTCAAGCGGATCATCAACGAGCCGACCGCGGCCGCGCTCGCGTTCGGCCTCGACAAGGCCGAGAAGGGTGACCGCAAGATCGCCGTGTATGACCTCGGCGGCGGCACGTTCGACGTGTCGATCATCGAGATCGCGGACGTCGACGGCGAAATGCAGTTCGAAGTGCTGTCGACCAACGGCGACACGTTCCTCGGTGGCGAAGACTTCGACCAGCGCATCATCGATTACATCATCGGCGAGTTCAAGAAGGAGCAGGGCGTCGACCTGTCGAAGGACGTGCTCGCGCTGCAGCGCCTGAAGGAAGCCGCTGAAAAGGCGAAGATCGAGTTGTCGTCGAGCCAGCAGACCGAAATCAACCTGCCGTACATCACGGCCGACGCATCGGGTCCGAAGCACTTGAACCTGAAGATCACCCGCGCGAAGCTGGAAGCGCTGGTCGAGGATCTGGTCGAGCGCACGATCGAACCGTGCCGCATCGCGATCAAGGACGCCGGTGTCAAGGTGTCGGACATCGACGACGTGATCCTGGTCGGCGGCCAGACCCGCATGCCGAAGGTGCAGGAGAAGGTGAAGGAGTTCTTTGGCAAGGATCCGCGCCGTGACGTGAACCCGGACGAAGCCGTCGCAGTCGGCGCGGCGATCCAGGGCCAGGTCCTGTCGGGCGACCGCAAGGACGTCCTGCTGCTCGACGTGACCCCGCTGTCGCTCGGCATCGAGACGCTCGGCGGCGTGATGACGAAGATGATCAACAAGAACACGACGATCCCGACGAAGCACGCACAGGTGTATTCGACGGCGGACGACAACCAGTCGGCCGTGACGATCAAGGTGTTCCAGGGCGAACGCGAGATGGCGGCAGGCAACAAGCTGCTCGGCGAGTTCAACCTCGAAGGCATCCCGCCGTCGCCGCGCGGCGTGCCGCAGATCGAAGTGACCTTCGACATCGACGCGAACGGCATCCTGCACGTCGGCGCGAAGGACAAGGCGACCGGCAAGGAAAACAAGATCACGATCAAGGCGAACTCGGGCTTGTCCGACGCTGAAATCGACCAGATGATCAAGGACGCGGAAGCGAACGCAGCGGAAGACCACAAGCTGCGCGAGCTGGCCGATTCGCGCAACCAGGGCGACGCGCTGGTCCACAGCACGAAGAAGGCGCTCACCGAGTACGGCGACAAGCTGGACGCGGGCGAGAAGGAAAAGATCGAAGCGGCGCTGAAGTCGCTCGAGGACGTGCTGAAGGATACGTCGGCCGACAAGGCGGGGATCGACGCGAAGGTCGAGGAACTCGGTCAGGCTTCGCAGAAGCTCGGCGAAAAGATGTACGCCGACATGCAGGCGCAGCAGGCCGGTGCGGCCGGCGCGGCGGGTGCAGCAGAAGGCGCGGCCCACGCGGGCGGTGCGCAGCAGGCTGCGGACGACGTCGTCGACGCCGAGTTCAAGGAAGTGAAGAAGGACTAAGCCGGGTTGCCATGGCACCGCACGCCGCGCGCGACACGCGCGCGGCGCGGCTGAACAGCGGTCTGTCTTTCCTTCCGGATGGCCGGATCGACTCCACGCCTGGCGGGCTTCGCGGCCCTCCGGGCACATTTGTTTTTTGGCGGGTGCTGCGCGAGCCGTCCGCGGACGGCGCAGCGCCAGACGAGTCGAGAGACTTTACTGCGGGCGAAAGGAGCCGCCGCGTGCGTGACGCGCGTCGGCACAGCGAATCGATATGGCGAAACGGGATTACTACGAGGTTCTGGGCGTCGCGAAGAATGCGAGCGACGACGAAATCAAGAAGGCGTATCGCAAGCTTGCGATGAAGTATCACCCTGACCGCAATCCGGACAGCAAGGATGCGGAAGAGCATTTCAAGGAAGCGAAGGAAGCCTATGAAATGCTGTCGGACGACCAGAAGCGCGCGGCGTACGACCAGTACGGCCACGCGGGCGTCGATCCGAACATGGGCGGTGCGGGCGGACAGGGTTTCGGCGGCTTCGCGGATGCGTTCGGCGACATCTTCGGCGACATCTTCGGTCAGGCCGCGGGCGGTGCCGCGCGTGGCGGCCGTGGCGGTCCGCAGGTGTATCGCGGTGCCGACCTGCGCTACAGCATGGAAATCACGCTCGAGCAGGCCGCGCACGGCTACGACACGCAGATCCGCGTGCCGAGCTGGGTGTCGTGCGAAGTCTGTCACGGTTCGGGCGCGAAGCCCGGCACGAAGCCGGAAACCTGCCCGACTTGCCACGGCCAGGGCACGGTGCGCATGTCGCAGGGCTTCTTCAGCATCCAGCAGACCTGCCCGAAGTGTCACGGCACCGGCACCTACATTCCCGAACCGTGCGCGCACTGCCACGGGTCGGGCAAGGTGAAGGAAACCAAGACGCTCGAAGTGAAGATCCCGGCCGGCATCGACGACGGGATGCGGATCCGCTCGGCCGGCAACGGCGAGCCGGGCATCAACGGCGGGCCGCCGGGCGACCTGTACGTCGAGATCCACATCAAGCCGCACTCGGTGTTCGAGCGCGACGGCGACGATCTCCACTGCCAGATGCCGATTCCGTTCACGACCGCCGCGCTCGGCGGCGAGATCGAGGTGCCGACGCTGGCCGGCCGTGCGACGTTCCCGGTGCCGGAAGGCACGCAGTCGGGCAAGACGTTCCGCCTGCGCGGCAAGGGGATCAAGGGTCTGCGTTCGAGCATCGCGGGCGATCTGTACGTACACGTGCAGGTCGAGACGCCCGTGAAGCTGACCGACCAGCAGCGCGACCTGCTCAAGCAGTTCGAGAAGTCGCTGGCTGAGGGCGGTGCACGTCACAGCCCGCAGAGCAAGAGCTGGTTCGACCGGGTGAAGAGCTTCTTCGAGTAACGGCATGACTGAAGGCAACGAGAGCGCGTCGTTCGCGCTCTTGGACGATTGCGACTCGACCGCGTCCGCGCGGTCGAGTCGTTTGTATTCCGGTTTCGTGCGCGAACGCGTGTGCACGGATCCGGCACGGCTCGACGAGCTCGATGCGGCGGTGGCGCAGGATCTGCGCGACGGGCTGCATGCGGTCGTCGTCGGCGATTACGAATTCGGACGCAATCTTGAAAGAGCGCAGCCGGGCCATGCCCCGCTGCGCTTTTTGCTGTATGCGCGCTGCGAGCGCCTGTCGCGCGACGAAGTCGACGCGTGGCTCGCGCAGCAGGACGGCGGCGGCCCGCCGTCGATCGCGGGCGTCGCGCATGTCGCGAAGAGCGTGTCGCGCGACGCGTTCGACGCGGCGATCGCCGCAGTCCACGACGCGCTGCGCGCGGGCGATTCGTACCAGATCAACTACACGTACCGGCTGAATTTCGACATGTTCGGCACGCCGCTCGCGCTGTACCGGCGGCTGCGCGCGCGTCAGCCGGTGCGTTATGGCGCGCTGATCGCGCTGCCCGACGGTGCGTCGGTCGTGTCGTGCTCGCCGGAGCTGTTCGTCGAGAAGCACGGCGATGTGCTGCGCGCGCGGCCGATGAAAGGCACCGCGCCGCGCTCGGCCGATCCGCGCGACGACGCGGCGGCCGCCGCGTTCCTCGCGAACGATCCGAAGAACCGTGCGGAAAACGTGATGATCGTCGACCTGCTGCGCAACGACGTGTCGCGGATCGCGCGCACGGGCACGGTCAGGGTGCCGGCGCTGTTCTCGGTCGAGCCGTACGCGTCTGTATGGCAGATGACGTCGACGGTCGAGGCCGGCTGGCGTGACGGCACCACGTTCGCGCAGATGCTGCGCGCGCTGTTTCCGTGCGGATCGATCACCGGTGCGCCGAAGCACAAGACGATGGAACTGATCGACGCGATCGAGTCGACGCCGCGCGGGCTCTATACGGGCGCGATCGGCTGGCTCGACGCACCGCCGGAACGCGCATCGGCAGGCGATGCGTCGCCCGACGATGCGGCCGGCTGCGGCGATTTCTGCCTGTCGGTCGCGATCCGGACGCTGACGCTCGAGGCAGTCGATGTCGATGCCGCCGCAACGATCGACACGCGTGACGCGGCAACGGCCGCAGCCGGCAGGCGGCGCGGCACGATGGGTGTCGGTGCGGGCATCGTGCTCGACAGCGTCGCCGCCGACGAATATGCGGAGTGCGAATTGAAAGCGCGATTCCTGACCGACGCCGATCCCGGCTTCCAGTTATTCGAAACCACCGCCGCGACGCGTGCGGACGGCATCCGGCATCTCGAGCGCCATCTAGCACGGCTGCGGCGCAGCGCGGATGCATTCGGCTTTCGCCTCGACGCCGATGCGTTGCGCCGCGAGATCGACGCGCGCTGCGCGGCGCTCGACGGCGACGGTCCGTACCGGATGAAGCTCGCGCTCGCGAAGGATGGCACGGTCGACATCACGGCCGCGACGTTGAAATCGCTGCCCGCCGGGCCGGTCGGCGTGATGCTCGCGTCCGCGCACGGCTTCGCACCGACCCGCACGTACGACGCGCTGCTGCTGCACAAGACGACGCGCCGTGCCGAATACGACCGCGCTTGGCAGGCGGCGGAGGCGCTTGGCGGCTTCGACATGTTGTTCGTCAACGAGCGCGGCGAGGTGACGGAAGGCGGGCGCTCGAACCTGTTCGTGAAGCTCGACGGCCGGTGGGTGACCCCGCCGCTGTCGAGCGGTGTGCTGCCGGGCGTGATGCGCGGCGTGCTGCTCGACGAACGCACGTTCGGCGCCGAGGAACGCGTCGTCACGCTCGACGATCTGGCGCGCGCCGAGGCGCTGCTGCTGACCAATGCACTGCGCGGTGCGCTCGATGCGGTATTGAAATGAAGTGGGACGACTGGGCCGCGTACCGGAAGAACCGGCACCGCTGACCTTCGGCAACACGGCATCCAAAGAAAAAGCGCGGCGCCCCGCAAAGGGT
>NZ_JBSAXF010000109.1:0-439 GCF_053427845.1 Burkholderia sp. AW49-1 | reverse complement strand
ATATACCTACGACTGGCCGAACGTGGCGGCGGGCAGCTACAGCGTGACGGGCAAGGCGACGACGAATCAGAACGCATCGGCGACGTCGGTGCCGGTATCCGTGACGGTCGCGCCATCGGACGGAGGCGGCACGTGCGACTACCGGGATCCGGCTGCCGTGGGCGTTCCGGCGTGGCAAAGCCGCAACTATAACGGTGGCGAGCGCGTGAGCTACCAAAACGTGATCTGGCAGGCGAGCTATTCGACGGGCACGGCTGCGCCGGACCGCAACGACGCATGGACGCTGGTGAGCAACGTACCGGTGCCGTATTCCGCTGCGCGCGCGTTCGAGGGCGGCAAGGAAGTGACTGACCAGGGATCGGTGTATCGGGCCGGCTGGTGGACCAAGGGCACGGCGCCGCCGGCCAGCCCGTGGTCCCTGGTCGGGCCATGTCGATAG
>NZ_JBSAXF010000108.1:0-459 GCF_053427845.1 Burkholderia sp. AW49-1 | reverse complement strand
GAGCGGCCCTTCGTTCGTTCATTAAATGCGGAGCATTTTCCGAAGCCGTGCTAAGAAAGCAGAGCAGGCAAGCGCCTCAGTGTCGAACAACTCTTCTTCCGTACGACGTCCGCGCTCACTGTAATAAACACTCCAGCGCCCGTAGTTCTCAACAAGACAAAGTGCCTCGTCCTTGTCGCATCCAAGGCAATAGCTGTCTCGTGGTGCGTTTAGCGCAGCGAGTGCACTCTGTAACTCTTGACTATTCACCACACCCTCTCTTTAGGTGGCCCGATGCCACCAGATCCCCAACAGATTTCGGGAGCTTGTATTGCGTACCGAGTCCCAATTCACCGAACCACGGCGCAATCCTTCCCTCGGCCACGTTGTCAATCGGCTTGGCCACCTCATACACGTTGCAAGGCTCTTCATTCGATCCGAGCGGAAGCGTTCGTGCAATCGCCGTACCCGCAAAAAATT
>NZ_JBSAXF010000107.1:0-465 GCF_053427845.1 Burkholderia sp. AW49-1 | reverse complement strand
TGCGGAGGTGGCGTACCTAAAAAAGCTCGATGCGCTGCTCGCCAAGAAGCAGGCAGCGCAAAAGAAAAAACGCAAATAGTGCGCGAGCTCAGACAGCATCATCCGGTAGCAGCACTTCTGAAGGTGGCCGGTTTGGCGCGCAGCACGTTCTATTACCAGCTCGGGACGCTGAATGCCGACGATCGCCACGCTGATCTGAAGGCAAAGATCCGGACGGTGTTCGAACATCACAAGGGACGCTACGGCTATCGACGCGTCACCGCTGCGATTCGGCAAGCCGGGCATCTCGTCAACCACAAGGCCGTGCAGCGGCTGATGCAGCAGTTGCAACTGAAGTCCCTGGTGCGCCCGAAGAAATACCGCTCCTGGCGAGGTGAGGTCGGTCAGGCCGCGCCCAACCTGCTGCAACGTCAGTTTAGTGCCACGCAAGCCAATCAGAAGTGGGTGACGGATGTGACGGAATTC
>NZ_JBSAXF010000106.1:0-482 GCF_053427845.1 Burkholderia sp. AW49-1 | reverse complement strand
TGAACTGACCCCGCAAAGTTGGACGGTTAAACGCTAGGTGCCCAAGGGCTGAGTTCTGTATTGCACGGGACTCAGCCCTTTCAATTTGAGCTTGATGCGTTCGTGGTTGTAGTAGTGGATGTAGTGGTCCAGCGTGTCGCGCAATTGCTCCACGCAAGCGAAACGATGCCCGTTGTAGCACTCAGACTTGAGCGTGCCGAAGAAGCTTTCCATCGCGGCATTGTCAAGGCAGTTGCCCTTGCGCGACATGCTCTGGGTCAGTTTGCGCTTCTTCAGTTGCCGGCGATACGCCGGCATCCGGTATTGCCAGCCTTGATCCGAATGCAATAACGGTTTGTCCTTGCGTCGCAGCTTGGCCAGCGCCTTCTTCAGCATGCCGCTGACCAGTTCGAAGCTTGGACGTCGATCCATCTGGTAAGCCACGATCTCGCCGTTGTACAGATCCATCACCGGCGACAGATACAGCTTCTGCCCACCGACAT
>NZ_JBSAXF010000105.1:0-484 GCF_053427845.1 Burkholderia sp. AW49-1 | reverse complement strand
CAATAACGAACGATTGGACGCGGGCCGCGCCGACGAGAATGAACAAGAATGCGCATCGCCTGGTGTATTCCAGGCTTCGGGGTATGGTGGTCGCCGTCGCGGAGACGGTGACGGCCGAGGGGAAATCGGCGACGGGCGAGGCGCGTGTGCGACGGCGCGCATCGGCATCCGGCCCGCGCGCGGTTGCGGCGGGCGTTGCCATGCTCGGCATGCTGCCTGCGTTGTCCGGTGCGCAGATCGTTCCGACGCCGGGCACCACCACGCAGGTGATCCAGACGCCGAACGGCTTGCCGCAAGTCAACGTGGCCAAGCCTTCTGGCGCAGGCGTATCGGTCAATACCTACAATCAGTTCGACGTACAAAAAGCCGGCGCGATCCTGAACAACTCGGCCACGATGGTTCAGACCCAGCAGGCCGGCTGGATCAACGGGAACCCGAATTACGGCGCGGGGCAGGCCGCACGGATCATCGTCAACCAGGTCAA
>NZ_JBSAXF010000104.1:0-487 GCF_053427845.1 Burkholderia sp. AW49-1 | reverse complement strand
GTGTACAACCAGCGGGGAACGGCCGACGTCGCGATCTCAGCCTGATAATTCGACAGCGCTCCACTTTGACACCAACGCGCGACCTCATCGGACAACATGCGACGATCTTCTTTCGTCAATGGTCGGCCAAATGCCTGCTTGACCAGACCGTTCCCGAAATCCGTACAGGTTTCCACGGGAGAACTCGGATGCAAGGAAAAAGCCACTTCTTTAGTTGCATCGACATGAGCAACTGCTCTTTTTCTTCGACTCCCCAGGACATCATTTGCCAGCATCGGTATCGTTGATTCGAGCCGTTTCGCAAGACCGACCTGTTTTTCGATCACCTCGACAATATGGCGGGCACTATGCACACCTTGATCGCGCACACCATCCACCCTCGCGCCCATCCGACTGGTCAAGACGATCGTATTGGATTCCGGCCATACTTTGAGCCAATCAGGCTTTAATGCGAGAAGCACCTCCCGTTCGCCTTTCAGCACGACTG
>NZ_JBSAXF010000103.1:0-536 GCF_053427845.1 Burkholderia sp. AW49-1 | reverse complement strand
GTGTTCGAAGGCGTGCCGACCTGGCCGGACGCCGGCCGCTTCTGGAAGATGATCGCCGATCACAAGGTCACGGTGTTCTACACCGCGCCGACCGCGATCCGCTCGCTGATCAAGGCCGCCGAGGCCGACGACAAGGTCCATCCGAAGAGTTACGACCTGTCGAGCCTGCGCATCATCGGCACGGTTGGCGAACCGATCAATCCGGAAGCGTGGATGTGGTACCACAAGCACGTCGGCCAGGAACGCTGCCCGATCGTCGACACGTGGTGGCAGACCGAAACCGGCGGCCACATGATCACGCCGCTGCCGGGCGCGACGCCGACGGTGCCGGGTTCGTGCACGCTGCCGCTGCCGGGCATCATGGCCGCGGTGGTCGACGAGACGGGGCAGGACGTACCGAACGGGCAAGGCGGCATTCTCGTCGTCAAGCGTCCGTGGCCGGCGATGATCCGCACGATCTGGGGCGACCCGGAGCGTTTCAAGAAGAGTTACTACCCGGAAGAACTCGGCGGCCGGCTGTACCTCGCCGGCGACGG
>NZ_JBSAXF010000102.1:0-551 GCF_053427845.1 Burkholderia sp. AW49-1 | reverse complement strand
TGTCGAGAACGCCCAGCCAACAACCCGACGCGTGAACAGGTCGAGTACTACGGCCAGATAATGCCAACGTCCCTGCGCCCAGACATACGTGATGTCACCACACCACACCTGATTCGGCGTACCAACCTCGAATTCGCGATTGAGATGGTTCGGGATATCGATCCGCTCGACCGTGGCCTGCTTGTAGGCATGGCGACCCGGCTGCTTGCAGATCAACCCGAGTTCTTCCATCAAGCGGCTGACCTTGAAGCGTCCAATCGCCGTACCTTCCTCGCGCATCATGCCCATGATGCTGCGACTGCCAGCAGAGCTTCGACTCTCGATGAACAGCTCGTGTACCCGGCTACGCAGTGCCATGCGCTCGGCATCAACGCGTCGGGCTCGCCCTCGGTGGGCATACAGGCAGGATCGCGACACGTCGAATACCGCGCAGATCAGCTCGACCGATTCGCTTGCGCCAATCTGATCAATTACTTCGTACGTTCGATGCCTTCCGACATCAAGAGCGCGGTAGCCTTTTTTAAAATGGCCTTCTCACGCTCGAGGCGTTC
>NZ_JBSAXF010000101.1:0-613 GCF_053427845.1 Burkholderia sp. AW49-1 | reverse complement strand
GCCCACCGACACCGACAGGCCGCCACCCGCCATTAGCCCCGATTCCTTCTTATCGTAGTAGCTCGACGACTGCAAGGTATCCTGCGACGTCGTAACCGTCACGTTGCGTGCGGCCGTGAGCGTCACGTCGTTCGTTCCGACGATGGTGCTGCCCTGAACATTGACGTCCTTGCCGCTGACGATGTTCACGCCGTCCGCTGACACCAAGCTACCGTGGTTCAGCGTCATCGTCTGGTCGATCCCGCTCGCAATCTTCGCGCCGCTGACGACATTGCTGTGGCTATGGGTCTCGTGCGAATTGAGTTCATGTGTCTCGGCTGCCGCGCCGACATCCACATCGCCGGCCGCCAGCAGGTTCGCATTGCCCTTGTCGAGGCTGATCGCGCTGCCGCTAACGGTAATGTCCTTGCCCGACACGATATTGACCGTGCCGCCGCCCTTGAGCGTCGTGCCGGTCAGCGCCTGATCCGACGTGTGCAATGTCTCCGCATAGCTGCCATGACCGTCGCTACCCGAACTGTTGCTGTTCACCGTCGACGTCGCGCTCGCTGTGCCAAGCATCACGTTGCCATTTGCGGCGATCGTGCCGCCCTGGCCGAGGTCGATCTGCGCA
>NZ_JBSAXF010000100.1:0-638 GCF_053427845.1 Burkholderia sp. AW49-1 | reverse complement strand
TAGTCGGCCACGCTGAAGATCGGCGCTTCCGGATCCTTGTTGATCGCGACGATCACCTTCGAATCCTTCATGCCGGCCAGATGCTGGATCGCACCCGAGATGCCGACCGCGATGTACAGCTGCGGCGCCACGATCTTGCCGGTCTGGCCGACCTGGTAGTCGTTCGGCACGTAGCCGGCGTCGACTGCCGCGCGCGATGCGCCCAGTGCTGCCGACAGCTTGTCGGCCAGCGGCTCCAGCACCTTCGTGTAGTTCTCGCCGCTGCCCAGGCCGCGGCCGCCCGACACGATGATGCTCGCCGACGTCAGCTCCGGACGATCCAGCTTCGTCACTTCACGGCTCACGAACTGCGATTTGCCTGCATCGGCCGCCGCTTCGATCTTCTCGACCGATGCGCTGCCGCCTTCCGCTGCAACCGGATCGAAACCCGTCGCACGCACCGTGATCACCTTGATCGGATCGCTCGACTGCACCGTCGCGATCGCGTTGCCCGCGTAGATCGGGCGCTCGAACGTGTCGGCCGAATCGACCGCCGTGATGTCCGAAATCTGCGCGACGTCCAGCTTCGCGGCGATGCGCGGCGCGACGTTCTTGCCGTAGGCGGTGGCCGGCGCGAGGATGTGCGAATAGTCCTTCGC
>NZ_JBSAXF010000010.1:0-226763 GCF_053427845.1 Burkholderia sp. AW49-1 | reverse complement strand
GTTCTCTTCCTGCATCGAAATCAGTGGGTCGATCCGTATTGCGTGCCGGCACGGCGCGGCGGCGGCGCGCGGGCGCCAAGCGGCCGGCGATGCGGTTGCACGTTCGCGCGCTCATGCGCGCCGCGCATCCGCCCGCCTCGACCGCGTCCGGACACGCTGCGGCGAACCGGATGTACGCCGATCACCGCGCGGCACACGCGGCGACCGGCGCCCGCCGGCGCCGCTCAATCAGTGTCGCGCCTGCGCGCGACACGCGCTCATGCAGCCGATTCGCGCGAAGCGGCTTCCTTGCGAGCGGCGGCGGCGGTTTGCTTGGCACCGCGGGCCGTCGTTTCGCTGACCGCGTCGAAACCGCTTTGCGCGGCTTCGATCGCCTGCCCCGTCGCTGCACGCACGGAGTCGGCCGCAGCGGTCGCGGCGGACAACGCCGAGTTCAGCGCGGCGACCACGGCGCCCGAACCCGCCGGCGCATGCTTCGTCAGTTCGCCGACCACTTCCTTCACGCGCTTGTCGTTCTGCTCGTACTGAGCCTGGGCAACCTTCGCCCACTCGGCCTGCGTCGACACCGCAATATCGAACAGATGGCGGCCGTATGCGACGGCCTTGCCGGCGGCTTCCTGCGGTGCGGCGACTTGCTGCGCGAAGCCTGCAGCCGGGTTGCTCGCGTTGAACGCATTCTTCAGCTTGTCCTCGTATTCCTCGAGCGCCGTCTTGGCCGCTTGCAGGTTGAGTTCGACGACTGCCTCGAAGCCATTAATTGCCGGGCGGGCAATCGCGAACCAGGCGGCGATTCCGGACTGATAATCGGAGGCGAATTTTTCGGGGGCAAATACGGACATCGGGCACGCTCCTGTTGGCAATGCGAGAGACGACGTAAAGAAAATGGAAGTCAGATCAAGGGGCCGCTTCCTTATTCACAACCACAACCCTCGGGCAAATTGATTGCGAAGAGTTGAGGATGGCCATTCTAGATGGATTAATTGTCAATTAAGTTGCATTAATACTAAGTAAAAACCCTTATATGTTGAAGTGACTGCTTCCCGACGAGGCTTTCTCATAATGGGGCCATGTCACGATACCTTGTCCGACAATGATTTTTACCTTTTTACAGCATAACCCGCCGTGACCAACAGCAACATTTACCCCGTCATTATTCCCGTTATTAGAAAAAGGGCACGCATGGGGAATGCACCGGATCACCATGTAATCGTTTTTCCAGGCGGATTTATTTGAAATCGTTTCCGGGATTATTAACGACAAACTCAATGATCGTATATAAATTTCCCGGCGAGAAGCTGTAGCGACACCCTTACCCAACGAGTTCGCGATGCAGTGCGCGAAACTCCTGCGCGAGCTTGTGAGCCGGCTCCAGATGGATCACCGGCGTCGACTGCTGATGCGACTCGCGGATCTTCACCGACGCCGACAGCCGCGACGCCAGCACCGGCAGCCCTTCCTCGACGAGTTCGTCGACCAGCCGCTGCGGCAGGCTCGCGCGTGGCTGGAACTGGTTGATGACGATCCCTTCGACCTCGAGCCCCGCGTTGTGGTCCTGCTGGATTTCCTTCACGTTCTCCAGCAGCGTGTATAGCGCACGGCGCGAGAAGTCGTCGCAGTCGAACGGAATCAGGCAACGCTCGACCGCGATCAGCGCCGAGCGCGTATAGAAGTTCAGCGCGGGCGGCGTGTCGATGTAGACGGCATCGTAAGTGTCGAGCTCATTGAGCGCATCACGCAGCTTGTAGATCTTGTAGCGCGATTCGAGCTTGCCGTGCAGCGTGTCGAGGTCCGGATGCGCGGGCATCACGTCGAGCCCGTCGAACGGCGTCGGATGGATGAACGATGCGACGTCGACCGGCCGGAAATTGAACGTCAGCGCGGTCTCGAAGAATCCGGCGACGCCGGGATGCGCGTCGGCCGCGCGATCGCCGAGCAGGTAGCGGGTGGAATTCGCCTGCGCGTCGAGGTCGATGACGAGCGTGCGCAGCCCTTCGCTCGCACTGATCGCCGCCAGGTTGCAGACGATCGTCGACTTGCCCACACCGCCCTTCTGGTTGAATACGACCCGCCGCATGGTGTCTCCTTCGATCGAAACGTCGAAAGGACGAGCTTAGCCGGTCAATCGTGGCGGCCGCGTGACATAGGTCAGATGCGCGGCAGCGGCCCTGACACATGACGGTTGCCGGGCACGCTCCATCGGTCCGCTGTCGCGAGGATCTTGTTCAGCAGTTGCGGTCACTCGGCGCGATTTCGTCGGCGTGAAGCCTGCGAGATGCTCGCCGCGGGGGGAGCGCGTCAGCCACGGCCGGTCTCCGGGGCGCCGGGCATAAACGAAAAAAGACCCGAAGGCCCGTGCCAAGCGATTCGCTTGACTCGGACATTCGGGCCCATTCCGGTGCGGGATGCCGACGTTCCGTCAGAACGGGATATCGTCGTCCATCTCGTCGAAACCGCCGCCTGCCGGCGCGCTCGGACGGCTCTGACCACCGCCTGCACCGCCGCGGGGCGCACCGCCGGCACGGCCGCCGCCGCCGCCGCCGCGTTCCATCTGTTCGCCGCCGCGACCGCCGCCGCCACCACCGTAGCCGCCGCCGTAACCGCCTTCGTCACCACCGCCACCGCCGCCGCCCGAACCGCCGCGGCCGCCGAGCATCTGCATCTGGTCGGCGACGATTTCGGTCGAATAGCGATCCTGGCCGTCCTGGCCCTGCCACTTGCGCGTGCGGATACGGCCTTCGATATAGACCGACGAACCCTTCTTCAGATATTCGCTGACGATTTCGGCGAGACGGCCGAAAAACGCGACGCGGTGCCACTCGGTCATTTCCTTGAAATCGCCGCTTGCCTTGTCCTTGTAGCGATCGGTCGTCGCGAGACGGATGTTCGCAACCGCGTCGCCGCTCGGCAGGTAACGGACTTCAGGATCGGCGCCGAGATTGCCGACGAGGATGACCTTGTTGACGGATGCCATGTGATTCTCCAGTAAATTCGATGCCGGGCCGCCCGCGCATGTCGTCGAGGCGGCCCGCCGGGCAAGCCGGCGAGCGCCGCCGGTGCCTGCCCGAAAAGAGGGTTCAGGCCTTGCGCGGCGGCGCTTTCATGCTGGCCGCGATTATAAGCCACGCCGCCACGAGCCCCGAGCATGCATAGAAGACGGTATTCGCGCCGCCGTGCTTCAGCAGCCAGCCGCCCACGATGCCGCCGAGCGCGAGCCCGATCGATTGCGTGGTGTTGTAGACGCCCGTGGCCGCGCCCTTGCGCGAACCAGGCGCGAGCTTCGACACGAGCGACGGCTGCGATGCTTCCAGGATGTTGAAGCCGAGGAAGTACACGAACAGGATCGCCGCCACAATCAGGATGGTATGCGGTGCGCTGCCGAGCAACAATTGGCCGATCAGGATAGCCAGAATGCCGCCGAGCAGCACCGGCTTCATCTTGCCCCGTTTTTCCGCGACGATGATCGCCGGAACCATCATCACGAACGCGAGCCCCATCACCGGCAGGTAGACCTTCCAGTGCGCAGCGACCGGCAACCCGCCGTCGACCAGCAAGCGCGGCACGACGAGGAACAGCGCCGTCTGCGTCGCGTGCAGCACGAGCACGCCGAAGTTCAGACGCAGCAGCTCGCCATTGTGGAGCACCTCGCCGAACGGCGCCGGCACGTGCACGGGCTTCGCCGCATCGGGCACGATCCACACCACGACGCCGATCGCGAGGATCGACAGCACGCCGACGATCGCGAACAGCCCGCTCATCCCGACCCAGTGGAACACGATCGGCGCGCCGACGATCGCCACCGCGAACGACACGCCGATCGAGCCGCCGACCATCGCCATCGCCTTCGTGCGGTTCTGCTCGGAGGTCAGGTCGGCGATGAACGCGAGCACCGCGGACGACACGGCGCCCATGCCCTGGATCACGCGGCCGACGATGATCCACGTGATGTCGTGCGCGAACGCGGCGACGAAGCTGCCGAGCGCGAAGATCAGGAGACCGGTGGCGATCACGGGCTTGCGGCCGAACTTGTCCGACGCCCACCCGTAGAAGATGTACAGCAGCGATTGCGTGACGCCGTAGGCCCCGAGCGCGATGCCGACGAGCAGCACGTTGTCGCCGCCCGGGATGGTTTTCGCGTAGACCGAGAAAACCGGCATGATCATGAACAGGCCGAGCATGCGCAGCGCGAAGATCGCCGCGAGCGACGTGGTCGCGCGCAGTTCGGGCGCACTCATGCGGGAAGACGTGGCGGACGGATTGGACATCGGGAATGAATTTCGAATGATCGGAATGTCCGCCCGGCGGCGGGCGGCGGAAGATCAGGGCCACCGGCCCGGCAGACGCTTTCCGGGACTGCTTTCCGGGACGTCACGCAGGCTGCCTGCGGGCCGCCTCGAGCCGTGCGGCGCGGCCGCTTCCCCGGCGTGGACACCGCCTTGCTGCCAGCTGCTGCAAAGGCTGGGGACCCCCGACGACGGCCTCGAAAAGCCGTTATAGTAGCAGGTTTGGTTCCCTCCATTTTCGCCAGGTTCATGGAACAGATCCGTATCCGTGGGGCACGCACCCACAACCTGAAAAACGTCAATCTCGACCTGCCGCGCCACAAGCTGATCGTGATTACCGGGTTGTCAGGGTCGGGCAAGTCGTCGCTCGCGTTCGACACCCTTTATGCCGAAGGCCAGCGCCGCTACGTCGAGAGCCTGTCCGCATACGCCCGCCAGTTCCTGCAACTGATGGAGAAACCCGACGTCGATCTGATCGAGGGCCTGTCGCCCGCGATCTCGATCGAGCAGAAGGCGACGTCCCACAACCCGCGTTCGACCGTCGGCACGGTCACCGAAATCCACGACTACCTGCGACTTTTGTTCGCACGTGTCGGCACGCCGTATTGCCCCGACCACGACATCCCGCTCGAGGCGCAGAGCGTGTCGCAGATGGTCGACGCGGCGCTCGCGCTGCCCGAGGAAACCAAGCTGATGATCCTCGCGCCCGTCGTCGCGAACCGCAAGGGCGAGCACGCCGAGCTGTTCGAGGACATGCAGGCGCAGGGCTTCGTCCGCTTTCGCGTGCGCTCGGGCGGCGGCACCGCGAACGAGGGCGTCGCGAAGATCTTCGAGGTCGAGTCGCTGCCGAAGCTCAAGAAGAACGACAAGCACACGATCGACGTCGTCGTCGACCGGCTGAAGGTGCGCCCGGACATGAAGCAGCGCCTGGCGGAATCGTTCGAGACCGCGCTGCGCCTCGCCGACGGCCGCGCGATCGCGCTGGAAATGGACACCGACCGCGAACACCTGTTCAGCTCGAAGTTCGCGTGCCCGATCTGCTCGTACTCGCTGCAGGAGCTCGAGCCGCGCCTGTTCTCGTTCAACAACCCGATGGGCGCGTGCCCGGAATGCGACGGCCTCGGCCAGATCACGTTCTTCGATCCGAAGCGGGTCGTCGCGCACCCGTCGCTGTCGCTCGCGGCGGGCGCCGTGAAAGGCTGGGACCGCCGCAACCAGTTCTATTTCCAGATGCTGCAGAGCCTGGCGGCATTCTACGAATTCGACATCGACGCCGCGTTCGAGGACCTGCCGGAGAAGATCCGCAAGGTGCTGCTGTTCGGCTCGGGCAAGCAGACGATTCCGTTCTCGTACATCAACGAGCGTGGCCGCACGACGATCCGCGAGCACGTGTTCGAAGGGATCATCCCGAACCTCGAGCGCCGCTACCGCGAAACCGATTCGGTCGCGGTGCGCGAAGAGCTCGCGAAATACCAGAACAACCAGCCGTGCCCGTCCTGCGACGGCACGCGGCTGCGCCGCGAGGCGCGCCACGTGCGGGTCGGCACCGGCGACTACGCGCGCGGCATCTATGAAATCAGCGGTTGGCCGCTGCGCGACGCGCTCGGTTATTTCGACGGCCTGTCGCTCGACGGTGCGAAGCGCGAAATCGCCGACAAGGTGATCAAGGAAATCGTCGCGCGCCTGACCTTCCTCAACAACGTCGGCCTCGATTACCTGTCGCTCGAGCGCAGCGCCGAAACGCTGTCCGGCGGCGAGGCGCAGCGGATCCGGCTCGCGTCGCAGATCGGTTCGGGCCTGACCGGCGTCATGTACGTGCTCGACGAGCCGTCGATCGGCCTGCACCAGCGCGACAACGACCGGCTGATCGCGACGCTCAAGCACCTGCGCGACCTCGGCAACTCGGTGATCGTCGTCGAGCACGACGAGGACATGATCCGCACGGCCGACTACGTCGTCGACATGGGCCCCGGCGCGGGTGAACACGGCGGCGTGGTGGTCGCCGAAGGCACGCCGAAGCAGGTGCAGTCGAACCCGCAGTCGCTGACGGGCCAGTATCTGGTCGGCAAGCGCACGATCGAGTATCCGGACGAGCGGATCGCGCCCGATCCGGAGCGGATGCTGCGCATCGTCGACGCGCACGGCAACAACCTGAAGCACGTCGATCTCGAGCTGCCGGTCGGCCTGTTGACCTGCATCACCGGCGTGTCGGGTTCCGGCAAGTCGACGCTGATCAACGACACGCTGTACCACGCGGTCGCGCGCCACCTGTACGGCTCGTCGGCCGAGCCGGCGCCGCACGAGGCGATCGAAGGCCTCGAGCACTTCGACAAGGTGATCAACGTCGACCAGTCGCCGATCGGCCGCACGCCGCGTTCGAACCCGGCCACCTACACGGGCCTGTTCACGCCGATCCGCGAGCTGTTCTCGGGTGTGCCGACCGCGAAGGAGCGCGGCTACGATCCCGGCCGCTTTTCGTTCAACGTCAAGGGCGGGCGCTGCGAGTCGTGCCAGGGCGACGGCGTGCTGAAGGTCGAGATGCACTTCCTGCCGGACGTCTACGTGCCGTGCGACGTGTGCCACGGCAAGCGCTACAACCGCGAAACGCTCGAAGTGCAGTACAAGGGCAAGAACATCAGCGAAGTGCTCGACATGACGGTCGAGCACGCGTACGAATTCTTCAGCGCGGTGCCGGTCATCGCCCGCAAGCTGAAGACGCTGCTCGACGTCGGCCTCGGCTACATCCGCCTCGGCCAGTCGGCCACGACGCTGTCGGGCGGCGAGGCGCAGCGCGTGAAGCTGTCGCTGGAGCTGTCGAAGCGCGACACGGGCCGCACGCTGTACATCCTCGACGAGCCGACCACCGGCCTGCACTTCCACGATATCGCGCTGCTGCTCGAGGTGATCCACCGGCTGCGCGACCAGGGCAACACGGTCGTGATCATCGAGCACAACCTCGACGTGATCAAGACCGCCGACTGGGTGATCGACCTCGGCCCCGAGGGCGGCGCCGGCGGCGGCCAGATCATCGCGCAGGGCACGCCCGAGCAGGTCGCGAAGACCAAGGCGAGCTTCACCGGCAAATACCTCGCGCCGCTGCTCAAGCGTCCGACCCGCAAGGCGGCGGCCGGTTGACACTTTCCGTTCCCGCGCGCGGCTGCCGGCCGCACGCGTCCGGCGCCGGCGGCGGCGCCGGCCTCATCGTTTTCCCTTCTGCGGTTTTCCCTTCTGCGTTTACACCACGAGCCAAACAGCCCCGTGGCAGGCCATAATGGCAGCTATACTTTACGGTCGTAAGGTTCGCCATCCGCACCAATCCGGTGCGGCGCCGGGCGACCGCCGTCCTGCCGCCCACCGCGCGGCACGACACACGAACGACAGGAATCCACGATGGAGAAGCAACAAGAGTCGCGCGACGCGCCGAACCGCGAGCCGCACCTGCGCAGCGTGCGGCTGACGAGCGACTTCAGCCTGCCGAAGCTGTCGGCGATCGAGCTCGGCAGCTACCTGTTCGCCCTCGTCGCGATGGTGCTCGTCATCGAACTCAAGCTGCTGGGTGGGCTGCTGGCCGGCATGCTGGTCTATCAGCTGATCCACACGATCGCCCCGGTGATCGAACGCCACACCACGAGCATGCGCGCACGCTGGGTCGCCGTCGTGCTGCTGTCGGTCGCCATCGTCGGCGGGCTCACGGGCCTGACGATCGGCATCATCGAGCACTTCGAGCACACGGTGCCGAACCTGCAAAGCCTGCTCGGCCAGCTGATGCAGATCGTCGAGCAGACCCGCGCCCGCACGCCGTCCTGGATCGCGAGCCTGCTGCCGGTCGACGTCGAACAGATGAAGACCAAGGCGGCGCTGCTGATGCACTCGCACATGGATCAGCTCCAGCAAGGCGGCAAGAGCGTCGCGCGCGGCTTCGGCCACGTGCTGTTCGGGATGATCATCGGCGCGATGATCGCGATCGGCGTCGAGCACGGCAAGGTGCGCCGGCCGCTGTCCACCGCGCTCGTCACGCGCGTGTCGCGCTTCGCCGAATCGTTCCGCCGGATCGTGTTCGCGCAGATCAAGATCTCGGCGATCAATGCGATCTTCACCGGCATCTACCTGCTCGTCGCGCTGCCGATCTTCCACCAGCGGTTGCCGCTGTCGAAGACGCTCGTGCTCGTCACGTTCATCGTCGGCCTGCTGCCGGTGATCGGCAACCTGATCTCGAACACGCTGATCGTCGCGGTGTCGCTGTCTGTCAGCATGGGCACCGCGATCGCGTCGCTCGCGTTCCTCGTCGTGATCCACAAATTCGAATACTTCCTGAACGCGAAGATCATCGGCGGTCAGATCGAGTCGCGCGCATGGGAGCTGCTGCTCGCGATGCTGATCATGGAGGCCGCGTTCGGGCTGCCGGGCGTGATCGCCGCGCCGATCTTCTATGCGTACCTGAAGCGCGAGCTGTACATGCTGCGGCTGATCTGACGCCCCCGGCGCTTCACGCGATAAAAAACGCCGCGCCCCGTCAAGGGCGCGGCGTTTTTTGCATGCGGGACGGCGGACGGACGTCCGATGGTCGCCCCGAACCACCGATCAGCGGAACACGACCGTCTTCGTCCCGTTCAGCACGATCCGGTGCTCGACGTGCCACTTCACGGCGCGCGCGAGCGTCACGCACTCGACGTCGCGGCCGATCGCGGTGAGCTGGTCGGGCGTCATGCTGTGATCGACACGCTCGACTTCTTGCTCGATGATCGGGCCTTCGTCGAGATCGGTCGTCACGTAGTGCGCGGTCGCGCCGATCAGCTTCACGCCGCGGTCGAACGCCTGGTAGTACGGCTTCGCGCCCTTGAAGCTCGGCAGGAACGAATGGTGGATGTTGATCGCCCGGCCGGCGAGCTGCTCGCACATGTTCGGCGACAGGATCTGCATGTAGCGCGCGAGCACGACGAGATCGGCCTGGTGTTCGTCGATCACTTCGAGCACGCGCGCTTCCTGCGCGGCCTTCGCCGCATCGGACGAACCGCCGACGAGCGGGAAGTGATGGAACGGGATGTTGTAGCTCGCGGCGAGCTGGTAGAACTCCTTGTGGTTCGACACGATCGCCGGGATCTCGATCGGCAGCTGGCCGGTGCGGTAGCGGAACAGCAGGTCGTTCAGGCAGTGGCCGATCTTCGACACCATGATCACGACGCGCGGCTTCACGGCCGCGTCGTGCATCTCCCAGCGCATCGCGAACTGCTCGGCGAGCGGCGCGAATTCGTTGCGCAGCGTGTCGAGCGCCGACGCGGCATCCGCGCCGCCGCCGTCCTGCACGAAGTGCACGCGCATGAAGAACTCGCCGGTGCGGCTGTCGCCGAACTGCGCCGAATCGAGGATGTTGTTGGCGCGTTCGAACAGGAAGCCCGAGACCGCGTGGACGATGCCGTGCCGGTCGGGGCACGACAGTTTCAAGATAAAGCTGTGATCGGTCGACATGACCGCTACTCCCTTCGTTTCGGTATTCGTCAAATGGGCCGTTCGTTCGGCCGCGCTCGTGCCCGAGCTCGGGCCGGCGTGCTGCGCGTTACGCGGCCGGCGCGAACAGCGCGTCGATGCCCGCCGCGTCGGCCGCCGCGAGCCAGCGATGGCGCAGCAGCGTGTCGAGCATCGCGAGGCTCGCATCCATCGTCGCGCGGCCTTCGCGCAGCCAGCCGATCACCTCGGACACACCGGCCAGCAGGTGCTCGGCCACTTCGCCATCCTGGTTGTGCGGCGCGAAGTCGCGCGGCAGCGGCAGGTCGTACACGAAGATCAGTTCGGACTGCGTGCCTTCCGGCAGCGAGCACAGAACCTGCACCGCCCGGCCCGCGATCGCGCGGGCCGCCAGTTCGGCCGGCATACCGGCCTCTTCCCAGCACTCCTTCGTGAGCGTCTCGTGAACGCCCAGGCCCCAGCCGATGCCGCCCGCGACGACGTTGTCGAGCATGCCGGGATCGGTGGCCTTCGTCGCGCTGCGGCGGCCGAGCCACATCCGCGGCCCGGCCGGCTCGCCCTGCGCAACCGCATATTCTACGATGCCGTTCAGGTGCACCGCATAGGTCTGCGTGCCGAAGAAGCGCGACGCGGCGCGTTCGATATACGCGAGCGGCGGATCGTCGAAGCGGTTGCGGATCGCGTAGATCTCGTCGCGCCAGCCCGGAATCGCGCCCTCGGCCGCCAGCGCGCCGATCGCGCTCGCGAGCGCCATGCTGCGCGCGTCGACCGTGTCGTAACGCGCCGACAGCACGACGCGCGCGTCGGTCAGCTCGAACACGTCGGGCCAGCGGGAGAGCTTCGCGACGTCCTGGCGGCGCACCCAGCCGACCTGCTCGCCGGCGATCTCGAATCGCAGGTGCGCGGCCGGATCGAAGCGGCGCGCGGCCGCGATGCACGGAAACGTCATCGGCTCAGTCCTTCAGCGCGACGCGAATGCCGATCGCGATGAAAGTCGCGCCGGCGATCCGGTCGAGCCACACGCCGGCCTTCGGGCGGCGCTTCAACCATGTGCCGATCGCGCCCGCGCCGACGCCGAACAGCGAGAAGACCGCGGCCGTCTGCAGCATGAACAGCGCGCCGAGCTCGAACATCTGCAGCGTCACGCCCTGCACGCCATGCGGATCGACGAATTGCGGCAGGAACACGACGAAGAACAGCGTGACCTTCGGATTCATCAGGTTGCCGATCACGCTCTGCCGGAAGATCGCGCCAAGCGGCTGCGGCGGACGCTCGTGCGCGTTCGCGAGACCCTGGCTGCGCAGCGCCTTGATGCCGATCCACACGAGGTACGCGGCGCCCGCGAGCTTCAGTGTCTGGAACGCGACCGGCGACGAGCGCAGCACGGCCGCGACGCCGAGCGCCGCGAGCGTCGTATGGAACAGGATCCCGGCCGTGAAGCCGAGCGCGGCGACGAAGCCGGCCGCGCGGCCCTGCGAGATGCCGCGCGCGAGCACCTGCAGGTTGTCGGGACCCGGGGCGAACGTGATCGCGATCGACGTGGCGAGAAACAGCATGAAGTTGGGCATCGTGACCTCGCGGCGTGGGGCGGCGTCCAGTGGTTCAGTGGCCGGCGAATTCGGTGACGGTATAGACGGGCAGCCCCGCGTTGCGCAGCAACGTCGAGCCGCCGAGATCGGGCAGATCGATGATCGCCGCGCCTTCGACGACGACTGCGCCGAGTCGCTGCAGCAGGTTGCGCCCCGCCATCATCGTGCCGCCGGTGGCGATCAGGTCGTCCATGATGATCACGCGGTCGCCGGCGCGGCACGCGTCTTCGTGGATCTCGACGGTCGCGCTGCCGTATTCGAGGTCGTACGACTCCGAGCACGTCTTGTACGGCAGCTTGCCGACCTTGCGGATCGGCACGAAGCCGACGCTCAATTCGTACGCGACGATCGGCGCGATGATGAAGCCGCGTGCGTCGAGCCCCGCGACGTAGTCGAGCTTCGCATCGACATAGCGTTCGACGAACAGGTCGACGAGGATGCGCAGCGCCTTCGGGCTCTGCAGCAGCGTCGTGATGTCGCGGAACATCACGCCCGGCTGCGGCCAGTCGGGCACGGTGCGGATCTGGCTGTGGATGAAGGCGACCGGATCGAGCGGTGCGCCCGACGACGAATGCGGCATGAAACTCTCCGAAAAAAACGGTGCGCGAAGATCGGGCACCGTTTCGAATAAATACGGGTCAGGTTATCGAATCGCAACTCAAGCGACCGCGGCCGGCGGTTCGCGCCGATGGCGCGACAGCCGCTCCTCCGCAAGCGCGAGCGCTTCGGGCAGCCCGCGCAGCACGACGATGTCGCTCGCGCGCAGCTTGGTCTGCGGGTCGGGTTCGACGCCGCGGATGCCGTGCCGGCGGATCGCCGTGACTTCCAGCCCGAGCGCATACAGCCCAAGCTCCTCCAGCGAGCGCCCGACCGCGTCAGCGCGCGCGTCGACCGGCACCGATTGTAGCCGCACCTGCTCGTGATCGTCGTCGTCCGCATCGTCCGCGCCGCGGAAATAGCCGCGCAGCAGGCTGTAGCGCTCGTCGCGCATCTCCTCGACGCGCCGCACGACCTTGCGCATCGGCACGCCCACCAGCACCAGCGTGTGCGACGCGAGCATCAGGCTGCCCTCGACGATTTCCGGAATCACCTCGGTCGCGCCGGCCGCGAGCAGCTTCTCGAGATCGGCGTCGTCGACCGTGCGCACGATCGCCGGCAGCGTCGGCTCCAGTTCGTGCACGTGATGCAACACGCGCAGCGCGGACGGCGTGTTCGCATACGTGATCGCGACGGCCGCCGCGCGATGGATACCGGCCGCGAGCAGCGACTCGCGGCGCGCAGCGTCGCCGAACACGACCGATTCACCGGCCGTCGCGGCCGCGCTCACGCGATCGGGGTCGAGGTCCAGCGCGACGTACGAAATGCCTTCCTGCTCGAGCATGCGCGCCAGGTTCTGCCCTGCGCGGCCGTAGCCGCAGATGATCACGTGGCCGCGCTGCTTGAGGCTTTGCGTCGCGATCCGCGTCATCTGCAGCGACTGCTGCATCCATTCCGTCGACGACAGCCGCATCACGATCCGGTCGGCGTTCTGGATCAGGAACGGCGCGGCGAGCATCGACAGCAGCATCGACGCGAGGATCGCCTGCAGCAGCGTCGAATCGACGAGATGCCGGTCGAGGATCAGGTTCAGCAGCACGAAGCCGAATTCGCCGGCCTGCGCGAGGCCGATGCCGGTGCGCATCGCGACGCCCGGCGTCGCGCCGAACAGCCGCGCGAGGCCCGCGATCATCGTCCCCTTGAACAATATCTGTCCGACGAAGAAGCCGAACACGAGCAGCGGATGCTCCCAGATCACGCGCGGATCGAGCAGCATCCCGGTCGTCACGAAGAACAGGCCGAGCAGCACGTCGCGGAATGGCTTGATGTCCTCTTCCACCTGGTGGCGGAACGGTGTCTCGGAGATCAGCATCCCCGCGATGAACGCGCCGAGCGCGAGCGACAGGCCGAAGCGGTCGGTGATGAACGCTGCGCCGAGCGTGACGAGCAGCAGGTTCAGCACGAACAGTTCCTGCGAGCGGCGCCGCGCGACGACGTTGAGCCAGCGCGTCATGAAACGCTGCCCGACGATCAGCAGCAGCGCCAGCGCGATCACGATCTTGACCGCCGCGAACCCGAGCGTGAGCGCGAGATCCTTCGACGACTCGGCGCCGAACGCGGCGATCACGATCAGCAGCGGCACCACGGCCAGATCCTGGAACAGCAGCACGCCGAAGATGTTGCGGCCGTGCGCGGTCTCGATCTCGAGCCGCTCGGCGAGCATCTTCGACACGATCGCCGTCGACGACATCGCGAGCGCGCCGCCGAGCGCGATGCAGCCCTGCCACGTGATGTGCACCCAACGCTCGAACAGCATGCCGAGCGCCAGCGCGAGCACGAGCGTCGCGACCACCTGCAGGAGGCCCAGCCCGAACACGAGCCGCTGCATCGCCCGCAGCTTCGCGAGCGAGAATTCAAGGCCGATCGAGAACATCAGGAACACCACGCCGAATTCCGCGAGATGCTCGGCCCGCTCCAGATCCGCGGCGACGCCGAAGGCGTGCGGCCCGACCAGGATGCCGACGGTCAGGTAGCCGAGCATCGGCGGCAGGTTCAACGAGCGAAATACGACGACGCCCACCACCGAGGCCAGCAGCAGCAGCAGGGTCATTTCGAGCGGGGAAATCACGGGCGAAGCGTCCTCGTTCGTCGGGGCCACGGCAATGCGGGCGCGGATGGTGGCGGTGGGCAAGCGGCATCGGACGAGTCCGAAGGCGCGGCGCGGCGAACAAACGCCTTTGCTATACTCCGCGCATGATAGCGAAAATCAATGATGATCGGGCGCTCGCGCTCGCCCGCGACGTGCTCGACATCGAGGCGGACGCCGTGCGCGCGCTGCGCGACCAGCTCGACGGCGACTTCGTCCAGGCCGTGGCGCTGCTGCTCGGCTGCCGCGGCCGCGTCGTCGTATCCGGCATCGGCAAATCGGGGCATATCGCCCGCAAGATCGCGGCCACGCTGGCGAGCACCGGCACGCCGGCCTTCTTCGTCCACCCGGCCGAGGCCAGCCACGGCGACCTCGGCATGGTCACGTCGGACGACGTCTTCATCGGCATCTCCTATTCCGGCGAGTCGGAAGAACTCGTCGCGATCCTGCCGCTCGTGAAGCGGATCGGCGCGAAGCTGATCGCGATCACGGGCCGTGCGGAATCGAGCCTCGGCACGCTCGCCGACGTGAACCTGAACGCCGCGGTCTCGAAGGAAGCCTGCCCGCTGAACCTCGCCCCCACCGCGAGCACGACCGCCGCGCTCGCGCTCGGCGATGCGCTCGCCGTCGCGGTGCTCGACGCGCGCGGCTTCGGATCCGAGGATTTCGCACGCTCGCATCCGGGCGGTGCGCTCGGGCGGCGCCTGCTCACTCATGTGCGCGACGTGATGCGCTCGGGCGACGACATTCCGCGCGTCGGGCTCGAAGCGACGTTGTCGGACGCACTGTTCCAGATCACCGCGAAGCGGCTGGGCATGACCGCCGTGGTCGACGCCGACGGCCGCGTGGCCGGCATCTTCACCGACGGCGACCTGCGCCGCGTGCTGGCGCGCGACGGCGATTTCCGCACGCTGCCGATCGTCGACGTGATGACGCGCAAACCGCGGACGATCGGCCCCGACCATCTCGCGGTCGAAGCCGTGGAACTGATGGAGCGCCACCGGATCAACCAGATGCTGGTGGTCGATGCCGACGGCGCGCTCATCGGCGCGCTGAACATGCACGACCTGTTTTCGAAGAAGGTGATCTGATGAGCGCAGCGCTGACTGCGGCCGAACGCGCGAGCCGCGTGAAGCTGATGATTTTCGACGTCGACGGTGTGCTGACCGACGGCGGCCTGCTGTTTACCGCGGCAGGCGACGCGATGAAGTCGTTCAATTCGCTCGACGGCCATGGCGTGAAGCTGCTCGGCGAGGCCGGCATCGCGACCGCTATCATCACCGGCCGCCGCTCGGAAATCGTCGCGGCCCGCGCGAAGGAAATGAAGATCGCGCATCTGTTCCAGGGCGTCGAGAACAAGCTCGTCGTGTTCGACGACCTGATCGCGTCGCTCGGCATCGCTGCCGACGCCTCCGGCTACATGGGCGACGACTGGCCCGACCTGCCGGTGATGCTGCGCTGCGGCTTCGCGACGGCACCGGCCAATGCGCACCCCGAGGTGATCGCCCGCGCGCACTGGGTGGCCGAGGCCCGCGGCGGCAACGGCGCGGTGCGCGAAGTCTGCGACGCGATCCTGCGCGCGCAGCGCCGCTACGACGCGCTGCTCGCGGCTGCCTGCGGAGCCTGACGGATGAACACGCATTTCCGCTGGACCCAGCTGCTGCCGCTCGTCGCGGTCGCCGCGCTCGCGGGCATCACGTGGTGGCTGCTGCAGGCGACGCTGCCGCCGCCCGGCGAAGGCACCGTGCAACCGAAACGCCACACGCCCGACTATTTCGCGGACAACTTCTCGGTCACCGAACTCGACCAGACCGGCACGACGCAGTACCGGCTGACCGCCGCGAAGCTGATCCATTACGAAGACACCGAAAACAGCGACCTGACCGATCCGGCCATGCGCGCATTCCAGCCCGGCAAACCGGTCGTGACGACCACCGCGAAGCGCGGCACCGTCAACGGCGACGTGTCGATCGTCGACTTGTACGACGACGCGCGCATCCTGCGCGTGGCCGGCGGCGGCGATCCGCAGATGCAGGCCGATTCCCAGCATTTCCGGATCTTCGTCAATGACGATGTGATCCAGACCGAAAAGCCGGTTAAACTTCAGCGCGGCCTGTCGCTCGTCAACGCGACCGACGGCATGAAGTACAACAACGTCACCCGGGTCATCGAGCTTTACGGCAACGTGCGCGGCACGATCGCCGCTGCGGACACGTCCGGCGGCTCGAAAGGTCAATCCAGGTGACGCATCCCTCACGTGACTGCATGAACGAACCGTTCCCTCGACAGAATTCCGGCGGCGCTGCGCGCGCCGTCCGCGCCGCGCTCGCCGCGACGCTCGTGGCGCTCCCGCTCGTCGGGCTGGCGCCGCTCGCCCATGCCGAGAAGGCCGACCAGAACAAGCCGATCAACGTCGAAGCGGACAACCTGACCTATGACGACCTGAAGCAGGTGACGGTCGCGACCGGCAACGTCGTGATCACGAAAGGCACGATCATCATCAAGGGCGACCGCGTCGAAGTGCGCCAGGATCCTGAAGGCTATCAGTACGCGACGTCGTTCGGCAGCGGCAAGAAGCACGCGACGTTCCGCCAGAAGCGCGAAGGTCTCGACGAATACATCGACGGCGACGCCGAGCGCATCGACTACGACGGCAAGCAGGACCTGACGACGCTGACGACCGCCGCGACCGTGCGCCGCCTGCAAGGCACGTCGACGATCGCCGATACCGTGCACGGCAGCGTGATCACGTACGACGGCCAGCGCGACTTCTACACCGCGAAGGGTGGCAAGGACGTCGCGGCGCCGGGCAACCCGAACGGCCGCGTGCGCGCGATGCTGTCGCCGAAGAACGGCGGCCCCGGGCAGTTGAACGGTGCGCCGGCGAAGCTGTCGCCGTCGACCACGATCCAGGGAGCGCCGGGCCAATGAACGCGCTTCCGAACCGCCAGCCGGCCGGCACGACGAGCTCGCTCGTCGTCCGCAACCTGAAGAAACGCTACGGCTCGCGCACGGTCGTCAAGGACGTGTCGCTCGACGTGAAGAGCGGCGAAGTCGTCGGCCTGCTCGGCCCGAACGGCGCCGGCAAGACGACGTCGTTCTACATGATCGTCGGCCTCGTGCCGCTCGACGCGGGCGAGATCTCGCTGAACGGCAGCTCGATCAGCCTGCTGCCGATCCACAAGCGTGCTTCGCTCGGCCTGTCATACCTGCCGCAGGAAGCGTCGGTGTTCCGCAAGCTGACCGTCGAGGAAAACATCCGCGCGGTGCTCGAACTGCAGCACGGCGAAGACGGCAAGCGGCTGTCCAAGGACGCAATCGCGTCGCGCACCGAGGCGCTGCTCGACGAGCTGCAGATCGGCCACCTGCGCGAAAACCCGGCGCTGTCGCTGTCGGGCGGCGAACGCCGCCGCGTCGAGATCGCGCGCGCGCTGGCGACCAACCCGAACTTCATCCTGCTCGACGAACCGTTCGCCGGTGTCGACCCGATCGCGGTGCTCGAGATCCAGAAGATCGTCAAGTTCCTGAAGCAGCGCAATATCGGCGTGTTGATTACCGATCACAACGTCCGCGAAACGCTCGGCATCTGCGACCACGCATACATCATCAGCGACGGTTCGGTGCTCGCCGCCGGCGCGCCGAGCGAAATCATCGAAAACGAAAGCGTGCGCCGCGTGTACCTCGGCGAGCACTTCCGCATGTAACGTCCCCCGTGGCTGGCCGCCGCTCCGGCGCCCGGCATCGCCGCGCGGGGCCGCGCCCGCGTGCCCCGCACGGCGGCCCCTGCGGCCGTGCGCCGCGCCGCGCGTAATCGCGGATGGCTCAAGGCGCCTGGGTCGTGGCAAACTGCCGGTATGACTCCCTCTCTGCCATGAAAGCCAGCCTTCAACTCCGCCTGTCGCAACACCTGGCGCTGACGCCGCAACTGCAGCAGTCGATCCGGCTCCTGCAGCTGTCGACGCTCGAACTGCAGCAGGAAGTCGCGATGGCCGTCGCGCAGAATCCACTGCTCGAGAACGACGACGAATGGATCGCGAGCCCGCTGCGCGTCGCGGCGGACGGATCGCTGATCGCGCAGACGCCTCCCGGCCAGAACACCGGGCCGGGTGCCACGAACGGCAGCAGCCAGGCGAGCGACCGCGCCGAGCGCGACGAGCCGGCCGCTGCCGACGAATACGACAGCTACGCATCGGGTGACACCGGCGACGGCCCGCAGTGGAATCTCGACGAGTTCGGCCGCTCGAGCAGTGCATCGGACGACGACGACCTCCCGCCGCTGCAGGTGCAGGAAGCCGCGACGTCGCTGCGCGACCACCTGTCCGCGCAATTGCGCGTCACGCAGGCCAGCCCGCGCGATCGCGCGCTCGTGATGTTCCTGATCGAATCGCTCGACGACGACGGCTACCTGACCGCCTCGCTCGACGAAGTGCTCGCCGACCTGCCGCCGGAACTGGAAATCGACTGCGACGAACTGAATGCGGCGCTCGCGCTGCTGCACAGTTTCGATCCGCCCGGGGTCGGGGCCCGCTCGGCGTCGGAATGTCTGAAGCTGCAGTTGTTGCGCCTCGATCCGTCCCCCACGCGCACGCTCGCGCTGGAGATCGTGTCGCAGCATCTCGAACTGCTCGCCGCGCGCGACTTCACGCGGCTGCGCAAGCACCTGAAGGCGAGCGACGATGCGCTGCGCGACGCGCACGCGCTGATCCGTTCGCTGGAGCCGTTCCCCGGCGCCGCGTACGGCAAGGCCGAGGCCGACTACGTCGTGCCCGACATCATCGTGAAGAAGGCCGGCCAAGGCTGGCTCGCGGAACTCAATCCGGAAGTGATGCCGCGCCTTCGGATCAACAACCTGTACGCGAACATCCTGCGCAACAGCCGCGGCGATCCGTCGGCCGGATCGTTGAAACAGCAGCTCCAGGAAGCACGCTGGCTGATCAAGAACATTCAGCAGCGATTCGACACGATCCTGCGTGTCGCGCAGGCTATTGTCGAACGTCAGAAGAATTTCTTTGCGCACGGTGAAATTGCCATGCGCCCCTTGGTTTTGCGGGAAATAGCTGATACGCTGGGCCTACACGAGTCGACTGTCAGCCGTGTGACAACAGGCAAGTACATGCTGACCCCGTTCGGGACGCTTGAATTTAAGTACTTCTTCGGATCACACGTTTCGACCGACACCGGAGGCGCCGCATCGTCGACCGCCATCCGAGCCCTGATCAAGCAACTGATAGGAGCTGAAGACCCAAAATCGCCACTTTCGGACAGCCGCATTGCCGAGCTGCTGGCAGAACAGGGATTCGTGGTCGCGCGCCGCACGGTTGCCAAGTATCGCGAAGCCCTCAAAATCCCGGCAGTGAATCTGCGCAAGTCTCTTTAAGCCTGCTGCCTGCCCGGCGGCAGGCGTGTTCCGGCCACCGCGCACACGGGGAACAGGCCGGGCGACTCGTCCGCGAATTTGCCGCTACCTGCGGCAGGGGCAAGTCGACCGGAGCGCCGCCTCGATGCGGCCGGGTGGTCACTCGCTTGGAGAAGCACTATGAACCTGAAGATCAGTGGACATCATCTCGAAGTCACGCCTGCAATTCGCGAATACGTGATCACCAAGCTGGACCGGGTGCTACGGCATAGCGATCAGGTGATCGATGGCACTGTGATCCTCTCGGTCGACAATCACAAGGAAAAGGACAAGCAGCAGCGCGCGGAAATCAACCTGCACCTGAAGGGCAAGGATATCTTCGTCGAAAGTGCGAACGGCAACCTGTACGCTGCGATCGATCTGCTGATCGACAAGCTGGATCGCCAGGTCGTCAAGCACATGGAGCGTCTGCAGACCCATGCGCACGATCCGATCAAGCTGCAGCCGTCGATCGATCAGATCGAATTGCCGCCGCAATAACGTTCACCGCAATACACACGCCGCCCGGTTCGCCGGGCGTTTTTTTTGTGTCCGAGCGGCAGTGGTGCGACCGGTCCGTCCATGCCGCGCCACGCACGCGGCTGTGCTCTATAATGTTCCGGTTATCGCCGGGGGGCGTTGGGTGCGGTAGCTGCCTTGCAGGTTTCCGATGCCGAACGCCTTGATATCGCCGAACATGGAAAATCAGTCTGCCGCCGCAAGGAGACCCCAGGCCGCCCAATCGCCTGCCAACATGAATCGCCTAGCCAAAATCCTGCCCATAGAGAACGTCGTCATCGACCTCTCCGTCACCAGCAAGAAACGCGTCTTCGAACAAGCCGGGCTGATGTTCGAGAATCAGAACGGCATCGCCCGCAGCACCGTCACGGACAACCTGTTCGCGCGCGAGCGCCTCGGCTCGACCGGGCTCGGCGAAGGCGTCGCGATTCCGCACGGGCGCATCAAGGGTCTCAAGCACCCGCTCGCCGCGTTCGTCCGGCTCGCCGACGCGATCCCGTTCGAAGCCCCCGACGGCCAGCCCGTCGGTCTCCTGATTTTCCTGCTCGTCCCCGAGCAAGCCACCCAGCAGCACCTCGAGATCCTGTCGGAAATCGCGCAACTGCTGTCCGATCGCGACGCGCGCGAGCGCCTGCACAACGAAACGGATATCGCCGAGTTGCATCGCCTGCTCACTCAGTGGCAACCTTGAGTTGATCCGGGCGGAATTTTTCCGATACGAGGCGGCACGCGCCGCCGTCCAGGGCCGCCCGGCATGGCGACGTCCGTCGCCGCGCGCCTGAACACCGGCCCATTGGAGTGACGAGAGTCATGGATACGTCCAGCATCAACGCCCAGAGCATCTTCGACGACAACGCGGCCACGCTGAAGCTGAGCTGGCTGACGGGGCATGAAGGCTGGGAGCGCGGTTTTTCGGCCGACACCGTCGGCAACGCAACGTCGAGCGCCGACCTCGTCGGCCACCTGAACCTGATCCATCCGAACCGGATCCAGGTGCTCGGCGAAGCCGAAATCGACTACTACCAGCGGCAAACCGACGAAGACCGCTCGCGCCACATGGCCGAGCTGATCGCCCTCGAACCACCGTTCCTCGTCGTCGCCGGCGGCGCCGCGGCACCGCCCGAACTCGTGCTGCGCTGCACGCGCTCGTCCACGCCGCTGTTCACGACGCCGATGTCGGCCGCTGCGGTGATCGACAGCCTGCGCCTCTACATGTCGCGGATCCTCGCGCCGCGCGCGACGCTGCACGGCGTGTTCATCGACATCCTCGGGATGGGCGTGCTGCTGACCGGCGATTCGGGCCTCGGCAAGAGCGAACTCGGCCTCGAGCTGATCAGCCGCGGCCACGGCCTCGTCGCCGACGACGCGGTCGATTTCGTCAGACTTGGCCCCGATTTCGTCGAAGGCCGCTGCCCGCCTCTGCTGCAGAACCTGCTCGAAGTGCGTGGCCTCGGCCTGCTCGACATCAAGACGATCTTCGGTGAAACAGCGGTGCGCCGGAAAATGAAGCTGAAACTGATCGTCCAGCTCGTGCGCCGCCCGGACGGCGAATTCCAGCGGCTGCCGCTCGAAAGCCAGACGGTCGACGTGCTCGGCCTGCCGATCAGCAAGGTCACGATCCAGGTTGCGGCCGGCCGCAACCTCGCGGTGCTCGTCGAGGCGGCCGTGCGGAACACGATCCTGCAGTTGCGCGGAATCGACACGTTGCGCGATTTCATGGATCGGCAACGACTCGCGATGCAAGATCCCGATAGCCAGTTCCCCGGCAAGCTCGTGTAACGCTCCCGCGCGCCGGCCTCGCAGCGCCGACGCGTCGAGCCGGTGCTATGATGAAACGTCAGGATTCTCTGCTTCCCATGCGCATCGTCCTCATCACCGGCATCTCCGGCTCAGGCAAGTCCGTCGCGCTGAACGCGCTCGAAGACGCAGGCTACTACTGCGTCGACAACCTGCCGCCGCACGTGCTGCCCGAACTCGCCCGCTACCTGGCCGACGGCGGCCAGCACCGGCTCGCGGTCGCGATCGACGCGCGTTCGAGCGCGTCGCTGGACGAAATGCCCGGCCTGATCCGCGCGCTGTCGCTCGAGCACGATGTCCGCGTGCTGTTCCTCAACGCGAGCACGCAGGCGTTGATCCAGCGCTTCTCCGAAACGCGCCGGCGCCACCCGCTGTCCGGCTCGCCGTCGCACGACGCGAACGTCGGGCTGCTGTCCTCGCTCGAGGAAGCGATCGAGCGCGAACGCGAGCTGGTCGCACCGCTCGCCGAATTCGGTCACCAGATCGATACCAGCACGCTGCGCGCGAACGTGCTGCGCACGTGGGTCAAGCGCTTCATCGAACAGAAGAACAACGATCTGATGGTGATGTTCGAGTCGTTCGGCTTCAAGCGCGGCGTGCCGCTCGATGCCGACCTGATGTTCGACGTGCGCGCGCTGCCGAACCCGTACTACGACCATGAGCTGCGCCCGCTCACCGGGCTGGACCAGCCGGTCATCGCCTTTCTCGACGCACTGCCGATCGTCCACCAGATGATCGACGACATCCATGCGTTCCTGACGAAATGGCTTCCGCACTTTCGTGAAGACAACCGCAGCTACCTGACCGTCGCCATCGGCTGCACGGGCGGTCAGCATCGCTCGGTGTTCATCGCGGAAACGCTCGCCGCGCGCCTCGCGCACGATGCGAACGTGATCGTGCGGCATCGTGACGCGCCCGTGGATGTCGACGCGTCGTCGCGGCTCGTCGCCGAGGTCGAACGACCTTAGCGACACCGCCTCCTTGCCGGTGCGCCATGTCCACGCTATCGACCACCCTGATCGACCTGCCGCTGTTTCCGCTGCACACGGTGCTGTTCCCCGGTGGCTGGCTGCCGCTCAAGGTGTTCGAGGCGCGCTATCTCGACATGTCCCGCGCATGCCTGCGCGACGACGCACCGTTCGGCGTGTGCCTGCTGAAGAGCGGGCCCGAGGTCGCGCAGGACGGCGCCGTGTCGGTGCCCGAGACGATCGGCTGCATGGCGCGCATCACCGAGTGCGATACCGGCGAGTTCGGGATGCTGTACCTGCAGGCGATCGGCACGCAGCGATTCGAGCTGCTGTCGTATCGCGTCGAAGGCAACGGGCTGCTGGTCGGGATCGCGGAGCCGTTGCCCGACGACATTCCGCTCGAAGGCGAACAGGCGCTTGCGCAATTCGGCTCGTGTGCCGAGGTGCTGGAGCGCATCATCGAAGCACTGAAGAAATCCGAACCGGACAAGATGCCGTTCGGCGAACCGTTCCGCCTCGACGACCCGAGCTGGGTATCGAACCGCCTCGCTGAACTGCTGCCGCTCGACCTGCGTGCGCGGCAGAAATTGATGGAATTTCCGGACGTCGGCGCGCGGATCGATGCCGTGCACCACGTGCTCGACCGGCACGGATGGCTGTAAGCCGCGGTCGGCCAAGCGCGTCGCAGCGGCAGCGTCGAGCGGATCATCCTGGCTGGCGGGCAAAACACGCGCTGCGGCCCGGCGCTTCGGTGAGCGCGACCGCGCCGCGCCCTTCCCCGTTCTTTACAGCAGCGGCCCGCTCAACGCATCGAGCAGCTTGCGCACGGGCGCCGGCACGCCGTACGCATCGAGCCCCGCCAACGGCACCCACGCCGTCTCGGCATCCTGCGCGTGCGTGAACGGCAGCTCGCCGTTCGCCACATCGCTCAGTCGCGGCTCGATCTCGAGCCGGAAATGCGTGAACGTGTGCGTGAACGGCGCGAGCGGCACCGGGCCGCAACCGCCGAAGCCGCGTGCGAGTTCCGCGAGTGCCGCATCGCCGTCTGCCTGCGGCAGGCACCACAGGCCGCCCCAGATGCCGACCGGCGGACGCCGCTCGAGCAGCACGGCGTCGCCGTCGCGCAGCACGAGCATCCAGGTCTTGCGCGTCGGCACGGCCTTCTTCGGCCGCGCGGCCGGCAGTTCGCGCTGCCGGCCCGTCGATTGCGCGACGCAGTCGCCCGCGAACGGGCAGCGCGCGCAATCCGGCTTGCCGCGCACGCACAGCGTCGCGCCGAGATCCATCAGCCCTTGCGTATAGGCACTCACGTCGGCCGCGTTCGCGGCATCCGGCAGCAGCGATTCCGCAAGCGCCCACATGTCGTTCTCGACGCGCTTTTCGCCCGGAAAGCCTTCGACGCCGAACACCCGCGCCAGCACGCGCTTCACGTTGCCGTCGAGGATCGTCGCGCGCGCACCGTACGCGAACGAAGCAATCGCCGCGGCCGTCGAACGGCCGATGCCCGGCAGTTCGGCGAGCGCTTCCGGCGTCGACGGGAATACGCCGCCATGCTCGGCGACGACGACCTGCGCGCAGCGATGCAGGTTGCGCGCGCGCGAGTAGTAGCCGAGCCCGGCCCATAGCGCCATCACGTCGTCGGACGGCGCGGCCGCGAGCGCGGCGACGTCGGGAAAGCGCTCGAGAAAGCGCGCGTAATACGGGACGACGGTCGAGACCTGCGTCTGCTGCAGCATGATTTCCGACAGCCAGATCCAGTAGGGATCGCGGGTGTTCTGCCACGGCAGGTCGTGGCGGCCGTGCACGCGCTGCCAGGCGATCAGGCGCGTGGCGAACGTGCGGTGCAGCGGCGTGACGGGGAACGGAGCGGGAGCAATGCGGGGCGGCTTCAAGTGTTCGAATCTTTGGAAAGTGGTTGCAACGCGCGACTCAACGCTGACAGGTCGGGCAGAAATAGGTCGAGCGCTGCCCCTGCACGATCTGGCGGATCGGCGTGCCGCATGCGCGGCAAGGCAGCCCGGCACGATCGTAGACGAAGCAGTCGAGCTGGAAATAGCCGCTTTCGCCGTTGCTGCCGACGAAATCGCGCAGCGTGCTGCCGCCGCGCTCGATCGCGTCGGCGAGAGTCGCGCGCACCGCGTCGGCCAGCCGCTCGTAGCGCGGCAGCGACACCTTGCCGGCGGCGGTCGTCGGCCGGATGCCCGCGCGAAACAGGCTCTCCGACGCATAGATGTTGCCGACGCCGACGACCATGTCGCCCGCGAGCAGCGCCTGCTTGACCGACACCGTGCGGCCGCGCGTGCGCGCGTGCAGCAGCGCGCCGGTGAACGCCGGCGAGAACGGCTCGACGCCGAGGCTCGCGAGCAGTGGATGCGCATGCACGTCACCCGCTTCGCGCGGGTGCCACAGCACCGCGCCGAAACGGCGCGGATCGCGGAACCGCAGCACGAATTCGTCGAAGATCCAGTCGATGTGATCGTGTTTTGCAGCGACCGGCACGCCGGCCGCGGGCAGCACGCGCAATGTGCCCGTCATCCCGAGATGAACGATGAACCAGCCCGCGTCGACCTCGAACAGCAGATATTTGCCGCGACGCTCGACGGCGAGCACCTCGCGCGCGCGCAATTGCTCGGCGAGCCCCGCCGGCACGGGCCAGCGCAGCATCGCGGTACGGACGTCGACACGCTCGACGCGGCGGCCCGCGACAAAGGGCTCGATGCCCCGGCGCGTGACTTCGACTTCTGGCAACTCTGGCATGTTTTGCGGGTCTGAGACTGGATTCACGATCGTGCGTGTATTGTAGCGAGCGCGTTACAATCGGTTGAAACATCGAACGGATTTCCATGACCTTGCCCTCGAAGCTGCTTCTGAAGCGCCCCGCCGCCGTGCGCGGCGCGCGCGCCTTCCCGGTCCGCCGTGCGCTCGGCGCCGCGCTGTTCGCCGCGTGGACCCTCACCGCCTTCCCGGCTCACGCGCAGAATCCGGCATCGGACGACGCGGAGCCGCAGGGCGCGTTCGAGCACGTGTTGCCGGACGAGAAAAAGGATCTCCCGGGCGTCCCGCTGACGAGCCAGATCGTCTACCAGGTGCTGGCCGCCGAGGTCGCGCTCCAGCGCAACCAGCCTGCGCCGGCCTACCAGACCTACCTCGCGCTCGCCCGCGACACGCGCGACCCGCGCATGGCGCAGCGTGCGACCGAGATCGCACTCGGCGCGCAAAGCCCGGCCGACGCGCTGTCCGCGGCCGATCTGTGGCGCCAGTACGCCCCTGGTTCGAACCGCGCATCGCAAGTCGACGCCGCGCTGCTCGTGCTCGCCGGCAAGCCGGCCGACGCACAGCCGATGCTCGCGCGCGAACTGGCCCGCGCGACCGGCGAAACGCGCGGCCCCGCGATCCTTGCGCTGCAGGCACTGCTGGTGCGCGGTGCCGACCGCGTCGGCGGCCTCGCGGTGCTGAAGGACATGCTGAAGAACGACATGAACCGCCCCGAGGCACAGCTCGCGATCGCGCGGCAGCAACTCGCGGTCGACGACAAGGAAGGCGCGGCGCAGTCGCTGAAGCAGGCGCTGCAGATCCGCCCCGACTATCTGCCGGCGGCGCTGATGCTGTCGCAGATGGGGCCCGCCGAGCGCAAGACCGGCATCGCGTCGTTCGAGAAATATGTTCAGCAGAATCCGAAGTCACGCGATGCGCGCCTCGCGCTGTCGCAGCTCTATCTCGCCGACGACCGTCTCGACGACGCGCAGAAGCAGTTCGAGACGATGCGCAAGCTCGACTCGAAGGATCCGACGCCGCTGATGGCGCTCGCGTTGATCAAGATCCAGCAGAAGAAGCTCGACGACGCGACCGCGTACCTGAAGCAGTACGTGCAGCTCGGCGACAAGCAGCCGAACCTCGACGTCGGTCAGGGCTACATCTACCTCGCGCAGATCTCGATCGAGCAGGGCAACGACGCGCAGGCGTCGCAATGGCTCGACAAGGTCGACCAGACGAGCCAGCACTACCTGCCCGCGCAGATCACGCGCGCGCAGCTGCTGCAGAAACAGGGCAAGACCGACGAGGCGCGCAAGGTGCTCGACGACCTGCCGATCAGCGATCCGCGCGATGCTGCCGTGGTCGCACGCACCGATGCGTCGATCCTGTTCACCGCGAAGCGCTACCCGGAAGCCGAGGCGCGACTCGCGCAGGCGGTCCAGGATTTCCCGGACGATCCCGACCTGCGCTACGACTACGCCATGGCGGCCGAGAAGACCGGCCACTACGCGGCAATGGAAAAGCAGCTGCGCGAGCTGATCCGCACGCAGCCCGACAACCCGCAGGCGTACAACGCGCTCGGCTATTCGCTGGCCGACCGTAACCAGCGCCTGCCCGAGGCGAGCAAGCTTATCGACAAGGCGCTGTCGCTCGCGCCGAACGACGCGTACATCATGGACAGCCTCGGCTGGGTGAAGTACCGGATGGGCGACACGGCCGGCGCGACGAAGGTGCTGCGGCGCGCGTACGAGCTGCAACCCAACGCCGAGATCGGCGCGCACCTCGGCGAAGTGCTGTGGAAGAGCGGCGCGCAGGAAGACGCGCGCGTCGCGTGGCGTGCCGCGCAGAAGCTCGAACCCGACAACGACACCCTCGTGCAGACGCTCAAGCGCCTGCAGGTCAACGGCCTCTGATGCGGATGTTCCCGATGTTTTCCTCGTCTTCCCGCGCGCTGCGCACGCTGGCCGCGACCGGCGCCGTGCTCGCGCTCGCCGGCTGCGCGAGCACGCCACCGTCGGCGAATGCGCCGTCGGGCGCCGTGCTGCAAACCGCCGCGACACACGCGTACCATGGCCGCTTCGCCGTGCAATACAGCGACCGCCTCGGCCGACCGCAGAACGTGTACGGCAACTTCGACTGGCAGGAGCGCGGCGACGACGTGTCGCTCGAACTGCGCAGCCCGCTCGGCCAGACGCTCGCGGTCGTGAAGTCGACGCCGCAGGCCGCATCGCTCGAACTGCCGAACCGCCAGCCGCAATACGCGACGGACGTCGGCGAACTGATGCAGAACGCGCTCGGCTTCTCGCTGCCGCTGGCCGGCCTGCGCTATTGGCTGCTGCCGACGCCCGCGCCCGCGACGCCCGCGCAGACGGTGCGCGACCCGGCGGACACGACGCACGTCAAGCAGATTCGCCAGGACGGCTGGACGATCGACTATCTCGCCTACGCGGACGCACCGGCCACGGGCGTCAAACGCGTCAACCTCGTGCGCGCGACGCCGCCGCTCGACATCAAGCTCGTGCTCGACCAGTAAGCACGTGAACCTAGCCCCGACATACGCATGACCGATTCGACCCGCTCGCTGCGCAACTGCCTTGCGCCCGCGAAACTCAACCTGTTCCTGCACATCACCGGCCGTCGGCCGAACGGCTATCACGATCTGCAGAGCGTGTTCCAGCTGCTGAACTGGGGCGATACGCTGCACTTCACGCTGCGCGACGACGGTCGCGTCGCACGCGTCACCGACGTGCCGGGCGTGCCCGAGGAGAGCGATCTCGTCGTGCGCGCAGCCAACCTGCTGAAAACGCACACGGGCACCACGGCCGGCGTCGACATCGAGATCGACAAGCGCCTGCCGATGGGCGCGGGCCTTGGCGGCGGCAGCTCCGACTCGGCGACGACGCTGCTCGCGCTGAACCGCCTGTGGCAGCTCGATCTGCCGCGTGCGGAACTGCAGTCGCTCGCGGTGAAACTCGGCGCGGACGTCCCGTTCTTTGTTTTTGGAAAAAATGCGTTCGCAGAGGGTATCGGAGAAGAATTAGCTGAGGTAGAATTGCCGACTCGCTGGTTCCTGGTTGTGACGCCACGAGTTCATGTCCCAACCGCTGAAATTTTTTCAGACGAGTTGTTGACAAGAGATACGAAGCGCGTCACAATTACGGACTTTCTTGCACGGCAAAACAGCGATGCGGGATGGCCAGACAGTTTCGGCCGGAACGACATGCAGCAAGTTGTGACAAGTAAGTACGCGGAAGTTGCGCAGGTGGTCAAATGGTTGTATAATGTGACCCCCGCGAGGATGACCGGCTCCGGAGCAAGCGTGTTTGCAGCGTTTCACAGCAGGCACGAGGCAGAAGCGGCGAAAGCCAAGCTGCCCACCGGTTGGAACGGTGCAGTTGCCGAGAGCCTGAACGAGCATCCGCTCTTCGCTTTCGCGTCATGAAGTTTTGCTTTATCGGATGGCCTACAAGTCCGGTAAAGTTATCAGTTGAGTGTAGGGGAGTCGCCAAGTTGGTCAAGGCACCGGATTTTGATTCCGGCATGCGAGGGTTCGAGTCCTTCCTCCCCTGCCAAAAATTTTCCCGCATTTCCCGCCTAAGCCTGAAGCAGGTGCACGATGAGCAGCCACAGCCATGATGGCTTGATGGTCTTTACTGGCAACGCGAATCCCGCGCTCGCCCAGGAAGTCGTCAATATCCTTGGAATCCCCCTCGGCAAAGCAATGGTCAGCCGTTTCTCCGACGGCGAGATCCAGGTCGAGATCCAGGAAAACGTGCGCGGCAAGGACGTCTTCGTCCTGCAATCCACGTGCGCGCCGACGAACGACAACCTGATGGAACTGATGATCATGGTCGACGCGCTCAAGCGCGCGTCAGCCGGCCGGATCACTGCCGCCATCCCCTACTTCGGCTATGCCCGCCAAGACCGTCGCCCGCGTTCCGCGCGCGTCGCGATCTCGGCGAAGGTCATCGCGAACATGCTGGAAATCGCCGGCGTCGAGCGGATCATCACGATGGATCTGCACGCCGACCAGATTCAAGGCTTCTTCGACATCCCGGTCGACAACATCTACGCAACGCCGATCCTGCTGGGCGACCTGCGCAAGCAGAACTACTCGGATCTGCTCGTCGTGTCGCCGGACGTCGGCGGCGTGGTCCGTGCCCGGGCACTCGCGAAGCAGCTCAACTGCGATCTCGCGATCATCGACAAGCGTCGTCCGAAGGCGAACGTCGCCGAAGTGATGAACATCATCGGTGAAGTCGAAGGCCGCACCTGCGTGATCATGGACGACATGGTCGATACGGCCGGCACGCTCTGCAAGGCAGCGCAAGTGCTGAAGGATCGCGGTGCGAAGCAGGTGTTCGCGTACGCGACGCACCCGGTTCTGTCGGGCGGCGCCGCCGAGCGTATCGCCGCATCGGCACTCGACGAGCTGGTCGTCACCGATACGATCCCGCTGTCGGCCGAATCGCTCGGCTGCTCGAAGATCCGCTCGCTGACGAGCGCGAGCCTGCTGGCCGAAACGTTCTCGCGGATTCGCCGCGGCGACTCGGTGATGTCGCTGTTCGCGGAATCCTGATCGCGGACCGACACGACAAAGCATGCGCGGAAAGCGAAGCGGCAACGCTTCGCTTTTTGCACAATCGGACGGGATAGACGAAACCCCGTCCGTTTCATCGGGGGCCGCCATTTCGCCGGCCCCGTTTTACTGCCTGGTCGCGGGCAGCTAATGGAGAATCACATGAAAGTCGTCGCTTTCGAGCGCCAAGAGCAAGGTACGGGTGCGAGCCGCCGCCTGCGCAACGCCGGTAAGACCACGGGTATCGTCTACGGTGGCGAAGCAGCCCCGCAAAAGATCGAACTCGATCACAACGCGCTGTGGCACGCACTGAAGAAGGAAGCCTTCCACTCGTCGATCCTCGACCTCGAAGTGGCTGGCCAGTCGCAACAGGTTCTGCTGCGCGACGTGCAATACCACCCGTTCAAGCAACTCGTGCTGCACGTGGACTTCCAGCGCGTCGACGCGAAGAAGAAACTGCACACGAAGGTGCCGCTGCACTTCCTGAACGCTGAAGTCAGCCCGGCAGTGAAGCTGTCGAGCGCAATCGTCTCGCACGTCGCGACGGAAATCGAAGTCGAGTGCCTGCCGTCGGCTCTGCCGGAATTCCTCGAAGTCGATCTGTCGAAGATCGAAGCAGGTCAGTCGCTGCACGCGAAGGACATCGCACTGCCGAAGGGCGTGACGCTGGTCGCGCACGTCGACGCGGAAAACCCGGTTGTCGCATCGGCGACGGTCCCGGCTGGCGCCGTGTCGGACGCAGCAGGCGAAGGCGAAACGCCGGCTGCCTAAGCGGCCGCCTATGCGCCCGTTCGATCCGTTTCAATAAACGGTCGACGCAACCCGCCGCGGCTTGCCCGGCGGGTTTTTCTTTTTCTGCGCCCAGGCGGGCGCTGCCGCCTACGAAACGTCATGATCAAACTGATCGTCGGCCTCGGCAATCCCGGGGCGGAATACACTGCGACGCGCCACAACGCCGGCTTCTGGCTGATCGACCAGCTCGCCCGCGAAGCCGGCGCGACGCTGCGCGACGAGCGCCGCTTCCATGGCTTCTACGCAAAAGCGCGCCTGCACGGCGAGGAAGTCCACCTGCTCGAGCCGCAAACGTACATGAACCGCTCAGGCCAGTCGGTCGTCGCGCTCGCGAGTTTCTTCAAGATCCTGCCCGACCAGATCCTCGTCGCACACGACGAACTCGATCTGCCACCCGGCACCGTGAAGCTGAAGCTCGGCGGCGGCAGCGGCGGCCACAACGGCCTGAAGGACATCACCGCGCATCTGTCGTCGCAGCAGTACTGGCGCCTGCGCATCGGCATCGGCCATCCGCGCGACCTGATCCCGGAAGGCGCGCGCGCCGGCGCAAAGCCCGACGTCGCGAACTTCGTGCTGAAGCCGCCGCGCCGCGAGGAGCAGGACGTGATCGACGCATCGATCGAGCGCGCGCTCGCCGTAATGCCGATGGTCGTCAAGGGCGAACTCGACCGCGCGACGATGCAACTGCATCGCAACTGACTTCCGCTGCACCGGCATGGTGCAACGTGCCGTCCGGCGGCGCCGGGCGGTGTCTCCGTCGTGCGCAATCGCGCACCGCAGCGTCCACATGCGGTAATCTGGTCGCTTTTGCCCGTCAGGAGCCAAGCGGTGAGCCGTTACTGGAGCGACGTCGTTCAGCAACTCGTGCCTTACGTGCCGGGCGAACAGCCCGCGCTCGCACACCCCGTCAAGCTGAACACCAACGAGAATCCCTATCCGCCTTCGCCGCGCGTCGTCGCGGCGATCGCACGCGAACTCGGCGACACCGGCGACACGCTGCGCCGCTATCCCGACCCGCTCGCGCGCGCGCTGCGCGAGACGGTCGCTGCACATCATCGCATCAAGCCCGAGCAGGTCTTCGCCGGCAACGGCTCCGACGAAGTGCTCGCGCACGCGTTCCAGGCTCTGCTCAAGCATGACCGGCCGCTGCGCTTTCCCGACATCTCGTACAGCTTCTACCCGACCTACGCGCGCCTGTACGGCGTAGAGACCGCAGTCGTGCCGCTCGCGGACGACTTCTCGATCCGTGTCGAAGACTATCTCGACGATGCGGGCGGCGTGCTGTTTCCGAACCCGAACGCGCCGACCGGGCGCGCGCTACCGCTCGCGGACATCGAGCGGATCGCGGCAGCGAACCCGTCGTCGGTCGTGCTGATCGACGAGGCGTACGTCGACTTCGGCGCGCAATCCGCGATCACGCTGATCGACCGCCATCCGAACCTGCTCGTCGTGCATACGACGTCGAAGGCGCGCTCGCTCGCGGGCATGCGCGTCGGCTTCGCGTTCGGCGATGCGGCGTTGATCGACGCACTGAATCGTGTGAAGGACAGCTTCAATTCCTATCCGCTCGATCGGCTCGCGCAGGTCGCCGCGCAGGCGGCATACGAAGACACCGGCTACTTCAGTGCGACCTGCCGACGCGTGATCGACAGCCGCGCGCGGCTCACGCACGCGCTGGAGGCACTCGGTTTCGACGTCGTGCCGTCGGCCGCGAATTTCGTGTTCGCGCGCCATCCCGCGCACGATGCGGGCACGATCGCGGCAAAGCTGAAGGAGCGGGAAATATTCGTACGGCACTTCCGGGCGCCACGCATCGAACAGCATTTGCGCATCACCGTCGGCACCGACGCCGAATGCGACGCGCTCGTCGCGGCATTGCGCGACCTGATCGGCTGAAGCGAAGGGAGAAGTGGAACCGGCGCCAGGCGGCGCCGGCCCAGCAATTCGCGACGCGCGCGCGTCACCGCGCGGTCACTGCGCGTCGTCGCCCTTGGCGGCGATCAACGCGTGATACTTCGCCATCAACTGCGCATGCGATTCGTCATGCTGCGGATCGCGCGGAATGCATTCGACCGGACACACCTGCTGGCACTGCGGCTCGTCGAAATGGCCGACGCACTCGGTGCACTTGTTCGGGTCGATCACGTAGATATCCGGGCCCATCGAAATCGCGCCGTTCGGGCACTCGGGCTCGCACACGTCGCAATTGATGCACTCGTCGGTAATCATCAAAGACATACTGATCTCACTTCTTCAGGCCGGCGGCCGGCTTCGCGACGAAACCGGCCGGCGCCGCGTCATGCGGCCGGGCCTCCCATCGCGGCGACTTTCTCGGTCAGCCACTTCTCGACGGACGGGAACACGAACTTGCTGACATCGCCGCCCAACTGCGCGATTTCGCGCACGATCGTCCCCGAGATGAACTGATACTGATCGGACGGCGTCATGAACATCGTCTCGACGTCGGGCAGCAGATAGCGGTTCATCCCCGCCATCTGGAACTCATATTCGAAATCGGACACGGCACGCAAGCCGCGCACGATCACGCGCGCGTTGTTGGTGCGGACGAAGTCCTTCAACAGGCCCTTGAACCCCATGACCTTCACGTTCGGATAATGGCCGAGCACCTCGTTCGCAATCTTCAGACGTTCTTCCAGCGAGAAAAACGGCTTCTTCGCGCGGCTGTCGGCAACACCGACCACCAGCGTATCAAAAATGCTCGACGCACGCCGCACGAGGTCTTCGTGCCCGCGCGTCAGCGGATCGAACGTACCGGGATACACGGCGACTACCATGTCGCTCCTCCTGTCATCACGCAAACGGGGTGGCAGCCGTGCGACGCGCACGCCGCTGCCGAGATGGGCATGCGTCGCCTTTGCGGCGCGCCGCCTCGTATGGAACGCGCATTATTCATCATTTTCGCGCCGCAGCAAATGATAGTGAACCGCACCCGCCTTGCCGTGCTTCACCACCTGCCAACCGGCCAGCGCTTCGTGCGCGGCCGGGTCGAGCTCCGCGCCCGTCTCGACGTACAGCGCGCCATCCGGCGCAACGAGCGGCGCCGCCAGCGCGATCGAGCGATCGAGCACGGCCGGCTCACCGAACGGCGGATCGAGGAACACGACGTCGAACGCGCCCGGCGTCAGCCCGGCAGCGAGCCGCAGCGCGTCGGCTTCCGCGACCTCGACCGAGCGTGCACCGAGCTTGTCCTTGATCGCGCGCAGCTGCTGTGCCGCGCGCGGGTGGCGCTCGACCATCACGACGCTCGTCGCGCCGCGCGACGCAGCCTCGAATCCGAGCGCGCCGGTGCCCGCGAACAGGTCGAGGCAGCGCCGGCCTTCGAGATCCTGGCCGAGCCAGTTGAACAGCGTCTCGCGCACGCGATCGGGCGTCGGCCGCAGGCCGTCGAGATCGAGCACGGCGAGCGGCGTGCGCTTCCAGTCACCGCCGATGATGCGGATCGTGTGCGGCTTGCCGCGGCCAGGGGGGGCCGTCGGGCGGCCGGAAGAGGAACGGGACATACGGAATATCGACGACGGGGGGACCGGGTGCGCGGAGGGCGCACCGCCAAACAGGCGCACGTTACCACAGCGGCAGCACCGGCTGACGCGAGTGCGCCGCCGCACTGATAAAATGCACGGTTTCGGCCGCCGTGCGCACGCATGACGGCCCCTCGGGCGCTCCGCCCTGGCGGCGCCCCGCCCTCTTCCCGACGTCAGACCATGTTCAGCTTCTTCAAACGATTCAAGAAAACGCAGGAGCCCGACTCCGCGGAATCGCAATCGATCGATGCGCCGCAACCGGACGAACCGTCCGATACGCCCGCCGCCGACGCGCGCCAGGCGATCGAAGCGCCGCCAGCGCCCGCGCAACCGCAGCCGGCCGCGCCGGCTGTCGTGATGACGGTCACGCCGACCAACGACGGCAGCGACGAAGTCGTCGAAGCGGTCGAGATCGTGCCGCCGCCGACGCAGGACGCCTCCGCGAAGAAATCGTGGCTCGCGCGCCTGAAGTCGGGCCTCGCGAAGACGGGCTCGAGCATCACCGGCGTGTTCGTCAACACGAAGATCGACGAGGATCTGTACGAAGAGCTCGAAGCCGCGCTGCTGATGTCCGACGCCGGCGTCGATGCGACCGAGTACCTGCTCGGCGCGCTGCGCGAGAAGGTGCGCACGGGCCGGCTGACCGATCCGCAGCAGGTGAAGGGCGCGCTGCACGACCTGCTCGTCGAACTGCTGAAGCCGCTCGAGAAATCGCTGATGCTCGGCCGCGCGCAACCGCTCGTGATGATGATCACGGGCGTGAACGGCGCAGGCAAGACCACCAGCATCGGCAAGCTCGCGAAGCACCTGCAGAGCTTCGACCAGTCGGTCCTGCTGGCTGCGGGCGACACGTTCCGCGCAGCGGCGCGCGAACAGCTGGCGGTCTGGGGCGAGCGCAACAATGTGACGGTCGTCCAGCAGGAAAGCGGCGACCCGGCCGCGGTGATCTTCGACGCGGTCAGCGCCGCGCGCGCGCGCAGGATCGACGTGATGATGGCCGACACGGCCGGCCGCCTGCCGACGCAACTGCACCTGATGGAAGAGCTGAAGAAGGTGAAGCGCGTGATCTCGAAGGCACACGATGGCGCGCCGCACGAGGTGCTGCTCGTGATCGACGCGAACACGGGCCAGAACGCGCTCACGCAGGTGAAGGCATTCGACGATGCGCTCGGCCTCACGGGCCTGATCGTCACGAAGCTCGACGGCACCGCGAAGGGTGGCATTCTCGCCGCGATCGCGCGGCAGCGCCCGGTGCCCGTCTACTTCATCGGCGTCGGCGAGAAGGTGGAGGACCTGCAGCCGTTCAGCGCGGTGGAATTCGCGGACGCGCTGCTCGGCTGAACGCCGCCGGCCGGCACCGCACGGGGCGCCTTCGGGCGCCCTTTTTCATGCGCGTCCGGAAGCCGACAGCGGACGGCTGGCGGCCCCACGGCGTCATTCGGCGTCGGGCTGCACGCCGGGTTCGGCGGCCTTGAACGCGTCGAGCGTCGACGCATGATCGGCGATCCGCTGGATCGTCGGAAAGCGCGTCGTGTCGATCGAGAAACGGTTCGCGTTGAACACCTGCGGCACGATGCAGATATCGGCGAGCGTCGGCGTGTCGCCGAAGCACAGCTTGCCGGTGCGCGGATCGTTCGCGAGGCGCGCCTCGAGCGATGCGAAACCCGCCTCGATCCAGTGCCGGTACCAATCGTTTTTCGCTTCCTCGGACACCTTCAGCGTGTGCTTCAGGTACTTGAGCACGCGCAGGTTGTTCAGCGGATGGATCTCGCACGCGACCTGCAGCGCGATCGCTCGCACATACGCGCGGTCGACCGGCTGCTTCGGCAACAGCGCCGGTTCGGGATGCGTTTCCTCGAGATATTCGATGATCGCGAGCGACTGCTGCAGCGTGGCATCGCCGTCGATCAGCGTCGGCACGACCGCATCCGGATTCACCGCGCGGTAGGCGTCCTTCAATTGCTCGCCGCCATCGCGCAGCATGTGCACGGGAACCGTGTCGTACGGCAGCTGCTTCAGGTTCAGGGCGATCCGCACGCGGTACGACGCGGAACTGCGGAAATAGCTGTAGAGCTTCATGGGATGTCTCTCTGGAATTCGTATTCGGCCGGCGACGGCGTCCACGGCGCACGCGGCACCGCCGGGAACCCGAGTTTAGCGCGCCGCGCCGCGTCGGCGCGCGCAGCCGTGCCCGTGCGATACTCGGGGCATTCCTTACCGCTCACCGCGCGGCCCGATGCCGGCCGCCCGCCCCACGCCCCGATGACCGCTTCCCTCGACCCCGCAACCTCGCCGTTCCCTTGCGCCCGCTTCATCAAGGAAATCGGCCGCGGCCCGCACGGCGCACGCGCGCTGTCCGCCGAAGACACGTTCGAGCTTTATCGCGCGATGCTCGACGCGCGCGTGTCGGACGTCGAACTCGGCGCGATCCTGATCGCCTATCGTCTGAAGGGTGAAAGCGCCGACGAACTGGCCGCGATGCTCGCCGCCGCGCAGGCGTCGTTCGAACCCGTGCACGTGCAGGATGCCGCGTTCCGCCCGGTGTCGATCCCGAGCTACAACGGCGCGCGCAAGCAGCCGAACCTGGTGCCGCTGCTCGCGCTGCTGCTCGCGCGCGAAGGCGTGCCGGTGCTCGTGCACGGTGTCGAGCGTGATCCGGGCCGCGTGACGAGCGCGGAGATCTTCTCTGCACTGTCGATCCCACCGTCGGCATCGCACGATGCGATCGAAGACACGCTCGCGGAGCGCCGCGTCGCGTTCGCGCCCATCGGCGCGCTGGCGCCGCGCATCGCGCGTCTGCTGTCGCTGCGCGGCGTGCTCGGCGTGCGCAACTCGACGCACACGCTCGTGAAGATCCTGCAGCCGTTTGCACCGGCCGGGCTGCGGCTCGTCAACTACACGCATCCGCCGTACCGCGACAGCCTTGCGCAACTGTTCCGCGATCATCCGGACGCCGCACTCGGCGGCGCGCTGCTTGCGCGCGGCACCGAAGGCGAAGCGGTGGCCGACACGCGGCGCCAGGTGCAGGTCGACTGGCTGCACGACGGCGTGTGCGACACGCTGATCGAGCCCGAGCGCTCGTCGAGCGATGCGCCGCCCGTCGCACTGCCCGAATCGCGCGACGCGGCAACCACGGCCGCGTGGACGGACGCCGTGCTGCGCGGCGAAATTCCGGTACCCGACACGCTTGCGCGGCAGGTCGAGACGATCGTACGTATCGCCCGGCTCGCACCGTGACCGGCATCCGGGGCCGGCACGCGGTCGCGCCGGCCTATCGCCTATCAACCGACCATTTGACACGCGCACGCATCCTGGCATAGAGTTGTCGCCATGCGTTCCTTTCCGAACACCCTCCGAATTACCTCCGGCCGCCTAGCGCGGTCGCTATCGCTACGACTAGCCTAAGGCTGTCTTAGCGCCGTGTGCTGTCCGCACGGTCCCTCCCTGCAGTTCCTCGCAGCACCCTTCTCGCAGTTTTTACAACCCGAAGTCGTCAGCATTCGTCCGTCTATCCGTCGGTCGATTCGCGAAGATCATCCGCATCCGCAGCGCGTTTGCCGCGCCACGGTGCGAGGCAGCGCCACCCGTCGCCCATGCCGCCCGTCTTCGCTCGCGACTCGAGACCCGAGGTCCAGAAGATGAAGCGCAACCCGCAAGACAAGTACCGTCCGTTCGAACCCGTCCGCATCAATGGCCGCCGCTGGCCGACCCGCACCATCGAGCGTGCGCCGGTCTGGATGAGCACCGACCTGCGCGACGGCAACCAGTCGCTGATCGAGCCGATGAGCATCGAACAGAAGCTGGAATTCTTCGACATGCTGGTCGCGATCGGTTTCAAGGAGATCGAAGTCGGTTTTCCGTCGGCGTCGCAAACCGACTTCGATTTCGTCCGCAAGCTGATCGACGACAAGCGCATTCCGGACGACGTGACGATCGAAGTGCTCGTGCAGTCGCGCGAAGACCTGATCGCGCGCACCTTCGATGCACTCGAAGGCGTGCCGCGCGCGATCGTGCACCTGTACAACGCGATCTGCCCGTCGTTCCGGCGCATCGTGTTCGGGATGTCGAAGGACGACGTGAAGGCGCTCGCGGTCGAGGGCACGCGGCTCATCAAGGAACACGCGGCAGCCCGCCCGGACACGCACTGGACCTACCAGTACTCGCCGGAAACCTTCAGCATGACCGAGCTGACGTTCGCGCGCGAAGTGTGCGACGCGGTCGCGCAGGCGTGGCGGCCGACCCGCGATCACAAGATGATCGTCAACCTGCCGGCGACCGTCGAAGCCGCGAGCCCGAACGTGTTCGCCGACCAGATCGAGTGGATGGACCGCAACCTCGCGTATCGCGACAGCATCGTGCTGTCCGTGCATCCGCACAACGATCGCGGCACCGCGGTCGCGGCTGCGGAACTCGCGCTGCTCGCGGGCGCCGACCGCATCGAGGGCTGCCTGTTCGGCAACGGCGAGCGCACCGGCAACGTCGATCTCGTCACGCTCGCGCTGAACCTCTATACGCAGGGCATCGATCCGGGCCTCGATTTCTCCGACATCGACGCGGTGCGCCGCGTGGTCGAGCGCTGCAACCAGATTCCGGTGCATCCGCGCCATCCTTATGCGGGCGACCTCGTCTTCACCGCGTTCTCGGGCTCGCACCAGGATGCGATCCGCAAGGGCTTCGCGCAGCAGCGCCCCGACGCGGTGTGGGAAGTGCCGTACCTGCCGATCGACCCGGCCGACCTCGGTCGCAGCTATGACGCGGTCATTCGCGTGAACAGCCAGTCCGGCAAGGGCGGCGCGACGTTCCTGCTCGAACGCGGGATGGGCTTCACGCCGACGCGGCGCGTGCAGATCGAGTTCAGCCACGCGGTGCAGACGCTCGCCGACGCGTCCGGCGAGGAAGTGACCGGCGACGCGATCTGTGCGCTGTTCGCCCGCGAATTCTTCGAGACCGACGGCCCGGCCGCGCGCCACGGCGACGCCGCACGCTGGCAGAACCGCGACATCGCGGGCGCGCCGCCGGCCGGCGCGACGCCCGAAGACGTCGTGCAACGCACGGCCGCAGCCTTCGCGACGGCGGCCTGCGCGACGATCGACGTCGCCTCGTGCGAACACGCGCGCACGACGGACGGACGAATCGCGGTATCGGTCGGCTGCCGGGTCGGCGATGCACCGCTGCGGCATGGCGTCGGCGTGCACGCCGATGCGGCGAGCGCCGCGCTCGATGCGGTCGTCAGCGCGATCAACCGCTCGGCCTGGCAGTGCGCCGACCGCCGTGCGGCGGCCTGACCGGCAGGTTTTCGTTTCAGGGTTCGAACGTCAGCGAGCGGTGCGTGACCGCCCGTGCGTCGCGCGATCCGCGCCGCACGGGCAATGAAAAGCGGCCCAGAAGGCCGCTTCGGTCGGGACACGAAAAGGAGCGCCACGCGCGCTCATGTCTCGGTCGCGCACCGCGTCGCCTGCCACGCCAGCAGGCGCCACTGCCCCTGCTCATGGGTATGGACGGCGGTATAGGCGATCGGAAACACCAGCCCGCCGTTGTTCGTTTCCATCTCGATCAGTGCGCGCCCGGTGACGACGCAGGTTGCGTCGCCGACGGGCAGCAGGTCCTGCGACTGGATTTCGATCTGACGATAGCGGCGGCGGCCGGCGACGATGGCGTCGATGAACTGCTGCTTGGTTTCGCGTTTGCCGTTGGTGTGCACGAAGAACACCTTGTCCGACAATTGCGCCTCGAGCGCCTCGCCGTCCCCGTCGACCATCGCCCGGAACCGATCGCGCTCGAGCGCGCGAATCGCATCGACCACCTTCGCCATCGCCTGACTCCTCGGCAACGCGCCCGCCATGCGCGGGCGTGCGGATCAGAAGTTGTACTGCACGTAGAACTGGTGGAAATTTATACCAGGATTCGGCTCTTTGATACCCGCGTTAGACACATGTTGAAAACGGTAGCCGAGCTGATACTGTTGCCGTTCTCCGAACTGCGCGCCGACGCCGACGACGTCCACGAACTGGAACGACGTCGCCAGCGACAGTTTGTTGGAGATCGTCGGGGACGTCAGGAAGCGGATGCCGGCGCCGGCCTCGATGAACGGACGCACCTGCCCCGCGCTCTTGATGAAGCGGAACATCGGCGTCGCGCCGAATTCGCCGATGCTGCCATGAACATTGCCGCCCGTGTGCCAGTAGCCGGCGTGGCCTTCCATCACGAACGCGAAGTGCCAGCCGCCGATTTCCCACCAGTTCCAGCCTGGATCCCACACGACGCCGAGATCGGCCTTGTCGATCCCGTGGCGATCCGAAAACCCGCCGCCCGCCTGGACTCCCCATCGATCCGCGAATGCGGCGCCCGATCCGCCCAGCAGCGACACCGCCAGCAGCGCATGCAGCGCAAGCCGACTACGGGGCCGGCAATTCTTCTTATTGTTCATCAGACACTCCAACTTTGTGGGTTGAATGGAGCCTTGCCGCAGAGGCCGGGCCCGAGCGAACTGAATGGTATGGTAAAGGACTTTCCGAATCGGCATCACGAAGCGAAATTGTTTGCTTCCAAAACTACAAAAATCGAAACCGTCTACTGATTACTATCAGAAACAACAACTTACGGAACTTCCCAGGGCCGGTCCGGTCGCAGATTAGACTATCGATTCGACAAGTTCGATAGATAACCGGGAACTTGGATGCCCGCACCCCCTCTAAGGAATTAGCACTCGGATTACGGGAGTGCTAAGATGGGCCCCGGAATCTCATCCGAGACCAGGGGTTTGTCCCTGATTCCAAAGGAGTTTTTTTAGTGAGCCACGCCCTGACCCTTCCGAACACCCTGAGCCCGACGCCGGCCAAGGCCGAATCGGCAGGCTCGCTGGCGCTCGCGACTCAATCGATGTTGTCGGGCCAGCTCGGCAACATCGACGCGTACATCCAGGCCGTCAACCGGATCCCGCTCCTGACCGCCGAAGAGGAACGCCAGTACGCGACCGAATTCCGCGAAGACAACAACCTCGACTCGGCACGCCGCCTCGTGCTGTCGCACCTGCGGCTCGTCGTGTCGATCGCGCGCAACTACCTCGGCTACGGCCTGCCGCACGGCGACCTGATCCAGGAAGGCAACATCGGCCTGATGAAGGCTGTGAAACGTTTCGACCCGGCGCAAAACGTGCGCCTGGTGTCGTATGCGATCCACTGGATCAAGGCCGAGATCCACGAGTACATCCTGCGCAACTGGCGGATGGTGAAGGTCGCGACGACGAAGGCGCAGCGCAAGCTGTTCTTCAACCTGCGCAGCCACAAGAAGAGCATGCAGGCGATGACGCCCGAGGAAATCGACGGCCTCGCGCAGGAGCTCAACGTCAAGCGCGAAGACGTGACCGAGATGGAAACGCGTCTGTCGGGCGGCGACGTCGCGCTCGAGGGCCAAGTGGAAGACGGCGAGGAGTCATACGCACCGATCGCCTACCTGGCCGATTCGCACAACGAGCCGACCGCCGTGCTCGCTGCGCGTCAGCGCGACATGCTGCAGACGGACGGCATCGCGCAGGCGCTCGAGGCACTCGACGCACGCAGCCGCCGGATCATCGAGGCGCGCTGGCTGAACGTCGACGACGACGGCTCGGGCGGCTCGACGCTGCACGATCTCGCGGCCGAATTCGGCGTATCGGCGGAACGCATCCGCCAGATCGAAGCGAGCGCCATGAAGAAGATGCGCACGGCACTCGCCGAATACGCGTAACTCCGCGATTTAGAGCGCTTCACCCAAAACCGCTGCCCGCCCGGCAGCGGTTTTTTTTCGTCTATGGTTTTGCCTCGATCACCCCGTATTAATCGACCTTATTGATCGGGTATCGGGCAAATTCCGGCCCCTTCCGCATAACCTTGATCTGCCTCAAGTTTCGACACGTGCTTCGCGACGGTCTGCCGCAGCGCAACACTCGGCATCGGAAAGCCGGCATTTTAAAATTGGCATGTCGGCTTAAAAGGATTAAAACAGCTTAACTGCCGTCATAAATCCGACGTAGAGTCGCCCCAAACCCACGTAAATCGATTCAGGATAATCGCCTTGATCTCGATCAATAAAGAGCCTGCGCCGCCTCCCCCGCAGGCCGCCGGCACGCTCGGCTGGCGCGCACGCATCGCCGCGTGGGCGCGCGGGCCGACCCTCATGCGCGACATCACGCTGGTGGTGATCGTCAAGCTGATCCTCCTGATGTCGCTCAAATACGCATTCTTCAATCATCCGCAGGCCAAGCACATGTCGCTGCCGCCTGCCGTCGTCGCCGAGAAGCTGCTCTCGGTGCCGGCGCCTGCATCTACCGAGGGAGACCACCATGATAAGTAGCGAAGTCGTCGATCTGTCGCGTCTGCAGTTCGGCATCACGGCGCTCTACCACTTCCTGTTCGTGCCGCTGACGCTCGGCCTGTCCTGGCTGCTCGTCATCATGGAAGCCGTCTACGTGATGACCGGCAAACAGGTCTACAAGGACATGACCCAGTTCTGGGGCAAGTTGTTCGGGATCAACTTCGCGATGGGCGTGACGACCGGCATCACGCTCGAATTCCAGTTCGGCACGAACTGGTCGTACTACTCGCACTACGTCGGCGACATCTTCGGCGTGCCGCTCGCGGTCGAAGGCCTGATGGCATTCTTCCTCGAATCGACGTTCGTCGGCCTGTTCTTCTTCGGCTGGAACCGCCTGTCGAAGGTCAAGCACCTGATGGTCACGTTCCTCGTCGCGCTCGGCTCGAACCTGTCCGCGCTGTGGATCCTGGTCGCGAACGGCTGGATGAACAATCCGGTCGGCGCCGAGTTCAACTACCAGACGATGCGCATGGAGCTGACCAATCTGTTCGACGTGCTGTTCAACCCGGTCGCGCAGGTGAAGTTCGTGCACACCGTGTCGGCCGGCTACGTGACGGCCGCGATGTTCGTGCTGGGCATCTCGTCGTGGTACCTGCTGAAGAAGCGCGACACCGACTTCGCGCTGCGCTCGTTCGCGGTCGCGGCGGGCTTCGGTCTCGCGTCGACGCTCTGCGTGATCGTGCTCGGCGACGAATCGGGCTACACGACCGGCGAAGTGCAGAAGATGAAGCTCGCCGCGATCGAATCGGAATGGGAAACCCAGCCGGCGCCGGCATCGTTCACGCTGATCGGCATTCCGAACCAGAAGGAAGAGCGCACCGACTATGCGATCAAGATCCCGTACGCGCTCGGCCTGATCGCGACGCGCTCGATCGACGAGCCGGTGATCGGCCTGCGCGAACTCGCAAAGCACAGCGAGGAACACATCCAGAGCGGGATGGTCGCGTACGGCGCATTGCAGAAGATCAAGGAAGGCGACACGAGCGACGCGACTCGCGCGCTGTTCGATCAGCACAAGCAGTATCTCGGCTACGGGCTGATGCTCAAGCAGTTCACGCCGAACGTGGTCGACGCGACGCCGGAGCAGATCAAGGCCGCCGCGAAGAAGACGATCCCGCCGGTCGCGCCCGTGTTCTTCTCGTTCCGGATCATGGTGTTCCTCGGCTTCCTGTTCCTCGCGACCTTCGTCGCCGCGTTCTGGTTCTGCGCGCGCCGGCAGGTGCTGCAGGACAACCGCCGCTGGTTCCTGCGCTATGCGGTGTGGGCGATCCCGCTGCCGTGGCTCGCCGCGGAATTCGGCTGGGTCGTCGCCGAGCTCGGCCGCCAGCCGTGGACGATCGCGGGCATCCTGCCGACGCATCTGTCCGCGTCCAGCCTGACGTCGACGGACCTGTACCTGAGCCTCGCCGGTTTCATCGCGTTCTACACGGCACTGTTCGTCATCGAGATCAAGCTGATGTTCAAGTACGCGCGTCTCGGCCCGTCCTCGCTGCATACCGGCCGCTATCACCACGAGCTGGCGGCCGCCGGCGAGCACGCGTCGGCCTGAGCGCGCACCTGAAACCGAACAAGGAATCGCTATGGACTATGCAACTCTCAAGCTGATCTGGTGGCTGCTCGTCGGCGTGCTGCTGATCGGCTTCGCCGTCACCGACGGCTTCGACATGGGCGCGACCGCGCTGCTGCCGTTCCTCGGCAAGACCGACGAGGAACGCCGCATCATCGTCAACACGGTCGGCGCGACGTGGGAAGGCAACCAGGTGTGGCTGATCACGGCCGGCGGCGCGATGTTCGCCGCCTGGCCGCTCGTCTATGCCGCGTCGTTCTCCGGCTTCTACTTCGCGATGCTGCTCGTGCTGTTCGCGCTATTCTTCCGGCCGGTCGGCTTCGACTATCGCAGCAAGCGGCCCGACCCGCGCTGGCGCGCCGGCTGGGACTGGGGCCTGTTCGTCGGCGGCTTCGTGCCGGCGCTGGTGTTCGGCGTCGCGTTCGGCAACCTGCTGCAGGGCGTGCCGTTCAAATTCGACAGCGACCTGCGCGTGACCTACTACGGCGGCTTCTGGGCGCTGCTGAACCCGTTCGCGCTGCTCTGCGGGCTCGTCAGCCTCACGATGCTCGTCGCGCACGGCGCCGCGTTCATCAAGATGAAGACCGACGGCGTGATCGCACGCCGCGCGTCGATCGCGCTGCGCGTGTCGGCGCTCCTCGCGGTCGTGCTGTTCGTGCTGGCCGGCGTGCTGATCGCGTCGACCATCGGCGGCTTCCACATCACGCACGCCGCGCCGACCGACACGGTCGCGAACCCGCTGCTCAAGGACGTCGCCGCCGGCTCGGGCCTGTGGCTCGCGAATTACGGCGAGTATCCGTGGATGATCGCGGCCCCCGTCGTCGGGATCGCGGGTGGCCTGCTCGCGCTGCTGCTCGCCGGCTCGAAGCAGGAAAAGACGGCGTTCTTCTGCACCGGCCTGATGATCACCGGCGTGATCCTGACTGCAGGCTTCTCGATGTTCCCGTTCATCATGCCGTCGTCGCTCGACCCGCGCAGCAGCCTGACCGTGTGGGATTCGACGTCGAGCCACATGACGCTGCAGGTGATGCTGTTCGCGGTGATCGTGTTCCTGCCGATCATCCTGCTCTACACGAGCTGGGTGTATCGCGTGATGCGCGGCAAGGTCACGCATCAGTCGCTCGAAGAGAACAAGCACTCGATGTATTGAACCTGGCCGGGGCGCCCACGCGCCCTCGCCCACCGTTTCGCAAGGAGTCGGATCATGTGGTATTTCAGCTGGATTCTCGGTATCGGCGTCGCGCTGTCGTTCGGCATCGTCAACGCGATGTGGCTCGAAGCGCGGCAGAAGCCGCAGGAAGCGCCGGTGCGCGCACGCCGCGACTGATCGCGCGCGGGGCGGCTTGCACCGCCCCTCCCGTCCGGAACGAACCTCGCGTCACGCGAGGTTTTTTTTCGTCCGTGCCATCGGCGCACCCGCGATTCCTCGATGCCAATTTAGCGCCAGATTGATACCACTTGAATACCAATCAAAGGTTTCATAAGATCTTTGGACACGGCCGCCGACAGGCCGAATCCATCTGGTGGGGGAGACATGCGAATCCCGTGTCTGGCGCGCGCCCGCGCGCCGAGTTGCCATGCGTATGCGGCAGCGGCCGCCGTTGCGATCGTGCGCGGCCGCCGGTCTAACCCATTCCGCCGCGGTCGCATCGTTGCCGCGGCGATTGTCGTGCGCCGCCGATGAGCACGCATCCGCCACCCCACCGATCCGATCGGCACGCTTGTCCGCCTCCCGTTCCGTAACGCACGCCCCCGCGTGCCGAATGCGCGCGGTGCGGCCGCATCGCCCCGTGCGCGGGCATTTCCCGCAGCTCCATTGAAAGACCCGATCGCGGCGACGTCGCCCCCAACGACGCCGCCACGCCCACTTTTTTCTCAGGAGTTCGAATGAAGCACACCTTGCCATCCTTCGTTGCCGCCCTGTTGATCGCGGCGCTGCCGCCTGTCGCCATCGGCGCGCAGCCGACGCCGACCGCCGCTGTCGCGGCGACCGGCATCGCACAACCGGCCGCGCAAGCGGCCAGTCTCGCGATGCTTCTGTCGAACGGCCTCGCGCTGCGCGTCGCCGTCGACAACAACCACGCGGCCGCGGCCGGCGTGCCGTGCGCCGATCTCGGCGCCGACGGCGCGGCCTGCGCGACCGGCCGCCTGATCCTGCAGAACCGCGGCCACCAGACGATCGCCGACGGTGGCTGGAAGCTGTACCTGCACAGCATCCGCCGGCTGCTGCGGATCGATCGTCCGGGCTTCGCGCTGCGGCGGCTCACCGGCGACCTGTACGAGCTGACGCCGCAGCCGGGCTCGGTGCGGCTCGCGCCCGGCGAACGCATCGAACTGCCGTTCGTCGCCGAATACTGGCTGCTGCGCTACAGCGACGTGATTCCGCGCCCGTATGTCGTCGTCGACGGCGCACCGCCCGCCGTGCTCCGCTACAACGACACCGACGACGAGCTCCGCTATGTCGAATCGCTACCGGCCGACGCGCAGAACAATTCGACCGGCAACGCGCCGCCCGTGGCGGCACGCCCCGACGCGAGCCGCGCACTGCCGAGCGTGAAGCGCGAACAGCCACTGCCCGGCACGCTCGACCTGCGCGGCGTCGAGCTCGCGCTGCCGGACCTGCCGGACGTGCAGATCGCTGCGCTGCGCGAACGTGCGACGACACTCGGGCTCGACGGCGCGCGCGTGCCGGTCCGCGGAGCAGTCGCACCGCGCCGGCTGCCGGCCGACATTGCGGTACCGGGCGGCTACCGGCTCGCGATCGGGCCGCGCGGCGTGCTGATCGAAGGCTACGATCGCGCGGGCCTCTACTACGGCGTGCAGACGCTCTACTCGCTCGCGCCCGCCGGCGGCGGCCCGATCCCGGCGATGCTCGTCGAGGATGCGCCGCGCTTCACGCATCGCGGGATGCACGTCGACCTCGCGCGCAACTTCAAGCACCCGGCGACGCTGCGCCGCCTGATCGACCAGATGAGCGCGTACAAGCTCAACCGCCTGCACCTGCATCTGTCCGACGACGAAGGCTGGCGCATCGAGATTCCCGGTCTGCCGGAGCTGACCGACATCGGCTCACGCCGCTGTCACGACCCGAGCGAGACGCGTTGCCTGCTGCCGCAACTCGGCTCGGGCCCCGACAACCGCTCGGGCGGCGGCTACCTGACGCGCGACGACTACGTGGCGCTCGTACGCTACGCGGCTGCACGCTTCGTGAGGATCATCCCCGAGATCGACATGCCCGCGCATGCGCGCGCAGCCGTCGTGACGATGGAGGCGCGCTACCGGCGGCTGCACGCGGCCGGCCGCGAGCAGGAAGCGAACGCGTACCGGCTGCTCGATCCGCAGGACACGACGAACCTGACGACGGTGCAGTTCTACGACCGGCGCAGCGACCTGAATCCGTGCGTGCCGGGCGCGCTCAATTTCGCGTCGAAGGTGATCCGCGAGATCGCGGCGATGCATGCGGACGCGCAGGCGCCGCTGCACACCTGGCACTACGGCGGCGACGAGGCGAAGAACATCTTCCTCGGCGGGGGCTTCCAGCCGCTGAACGGCACCGACCCGAACAAGGGACGCATCGATGTCGCCGCGCAGGACAAGCCGTGGGCGCGTTCGCCCGCGTGCACGGCACTGCTCCAGCGCGGCGAGATCAAGTCGATCGACGAGCTGCCGACGCGTTTCGCGAAACAGGTGAGCGCGGCGGTCGACGCGAACGGGATCGACACGATGGCCGCGTGGCAGGACGGCATCAAGCATGCGAACGGGCCGCAGGACTTCAGCACGCGCCACGTGATGGTGTCGCTGTGGGACACGATCTTCTGGGGCGCGTCGGACAGCGCACGCGACCTGAGCGGCAAGGGTTACCAGACGGTGCTCGCGCTGCCCGACTACCTGTACTTCGACTTCCCGTACACGCTCAACCCGCGCGAGCGCGGCTATTACTGGGGCTCGCACGCGACGGACGAGTACAAGGTGTTCTCGTTCGCGCCCGAGAACCTGCCGCAGAACGCCGAAGTGATGGGCGATCGTGACGGCAACGCGTTCGAGGTGACGGGCACCGGCCCCGCGCCGCGCATCGAAGGCATGCAGGGGCAGGCGTGGGGCGAGGTGATGCGCAACGACACGTTCCTCGAATACATGGCCTATCCGCGGCTGCTCGCGCTCGCCGAACGCGCGTGGCACCGGGCCGACTGGGAGCTGCCGTATGCGGCCGGCGTGCGCTTCAAGCGCGGCGACACGCATCACGTCGACCTGGCCGCGCTGCAGCGCGACTGGGCTGGCTTCGCGACGCTGCTCACGCAACGCGAATTGCCGAAGCTCGACCGGGCCGGCATCGGCTACCGGAAGCCGACCTTCACGCTGACGAACCCGTGAACGATTGAGCAGTTGCAGATCCGCGCAAGCGGTGCGCGATGCGGACGATTGCATCGCGCCCACGCCCTGCCAAAGCAAAACGGCTTGCGACGTATCGCAAGCCGTTTTCGTTTTACCGACCGGCGGCCCGAACCCGCCACACGGATCGGGCCCACCTCATCGCATCGTGCCGGATCAGGCCGGTTGCGGTGCCGCCCCGCCGCCCGTCGACGTCAGGCGCGCGCCGAGCTGTTCCGCGTAGCGTGCCGCCGCGTTGCCGCAGACGATGTGGAACGTGTCCGGCGACACCCATGCGACATCGAGCGCGCCGAGTCGATCGCGATCGACCGCGGATGCGTCACGCACGACGACGCGCAAGCGCGTGGTCGCGATCGCGTCGAGCGAAGCGACGTTGGTCGCCCCGCCGAACACCGCGAGCCAGCGCAGCGGATCGGGATCGAGCGGACCGGCTGCCGCGCCCGTGACCGGTTGAGCCGCAGCGGCCGTGGCCGTCACGGCGGCGCCGGTCGCGCCGCTGCCGATCGCCGAGCGCATCTCGTCGGCAATGATGTCGGCCTCGGGCCCGATGATCACCTGCACGCTGTTGCCGCCGCGCTTGAGCACGCCGCGCGCGCCGATCGACTTCAGTTCCGGCTCCGACACCTTCTCCGGATCGACGACGGTCAGGCGCAGGCGCGTCGTGCATGCGTCGACGACCGTCAGGTTGCCGGCACCACCGAGCGCGGCGATATAGCGCTGCGCACGCGGTGCTGCCGCGGCGGCGCCGGCCGCCGGCGCGACGAAGCCGCCCGATGCGTACGAATCGGCCGCCGCATCGCCCGAGGCCGGCTCGCGGCCCGGCGTCGCCATGTTGAACTTGCGGATGAAGAAGCGGAACAGTCCGTAATACGCGACGCCGTATGCGATACCGAGCGGCACCGCGATCCAGCCCTTCGTCGACAGCCCGTAGTTCAGCACGTAGTCGATCGCGCCGGCCGAGAACGTGAAGCCGAGCTTCACGCCGAGGATCTGGCAGATCGCGAGCGACAGCCCCGTGAGCACCGCGTGGATCACGTACAGCACCGGTGCGAGGAACATGAAGCTGAATTCGATCGGCTCGGTCACCCCGGTCAGGAACGACGTGAGCGCCATCGAGAACAGCAGGCCGCCGACCATCGCGCGGCGCTCCTTCGGCGCTTCATGCAGCATCGCGAGACACGCGGCCGGCAGGCCGAACATCATGATCGGGAAGAAGCCGGCCATGAAGGTGCCCGCGGTCGGATCGCCCGCGAAGAAGCGGTGCAGGTCGCCGTGCACGAGCTCGCCGCCGGCCGGCGGCGTGAAGTTGCCGAACACGAACCACGCGAGCGAGTTGATGATGTGGTGCAGGCCAGTGACGAGCAACAGGCGGTTCAGGAAGCCGAACACGAACGCACCGATCGCGCCTGCCGTCGTCAGCCACTGGCCGGCCGCGTCGATCGCATGCTGGATCGGCTGCCACACGTACCCGAACGCGATGCCGAGTACCACGCACACCAGCCCCGTGATGATCGGCACGAACCGCTTGCCGCCGAAGAACGCGAGGTAGTCCGGCAGCTTGATGTCCTTGTAGCGGTTGTACAGCAAGCCCGCGACCACGCCCGCGATGATCCCGGACAGCACGCCCATGTTCAGCTTGGGATCGATATCCTTCATGATCGCGGTTTCGATCAGGTAACCGATCGCGCCCGCGAGTGCCGCCACGCCGTTGTTGTCCTTCGCGAAACCGACCGCCACGCCGATCGCGAACAGCAGCGGCAGGTTGTCGAAGATCGCGCCGCCGGCATCGGCGATCATCTTGATGTTGAACACGTCCGGCTGTCCGAGCCGCAGCAGGATGCCGGCGACCGGCAACACCGCGATCGGCAGCATCAGCGCCCGGCCCAGGCCCTGTATCTTCAGAAACGGATTCCCGTCCATTCAGTCCTCCAATCCATGTCTCGTCATTAATCGTCGTTGACCTAATTGCTTGCGTGGTGAAACGCTCGCGCGCCCGCCGTCGACGTTCAGTCGAGCGGCCAAACCTCGCGGCTTGCTGCCCTTACCGCCTGTGCCGAGTCGAGTGCGAGCAGATCCTGTGCACGCTGGCGACACAGCTGGTAATCGAGACGGCGCACGCGCGCCTTGATGCCCGGCACCGACACCGGGTCGACCGACAGTTCGGTCACGCCGAGGCCGACGAGGATCGGCACCGCGAGCGGATCGCCGCCGAGCGCGCCGCACACGCCGACCCACTTGCCGTGCTTTGCCGCGCCGCGCACCGCGATGTCGATCAGGCGCAGCACGGCCGGATGCAGGCCGTCGGACTGCGCGGCCAGATCGGCCTGGCAGCGGTCCATCGCGAGCGTGTACTGCGTCAGGTCGTTGGTGCCGATCGACAGGAAATCCGCGTGCTGCGCGAGTTGGTCGGCGAGCAGTGCCGCCGACGGCACCTCGATCATCACGCCGACCTCGATCGGCTCGGTACGGCCCTGCGCACGCGCGAATTCGTCGATACGCTTGCGCAGCCGCACGAGCTCGCCCGCATCCGTCACCATCGGCAACAGGATCCGCACCGCGCCGAACGGCTTCACCGCGAGCAGGCCCTGCAGCTGATCGTCGAGCAGATCGGGGCGCACCTGCGCGAGGCGAATGCCACGGAGGCCGAGCGCCGGGTTCGGTTCGGGCGGCAGCGTCAGGTAGTCGACTTCCTTGTCGGCGCCGACGTCGAGCGTGCGGATGATCGCGGTGCGGCCCTGCAGCGCGTCGACGATCGACTGGTAGCTCTGCTGGTGCTCGACGACGCTCGGCGCGGCCTGGCGATGGATGAACATCAGTTCGGTGCGCAGCAGGCCGACCGCGTCCGCACCGTTGTCGACCGCGGTGTTCGCGTCGTCGAGCGTCGCGATGTTCGCGGCGACCTCGATGGCGCGGCCGTCGATGGTCGCGGCGGCAGCGCCGGCCTGTTGCCGGTTCGCTTCGCGCACGCCGTCCAGGCGCTGGCGTTCGTGGCGTGCGCGTTCGACGTCGAGCGCGGTCGGTGCGTGTTCGAGACGGCCCGCGCTCGCATCGACGACGACCTGCGTGCCGTCCGGAATCGCGTACAGCGCGTCGCCGACCGCGACGAGCGCCGGAATGCCGAGCTGGCGCGCGATGATCGCCGCATGCGACGTCGCACCGCCGCGCGCCATCACGAGCGCGGTCACGCGCTGGCGATCGAGCGACGACAGATCCGACGGCGTGAATTCCTCTGCGGCGAGCACGGCCTCGTCGGGCAGCGTGCGCGTCGCGCCGCTCGTGTGGCCGAGCGCGCGCAGCACCCGCTTCTCGATGTCGCGAAGGTCCGCCGCGCGCTCGGCGAGCAGCGCGTCGTCGAGCTTCGACAGCGTATCGATCTGCGCGCGGATCGTCGCGCGCCACGCGAAGCCCGCGCTCTTGCCGAGGCTGATCTGGTCGCGCGCCGCGTCGACCAGCGTCGGGTCCTCGAGCAGAACGCGATGCACCGCGAAGATTCCCGCCTCGCCGACCGCGCCGCGCGCCGATGCGTTACGCACCGTTTCGTCGAGTTCGGCATCGACCGCCGTCAGCGCCTGGTCGAGCCGGCGGCTTTCCGACGCGGGCGTGCCGGTCGCCTGTTCGGGCGGCACGATGTCCGCATCGTCGAGACGCACCAGCGTGCCGACCGCGATGCCGGGCGCCGCGCACACGCCCGCGAGCGTGTTCGGATCGAGTGTTGCGCCGGTGTTGCGCACGATCGGCTGCGGTGCGGGCGACTTGAGCCGCGCCGGCCTTTCCTCGACCTCGCCGTGCGCTTCGCGCAGCAACTCATGCTCGACCGCTTCGACGGCTTCCCGCGCGTGCGCGCCGCGGCCGACCAGTTCGATCGTCGCGCCTTCGCCGGCGCCGAGGCCGAGCAGGCCGACCACGCTTGCGATCGGCGCCTTGCGGCCGTCGAAAAGCACATCCACATGTGCGTCGAGCCCGCGCGCGGCTTCGCGCACCCGCGCGGCCGGACGCGCGTGCAGGCCGCCGGGCTGCGTCAGCACGACTTGGCGGCGCACTTCGTTCAGCGCCGCCGCGCCGGCCTGCGCCGCCCGCGCGGCGGCCTCGCCCTTGCCGCGCAGCGTCAGCAGCGGCGTCTCGCCGGCCGTCGCGAAACCGCTCGCGCGCTCGACGACGTCGAACGCGTCCGAGTTCGCGATCGCGATCACCGAAACCAGCGAATGCGCACTGCGCGCGACCGCGTCCTGATCGAACTCGATCAGCAGGTCGCCCGCCGCGACGCGCGCGCCGGCTTCGACGCGCGCGGTGAAGCCCTGCCCGTTCAGCTCGACGGTGTCGATGCCGATGTGCAGCAGCACTTCCGCGCCCTGCGGCGTCGTGATCGTCACCGCATGGCCGGTGCGCGCGAGATGCGACACGATGCCCGCGCACGGCGCGACGAGCCGGCCCGCGAGCGGATCGATGCCGATGCCGTCGCCGAACATCCCGCCGGAGAACACCGGATCGGGCACGTCGGCCAGCGCGACGATCGGCCCGGTCAGCGGGGCAAGCAGGACGATCTGATCATGGGCGGAACTCTTCAACTGGGACTCCTCGGCGCGTCTCATCGGCTGTCTCGGCTATCAGTGCGTTTCGGTGACTTTGTTCAGGTGGCGCGGCGTGTCGGGATTGCGGCCGCGCGCGACGGCGAGATCCGCCGCCATCACGTAGAACGAAAGAATGGCGGCGATCGGGTCGAGCGCCGAATGGGCAGACTGCGCGAGCGGCAAGGTCGCGCCGGGCGTGCCGGCGGGCGCCGCGAGCAGCACGGCCGCACCGCGTGCGCGCATGTCCTGCGCGAGCTGCAGCAGCCCGGCCTGCTCCGGGCCCGGCGGCGCGAACACGAGCAGCGGATAGTCGCGGTCGATCAGTTCCATCGGGCCGTGTCGGACTTCGGCGCTCGAGAACGCCTCGGCCTGGATGCCGGAGGTTTCCTTCAGTTTCAGCGCCGCTTCCTGCGCGATCGCAAGACCGAGGCCGCGGCCGATCACGATCATCCGCTCGATGCCCGCGAGCGCGGCGACGGCCGGCGACCAGTCGAGCCGGCCCGCCTGCGCGAGCACGTCGGGCAGGCCGCGCAGTGCCGTGATCAGCGCGGCGTCGCGTTGCCAGTACGCGACGATCTGCGCGGACAGCGACAGCATCGCGATGTAGCTCTTGGTCGCGGCGACCGACAGTTCGGGTCCGGCCAGCAGCGGCAGCTGATGCTCGCACGCGTCGGCGAGCGGCGACGGCAGCACGTTGACGGCGGCGACGGTGCGCGCGCCGGCCTCGCGCAGCGCGGCCATCGTGTTGACGAGGTCGGGGCTCTTGCCCGACTGGGAGAATGCCAGCGCGAGCTGGTCCTGCACCTTCAACGGCGCCTGCTGCAGCGTCGCGACCGACATCGGCAGCGATGCGACGGGCACGCCGAGTCGGCTCATCGTCAGGCTCGCGAAATAGCTGGCGGCGTGATCCGAGCTGCCGCGCGCGACCGTCAGCGCGACGGCCGGCGGGTGATCGAGGAGTTGGCCGGCGAGCGCTTCGACGCGCGCGGTGTCGGCGAGTTGCGCGGCGACGACCTGGGCGGACTCGCGCGCTTCCTTAAGCATATTCGACAATCGATTCTCCTTCGACGTAGGTCGCGGTGAGGTTCAGGTCGCGATCGAACACGGCGAGGTCGGCCCATGCGCCTCGCTCGAGGCGGCCGCGATCGGCGACGCCGAGGTAGTCGGCCGCATAGCGCGACATCCGGTTCGACACGTCGGCGATCGGCAGGCCGAGCGACACGAGGTTGCGCAGCGCCTGGTCCATCGTCAGCGTGCTGCCGGCAAGCGTGCCGTCGGCGAGCCGCACGCCGCCGAGGCACTTGGTCACGTGCTGGCTGCCGAGCCGGTATTCGCCGTCGGGCATGCCGGTGGCGGACGTGCTGTCGGTCACGACGTACAGGCGCGGGATCGCGCGCAGGGCCGCACGAATCGCGCCCGGATGCACGTGCAGCAGGTCGGGGATGATTTCCGCGTATTCGGCATGCGCGAGTGCGGCGCCGACGAGGCCCGGGTTGCGGTGATGCAGCGGCGACATCGCGTTGAACAGGTGCGTGAAGCCGCATGCGCCGTGCTTGAGCGCTGCGACGGCGTCGTCGTAGGTCGCGAGCGAGTGGCCCAGCTGCACGCGCACGCCGCGCGCGGCCATCTCGCCGATGATCTCGATGTGACCGGCGATTTCCGGCGCGAGCGTGACGACCCGGATCGGCGCGATCGACAGGTACTTCAGCACTTCGTCGAGCACGGCCGACACGGCCGCGTCCGGCTGCGCGCCGAGCTTGCCGGGGTTGATGTACGGCCCTTCGAGATGCACGCCGAGCACGCGCGCGCCGCCGGGCGTACGGGTGCGCGCGACGGTGCCGAGATTCGCGACGACCTGCATCAGTTCGTCGCGCGGCGCGGTCATCGTCGTCGCGAGCAGGCTCGTCGTGCCGAACTGCGCGTGCGTGCGCGCGATCGTCTCGATCGCGTCGCCGCCTTCCATCACGTCGGCGCCGCCGCCGCCGTGCACGTGCAGGTCGATGAAGCCGGGCAGGATGTACGGCGCGTCGTTCTTCGCGGGATCGGCAGGCGTGCCGTCGAGCGTGGTGATGCGGCCGTTCTCGCTGTCGAGCGAGCCGAGAATCCAGCCGTCGGGGGTGAGGATGTTTCCAGTCAGCATGACGTTTCTCTTGATGATCTGGTGACGCGGACATTCGCGTCGCGATTTGCAAATTCGTTGCGATTCATTGCGCGCGATTGCGTTCCATTGCGATCGCGCGGAGTGCGCGCAGTCCCGCGCGTCAGCGTTTCAGTTCGGCGACGAAGTCGTAGTAATCGTCGCGGCAATACGTTTCGGACACTTCGATCGCGCGCTGGTCGGCACCGTAGCCGATGCGCGTGATCACGAGCAGGGCCGAGCCCGGCTTCACTGACATCCACTTCGCGATCTCGTGCGTCGCGTTCGCCGCGCGAAAGTGCTGCAGCGCGCGCACGACGGTCATCCCGCGGGCGTCGAGGTATTCGTACAGCGACGCGCCGAGCGCCTGCGGATCGGGCACCACCGCGGCCGGCAACGTCGAATGCTCGACGGCCATCACGATGCCGTCCGCGCGGCGCAGCCGCTCGAGCCGCGCGACCGTCGCACCCGGCGCGAGGCCGAGACGCGTGATCTCGTCGCGGCTCGCGGTGCGCAGCGTGCGCGACAGCCACACCGAATCGGGGACGAAACCGCGCTGCTGCATCTTCGCGGTGAAGCCGACGAGACGCGACAGCGGATCGGCGACGCGCGGCGTGATGAAGCTGCCCGCACCGCGCGCCCGCTTGATCAGCCCCTGCTCGACCAGCAGCGCGAGCGCACGGCGGGCCGTGATACGCGACACGCCGACCGACCCCGACAGCAGCCGCTCCGACGGCAGCGCCTCGCCGGCCCGCCACGCGCCGGCGTGAATCGCGCTCGCCAGGTTGCGGGCGAGCTGCAGATACAGCGGCGTGTCGTCGAGGGGATCGGGCGCCAGTTCGGACCAGCCGGTTTCCATGTGCCTCCGGGTGTCGGACGACGATCTCGGACCGTCGAAAGTGAACGCATTATATAACCACCATAATACCAGTCAACGAACTGGTATTAGCGGCGCGAAAATCGCCGGGAGCCTTGCCCGGCAAGCGTTTTAGTTGCCGCAAAGCCTTTGTTTACAATGCGATGCGGGATAGGGATTTACCCGGATTGGTATGCAAGGGGACAGTTCCCGGGCCGGATTTGCCAAGCTTGAGAAGCCGAAAACGATACCGAAATAGAACCAGTTCGGCCGACTGGTATGCATCCGGAGACAGCGTGCGGGCGGCGTGCCGGCACGCCGCGTCAGTGGAACTCGCGGCTCGACGTGCGCAGGCCGCCGAGCAGCGGCGTCAGATCCTCGAAATGCTGCGCGACGAGGTGCCTCACGTCGCTGACGACCTGCCACACGCCCGACGCCGCGAGCAGCCGCGAATCGAGCGTTTCGCGGCGCTGCCGCGCGAGCAGTTCGGGCCGCACGATCACGTTCACGCAGCCCGTCTCGTCCTCGAGCGTCATGAACATCACGCCCTTCGCGGTGCCCGGCATCTGCCGCGCGATCACGAGCCCGCACGCGCGCGCGAGCCGGCCGTCGGGACGGTCGCGCAACTCGACCGCGGACGACAGCCGCTGCGCGCGCAGCGCGGGACGCAGCAGCGCGACCGGGTGGCGGTTCAGCGTGAGGCCGGTGGTGTGATAGTCGGCGAGGATATCGTCGGCTTCCGACGGCGCGCCGAGCACGGGCTGCTCCGTTTCGTCGATCGGCGCGGCGGCGAGCAGGTCGCGCTCCGGTGCTGCGGCGACGGCCTGCCACAATGCATCGCGGCGATGGCCGGCGAGCGTCGCGAGCGCGTTCGCGGCGGCGAGCGCTTCGAGATCGCGCCGTTCGAGCTGCGCGCGGCGCGCGAGCGCATCGACGTTCTCGAACGGGCCGGCCGCGCGCGCGGCCTCGATGCGCCGCGCGGCGGCCTCGCCGAGGCCGCGCACGAGCGACAGGCCGAGCCGCACCGCGGGCTGGCCGCGTGGCGGCGGCTGGCTGGGCAGCGCTTCGAGCGACGCCTCCCAGCCGCTGCGCGTGACGTCGGCCGGGAAGACCTTCACGCCGTGGCGCTTCGCGTCCTGCACGAGCTGCGCGGGTGCGTAGAAGCCCATCGGCTGGCTGTTCAGCAGCGCGGCGACGAAGATCGCGGGTTCGTGGCATTTGAGCCAGCTGCTCGCGTACGCGAGTTTCGCGAAGCTGGCCGCGTGGCTCTCGGGAAAGCCGTATTCGCCGAAGCCCTTGATCTGCTCGAAGATCTGCTCGGCGAATTCGCGCGTGTAGCCGCGCTCGAGCATCCCGCTGACGATCTTGTCGTGATACTTCTCGAGGTTGCCCTTGCGCTTCCATGCGGCCATCGCGCGGCGCAAGTCATCCGCTTCACCGGGTGTAAAACCCGCGGCGACGATCGCGATCTGCATCACCTGCTCCTGGAAGATCGGCACGCCAAGCGTGCGTTCGAGCACTTCCTTGAGCGCGTCGCTCGGATACGTGATCTCACCCTCCTCTTCGCCGGCCATGATCCTGCGCCGCTTCAGGTACGGATGCACCGCGCCGCCCTGAATCGGGCCGGGTCGCACGATCGATACCTGGACAACAAGATCGTAGTAGTTGCGCGGCTTCAGCCGCGGCAGCATCGACATCTGCGCACGCGATTCAATCTGGAACACGCCGACCGTATCGGCGCGGCAGATCATGTCGTAGGTTGTTTCGTCATCCTGCGGAATATGCTTCAGCGTGAACGGTTCGCCGTCCTTCTCCGGCCCGCGCCATGCGGTGCGCAGGTCGAACGCGCGATGCAGCGCCGACAGCATGCCGAGCGCGAGCACGTCGACCTTCATCAGCCCGAGCGCCTCGAGATCGTCCTTGTCCCACTGGATCACGCGCCGCCCGTCCATCGCCGCGTTCTCGACCGGCACGAGCCGCGTGAGCTTGCCGCGGCTGATCACGAAGCCCCCCGAGTGCTGCGACAGGTGGCGCGGAAAATTGAGCAAGCGCGCGGCGAGTTCGGCCCACGTGCGGATCAGCGGCGTTTGCGGGTCGAGCCCCGTGGACGAGAATTGCTGCAGCAGGTCGCGGCTGCCGTCGAACCAGCGATGCCCCTTCGCGACTCGATCGACCAGCATCGGATCGACGCCGAGCGCCTTGCCGGTTTCGCGCAGCACGCCGCGCGGACGATATGTCGACACGGCGGCCGCGAGCGCGGCGCGATTCTTGCCGTATTTTTCGTAGATATGCTGGATCACTTCTTCCCGGCGCTGATGCTCGAAGTCGACGTCGATATCGGGCGGCTCGCCGCGTTTTTCGCTGATGAAGCGTTCGAACAGCATCGTGCTCTGATCGGGATCGACCTCGGTGATGCCGAGGCAATAGCAAACGACCGAGTTCGCGGCCGAGCCGCGGCCCTGGCACAGGATGTTCTGGCTGCGTGCATATTTGACGATGTCGTAGACGGTCAGGAAGAACGGTTCGTAGCTCAGCTTCGCAATCAGGTCGAGTTCATGGCGGATCAGCTTTTCGACCTTCTCCGGAATGCCCTGCGGATAACGCACGGCCGCGCCCGCCCGCGTTTCCTGTGCCAGGTAGCTCGTCGGTGTGTGGCCGTCGGGCACGATCTCGTCGGGATACTCGTAGCGCAGCGAGCCGAGGTCGAAATCGCACGCGTCGAGCATCGCGCACGTCTCGGCGATCTCGCCCGGCGAAAACAACTTCGCGATCCGCCCGCGCGAACGCAAATGCTGCTCCGCGTTCGGTGCAAGCGCATACCCGCACTCCGAAACCGGCATCCCGACACGAATCGCCGTCATCACGTCCTGCAGCGGTTTGCATGAGCGCTTATGCATCGTCACGTCGCCGAGCGCGACGACGCGCACGCCGCGACGCTCACCGGCCTCGCGGATCTCGTCGCGCTGCGCGCCGTCGAGTGCCCGCTGCAACTGCACGAGCCCGAGCCGCGCGCGCTCGCCGAAGGTCGCGCGAAGCCATGCGACCTGCGCATCGAGCACGTCCGCGCGTACCGGATACGCGGGCACGAGAATCGCGAAGCAGTCGGGCATGCCGCGCAAATGGGCGAACTTGGCCGGCGGCGCCGACAGCATCCGCGGCGTCAGCTTGTACGTGCCCTTCGGCGACGCCATGCGCCGCCACGAAATCAGCTCGGAAAGATTGCCGTAGCCCTCGCGATTCTGTGCGAGCAGCACGAACCCGAACGCGCCAGGGCCCGGATCGTGGCCGGGCACGACATCATCCGGCGTGACATCGAAATACGAACCGATGACGAGCGGCAATCCTTCCGCCTTCGCCGCGACATGCATGCGCGGCGCGCCGGCAAGCGAGCATTCGTCGGTGATCGCGATCCCGCGATAGCCGAGTTCCGCCGCCCGCTCGACCAGTTCTTCCGCATGCGACGCGCCATGCAGGAACGAAAAGTTCGAACGACAGAACAACTCCGCGTAATCGGGCAACAAACTGAATTGCGCAACCATCTTCGTTCACCCGAACAGGCCGTGCAGGAACCAGTGCGGTTCGGACTCGCTCCCCGCCCGCTCCCTGAACACCCAATAGCACGCACCGGCTTCGTCCTGCGCGACGTGGTAATCGCGTGCAGCGAGCTGACCGTCGAACCACCCGGCCTCGATCCGCTCCGGCGACGACATCATCCGGAGCGGCGTATGAAATACCGGCCGCTCACCGCGCATCAGCAGCGGCAGCGGCTCGGCCAGCAGCCACGCGGGACGCGGCGGCGCGGCCGGCGGCCCGCAGGCCGGCTTGCCCGCCTGCGCATCGAGCGGCAGCCAGCGGTTCGCGGCCTCCGGACGGTAATCGGCGACGGGCGCCGCGCGCAGCACGTTGTCCGCGCCGAGCCGCGCGACCAGCAGTTCGAGCAAGCGCGCGCGCGTCTCTTTCGTGCCGCCCGGCTCGGGGAAAAGATCGTCGGCCGGCGGCGCCACCGATTCGACGCGCGTGGCCTTCAGCCGAACCGCGATCACCGCGGCCGGTAATTCGACGCGCGCGAGCCGCTCGCCGAGCAGCCGCATGAAGTGCGTCTCGTCGCGCACGGGCGCGGCGAACGCGAGTTCGAGCGGTGTCGGCGGCACGGCCTGACGGCCGCGCTCGTGCTCGAGATCGAACGTCATCGCGGCCAGCGACAGCTGCCGCGCGGCCAGCCACCCGCAGAGCTGCACGACGAGCCGCCGCGCGGCGAACAGCACGGCTTCCGCGTATTCGACGCGCTCCGGCAACTCGAGCCGCACGTCGAACACGGGCGGCACCGCCATCCACGCAAGCGGCTCGATCGCATCGCCGTACGCGCGATCGAGCGCGGCGAGCAGCGCCGGACCGCAGCGACGCTGCAGCCCCGCGCGCGGCAGGCCGCGCAGATCGGCGAGCGTGCGGCAGCCGAGGCCGTCGAACCAGCCCGCATACGGGCGCGCGTCGGGCAGCAGCGCACACGGCAGACGATCGAGCGTACGGACGAGCGAAGCCGGCCCGGCCACGCGGCGCCGGATGCGCGCACGCGCCGACATGCGTGCGAGCAGCCACGCGCCGCGCCCGGTCGGCGCGGCGGACAGGCGCGCCGCATAGCCGAGCGCCGCGAGCGTCGCGCGCACCTGGCGGCACAGCGACGGCAGGCCGCCGAACAGGCGCAGGCTCGGACCGACGTCGACGATCAGCGTCGCTTCGTCGTCGAGCGCGACGCACGGCGAGAAGCGCAGCAATGCGAGCGCGACCGCGCGCAGCGCATCGGCCTCGCGGGCGGGATCGCGTTCGACGAGCCGCGTGTCGGGCGCGAGCGTCAGCACGCCGCCGCGCTTCATGCCCGCGCGCACGCCCTGCCGGCGCGCGGGCGCATCGGCAATCAGCACGACACCTTGCTCGAGCACCGCGCAGCCTGCGTCGTCTGCGTCGTCCGCCGCGCCGTCAGACGGCGGCGGGGCGCACACGTCGAGCGGCAGGCGCGGCAGATGGATGCCGAGCAAGACGCGCATAGCGGCTCTCCACGATGGGCGACGGCAAATCGAGCGCGAGCGGCTCGCTGCGCGCGGGCCCGCGGCGCTTGACGATGTCGAGCGACACGCCGCCCGGCACCGGATGCAGCGCGACGCGCAGCACGGCCGGCGACGGCTGCCGCGCGGCCGACAGCGGGCGCAGCATCACGAACAGCGTGTCGCCGGTGCGCGCGGCCGCGAGATGCAGGCGCCGCAGCGCATCGGGCCGCGCGTCCTGCCAGAGCAGCAGCGCACCGCAGCAGCCCGTCCTGAGCGCCTGCTCGGCGGCCCACAAGGCATCCGTGCGGCTGCCGGCGCGCAGCCACAGCAGTGCGTCGGCCGGCACGCCGAGACCGGCGAGCGCCGTCGCATGCGGCGACTGAGGCGGCGCGACGAGCGCGAGCGGACGCCGCGCGCTGACGGTGCGCGCGAGCGCGGGCGCGAGCAGCCGCATCTCGCCGCAGCCCGGCTGAGCGGCCAGCAACTCGACGAGCCCGCCGACCGGCCAGCCGCCGCCCGGCAGCTCGGCGGACAGCGGCGCGAAACCCGTGTCGATCGTGCGCGAACCGCCGCGCGCGAGCTGCGAGCCGCGCCAGAGCGACGGATGAAGGGATTCGGGAGAAATGGAGGATGCGAGCATGACGCCACCCACAACTGTATGGATATACAGTATATGGCAATGCGCTCGCGTCGCACAGTCCTGAGGCGAAACCGGTTTTTCGTCAGAGGAAAAACGACGGGAAAACTGGTGCGACCGTCATGTTACTCCGCACCGGAGCGGGCGAGCCGGATCGTGTCGCCCGATTCGCCGGGCCGATGCGCCAACCTCCGGGCGAACCGACACGATGCAGTTCCCCGCACCGCACCGGCCCGCCCGCCGCGCGTCAGCCGAGCAGCAATGCGTCGTCGTCGAGCTGCTCGTGCCGCACCTTCTCGAACATCTGCAGCAGGTCCGGCACGTCGAGCCCGCGGCGCTGGTCGCCCGACACGTCGAGCACGACCTGCCCCTGGTGCAGCATCACCGTGCGGTCGCCGTAATCGAGCGCCTGGCGCATGCTGTGCGTGACCATCATCGTCGTCAGCTTGCTCTCGGCGACGATGCGCGCGGTCAGCTCCAGCACGAACGCGGCCGTCTTCGGGTCGAGCGCGGCCGTGTGCTCGTCGAGCAGCAGGATCCGCGACGGCCGCAGCGACGCCATCAAGAGGCTCACCGCCTGCCGCTGACCGCCCGACAGCAGCCCGATCCGATCGGTCAGCCGGTTTTCCAGCCCGAGGTTCAGCAGACGCAGCTTGTCGCGGAACAACTCGCGCGACGGCCGGTCGAGCGCCGCGCGAAAGCCGCGCCGGGCGCCGCGCGCCATCGCGAGCGCCATGTTCTCCTCGATCGTCAGCGCCTCGCAAGTGCCGGCCATCGGATCCTGGAACACGCGCGCGACGAGGTGCGCGCGGTCCCACGCGGCCTTGCGCGTGACGTCCGTGCCGTCGATCGCGATGCGTCCCGCATCGACGCGCTGGTCTCCGCTAACCGCATTGAGGAAGGTTGACTTGCCGGCGCCGTTCGAGCCGATCACCGCGACGAACTGGCCGTCGGGAATCTCGAGCGACAGCCCGCGCAACGCGCGCGTCTCGATCGGCGTGCCGGGGTTGAACGTGAGTTTCAGGTCGTGTGCGGACAGCATGTCAGGCCCCTCCGTTCTTGCGCGCGAACAGCTTCTTGCGCGTCGCCGGCAACACGAGCGCGATCGTGACGAGCGCGGCCGTCACGAGGTTCAGGTCCTGCGCCTTCAGGCCGATGAATTCGCTGTTCAGCGCAAGCGCGATGAAGAAGCGGTAGACGATCGCGCCGAGCACGACGGCGAGCGTCGTCAGCACGAGCCGGCGCGCGGGCAGCAGCGTCTCGCCGATGATCACCGCGGCCAGCCCGATCACGATCGTGCCGATCCCCATCGAGATGTCGGCGCCGCCCTGCGTCTGCGCGAACAGCGCACCGGCGAGCGCGACGAGCGCGTTCGACAGCGCCATCCCCGCGAGCGTCGCACGGCCCGTCGCGATGCCTTGCGCGCGCGCCATCCGCGGGTTCGCGCCGGTCGCGCGCATCGCGAGGCCGAGCTGCGACGAGAAGAACCAGTCGAGGCCGAGCTTCGCGACCACGACGACGATCGCGAGCAGCGCCGGGCGCAGCACGTAGTCGGGCATCCAGTCGGGCTGCAGCACGGTGAAGATCGTCGGCTCGGTGATGAGCGGCACGTTCGGCCGGCCCATGATCCGCAGGTTCACCGAGTAGAGCGCGATCATCATCAGGATACTGGCGAGCAGGTCCATGATCTTCAGGCGCACGTTGAGCCAGCCGGTGACGAAGCCGGCCAGCGCGCCCGCGACGATCGCGATCACCGTCGACGTGAACGGGTCGTGGCCGGCGGAAATCAGCGTCGCGGCCACGGCGCCGCCGAGCGGAAAGCTGCCGTCGACGGTCAGGTCGGGGAAGTTGAGGATGCGGAATGAAATCAGCACCCCGAGGGCGACGAGACTGAAGATCAGGCCGATCTCCAGCGCGCCCAGAAACGAGAACAGAGACATGATGGGGAAATCCTGTTGCTTCCCGGCCGGACGTGTACGGCCGGGCGAAGCGGACGGGCGGCCCCGGGTGGGAGCCGCTCGCCCGGCGGTTTCGTTCAGGCCCGGATCGGGCCCGCAAGCGCGGCGCTCGGGCCGCGGCTTACTTGATGACCGTCTTCGCTTCCTTGAGCAGATCCGGCGACAGCGTCACGCCCTGCTTCGCGGCCGCGCCCGTGTTCGCGAACAATTCGAGGTTGCTGCTCGTCTCCGACGCGATCGCGCCCGGCTTCTCGCCCTTCAGGATGCGCGCGACGACCTTGCCGGTCTGCCGGCCGAGGTCGCCGTAGTTGATGCCGAGCGCCGCGATGCCGCCGCGCTTCACGCTGTCGGTGTCGCCGGCGACGAGCGGGATCTTCGCTTCGTTCGCGACCTTCACGAGCGCTTCGTACGCGGACACGACGTTGTTGTCGGTATTCGTGTAGATCACGTCGACCTTGCCGATCAGGCTCTTCGCGGCCGGCCCGATGTCGACGGTGCGCGGCGCGGCCGCTTCCTTCAGCGTCATCCCCTGCTTCGCGAGAATCTCCTTGAGCTCCTTCACGACCACGACCGAGTTCGCCTCGCCCGGGTTGTAGACCATGCCGACCGTCTTCGCCTTCGGCACGACGCGCTTGATCAGCGCGACCTGGCGGTCAAGCGGCAGCTTGTCGGAGACGCCCGTCACGTTGGTGCCCGACGCGCCCCAACCCTTCACGAGCTGGGCCGCGACCGGATCGGTCACGCCCGAATAGACGACCGGCACGCTCTTCGTCGACGCAACCACCGCCTGCGCGGCCGGCGTCGCGATCGCGACGATCACGTCGGGCTGGTCGCCGACGAACTTGCGCGCGATCTGCGCGGCCGTGCCCGTGTTGCCCTGCGCGCTCTGGTATTCCCACTTGAGCTTGTCGTCGCCGTAGCCTTCCGCCTTCAGTTCGGCGCGCACGCCGTCGCGGATCGCATCGAGTGCCGGGTGGTCGACGATCGACAGCACCTTGACCGTCTGGGCGTGCGCGGCGCCTGCCAGCGCGAATGCGGCGACGCCGGCCGTGATCGAACGGATCGCGAAAGTCTTGAAACGCTTCATGGGTGAGTCTCCCCCGTATTTGTGTCGGTTCTGGATGATGGATTCCCGCCGCCGTCATGCAGGTGCCTATGCGCGCGCGATACGGCGGCAGCAGCCCCGCGCGGGCCCCGGGAAGGCGCGCGGCGGCGAACGTACGAGGATACCATTTCCGCAGACCACCGCCTGACTCCGAGCTTTCGGGCAAGCGGCCGGCACAGGCGGCCGCCGCGCCGCCGCGAAACGCTCGGGAAACCCGGCCGGGGGCGCTCCGCGCCGGTCCCGGCGCAACGCGTCAACCGCGTTCACAGCTTTACGTTATGCTGTCCGCCGACTCAGTCCACACCATCGGAGGGCGCATGAAACGGGAACGCCACGCGATCGCGTGCGCGGCCGTCGCGCTGGTGCTGCCAGGCGCGGCATTCGCGCTGACCGACGGCAGCGCGCAATACGACGACTGCATGCTGGGCGCGCTGCGCGAGAGCCGCAACGGCGTGGCCGCGCAATTGATCCAGCGCTCGTGCGACGCGCTGTACCGCAACAACGCGATGCTGCTGCCGCGCGAGCGGCGCTTTCACGAGTGCGTCGTGCAGTCGTTGCCGGGCGTGCGCGACAACTACGCGATCCAGCAGATCATGGCGATCTGCTCGCGGCGCGGCGAAATGTGAGCCGGCGCTGAACGCCGGGCGCCGCGCGGTTGCATGCCGGCCGTGCCAATGAAAAAGGGCCTGCGCGAGGCAGGCCCTTTCGTCTCAGCAGTCCGACCGGAGTGCGGCGTTCAGAACGATGCGACCATCGAGCCCTTGAACTGCTTCTTGATGAATTCCCGTACTTCCGCCGACTGGTACGCCTTCACCAGCTTCTTCACCCACGGCTGATCCTTGTCCTTCGCGCGCACGGCGATCAGGTTCGCATACGGGCTCGTCAGCGATTCGAGCGCGATCGCGTCCTTGGTCGGCTGCAGGTTCGCGGCGAGCGCGTAGTTCGTGTTGATCACCGCGGCGTCGACATCCGACAGCACGCGCGGCAGTTGCGCGGCGTCGAGCTCGGAGATCTTCAGCTTCTTCGGGTTCTCGGCGATGTCGAGCACCGTCGCGTTGTTGCCGCCCGTGCCGGCGCCGGCCTTCAGCTTGATCACGCCTTGCGTCTGCAGCAGCAGCAGCGCGCGATTCTCGTTCGACGGATCGTTCGGCACCGCGAGCTTCGCGCCTTGCGGCAGGTCCTTCAGCGCCTTGAACTTCTTCGAGTACACGCCGATCGGCGAGATGTAGGTCAGGCCCGCGCTGACGATCTTGTAGCCGCGCTGCTTCACCTGGCTGTCGAGGTAGGGCTGGTGCTGGAAGCTGTTCGCGTCGAGGTCGCCCGCATCGAGCGCCGCGTTCGGCTGCACGTAGTCGTTGAACTCGATGACCTTCACGTTCAGGCCTTCCTTCTCCTTCGCGACCTTCTGCACGAGCTGCCACACTTCCGCATCCGGGCCGGCGACCGTGCCGACCTTGATGACCTTGTCCTCGGCGTGCGCGCCCGCCGACAGCGTCAGCGCGGCACCGGTGGCCAGCACGGAAAATACCTTCAGGAGACTGCGACGCTTCATCTGTTTCTCGCTTGCTTGCTAACTGAAAATGGGGCGCGATCCGGGTATCCCCGAACTCGCAGGAAGGGGCAAATGGTGTCACAGGATCGGCCGGAAGTGAAATACATCCCGCTCATATGGGTATGCACCGCGGCAGTGCCGGCAGTCGATGCGCGGCTCGGCCGTTAGTTGCGTTCAGTGCGCGCGGGCACCGGCGTCGACGACCCGGAACGCGCCGATCGCGTCGCGCAGCCGCCCGGCCTGCTCCTGCAGCGACGCCGCGGCCGCGGTGGCCTCCTCGACGAGCGCCGCGTTCTGCTGCGTGACCTGATCCATCTGCGTGACTGCGCGCCCGACCTGCGTGATGCCGCTCGCCTGCTCTTCTGACGCCGCCGCGATCTCGCCCATGATGTCGGTCACGCGCGCGACCGCCTGCAGGATCTCGCCCATCGTCGTGCCGGCCTGGCCGACCAGCGTCGAGCCGTTGCGCACGCGCTCGACCGAATCGACGATCAGTTCGCGGATTTCCTTCGCCGCCGTCGCGCTGCGCTGCGCGAGCGATCGCACCTCGCCGGCGACCACCGCGAAGCCGCGCCCCTGCTCGCCGGCCCGCGCGGCCTCGACCGCCGCGTTCAGCGCGAGGATGTTGGTCTGGAACGCGATGCCCTCGATCACGCCGATGATGTCGGCGATCTTGCGCGAGCTGTCGTCGATCTCGCCCATCGTGCCGATCACGCGACTGACGACGTCGTTGCCCGCCCGCGCGATCTCCGATGCGTTGTTCGCGAGCCCGCTCGCCTGCCGCGCGTTGTCGGCGTTCTGCTTCACCGTCGCGGTCAGCTGCTCCATGCTCGCGGCCGTTTCCTCGAGCGATGCGGCCTGCTCCTCGGTGCGCTGCGACAGGTCGTCGTTGCCGGACGCGATCTCGCGACTCGCCGACGCAATCGACTCGGCCGACTGGCGGATTCCGCCGATCGTCGCCTGCAGGCGCGCCTGCATGTCGCGCATCGCCGCCATCATGCTCGTGTCGTCGCCCGCACGCACCGGCACCGGCCGCGTAAGGTCGCCCTGCGCGATGCGCGTTGCCAGCGCGGCCGCTTCGTCCGGCTCGCCGCCGAGGCTGCCGCGGACGTTACGGATGATCACGAGCATCGCCGCGCTGATCACGAAGCCGATCACGAACACGACCGCGAGGTGGCCGAACAGCGTCCGGTAGTAGACGGTATCGATGTCCTTGAGGAACACGCCGCTCGAGATGTTCCAGTCCCACGGCGCGAAGCGCGCGACGTAGCTGATCTTCGGCACGGCGGTCTCGCTGTGCGGCAGCCGCCCGCGATACTCGGCGAAGCCGCTGCCGGTCGCCTTCGCCGCGTTCAGGATCGTGACGAAGAGCGGCTTGCCGTCCGGGTCGAGATAGTCGCCGACCTGCGTGCCGACCAGCTTCGGCAGCGTCGGGTGCATCAGCACGACGGGTTTCGAATCCATCACGAACACATAGCCGGACTCGCCGTAACGCATCGCGGCCAGGCTCGCGAGCGCGTCGCGCTTCGCGTCGGCCTCGGGCAGCGTGCCGCTCTGCGCGAGCGCGTGATATGCGTTGACGATGCCGGTCGCCGAGTCGACCAGATTGGCGATGCCGGCCTTGCGTTCGGCGAGCATCGTCGCGCGCGTCTCGTATGCGCTCCATGCGCCGACGCCGAGCAAGCCGATCCATACCAGCGCAAGCGCGAGCCACAGCTTGCGATTCAAACTCATCCTGCTCATCTGCGTGCCTCGTTGTCGAAGTCGATTCCCGCATACGCGCGAACGGCCGGTCGCGCGCAAACGGTTGCCCCCCGTATTTACGGCAGCGAGACTTACAACTTGAATACACGCGCGACGGCCGGCACGACACGGGACGGCCGCTGTGCTAAAAAGACCGGCTGACCGGCACACGACGCGCCGGCGACATTCCAGGGCCATCCATGTACGTCATCGACATCCACTACAACGCGTCGCTCGAGCGCATCGACGATGCGCTCGAACGCCACCGTGCGTATCTGCAGCCGCTGTTCGAGCGCGGCATCTTCATCGCGGCGGGGCCGAAGGTGCCGCGCGAAGGCGGCGTGATCCTCGCGGCCCGCATCGACCGCGACGAACTGGACGCGATTCTGGAAACCGATCCGTTCGTGACCGAAGGGCTCGCGACGTACCGCGTGACGGAATTCCGGATCACGCGTGCCGCGCAGGGCTTCAACGTGCCGGCACTGCCGTAACGCGCGCCGGCGCGCGAATACGCGCACACACGCCGCCTCGCGAGGCGGCGAATGCAGATCGAGGGGAAACGGGAAGAATGCGTGACGGCGCGTCGCGGCCGTCACGCGTTTCGCCGGGCGAACGCCCGGGCGAACATGCGGTGCGCGCCGCTCAGTCGACCAGCAGCTTCAGGTCGTGGACCCACGGGCCGGGGCCCTGGCCGTCGCGCACGAACAGGCGCAGCTTGCCGTCGCGGTCGAACACGTAGCTCGCCGCGGTGTGATCCATCGTGTAGCTGCCGGGCGTCTTGCCCGGCACCTTCGCGTAGTACACGCGGAAATCCTTCGTGACCTTCTTGAGCGCCGCTTCGTCGGCCGGCCGCAGGCCGATGAACGACGGATCGAACGCGGGCACGTACTGGCCGAGCAGCGCGGGCGTGTCGCGCTCCGGATCGACGGTGACGAACAGCACCTGCACGCGTTTCGCGGCATCGGGCCCAAGCTGCTTCAGTGCCTCGGACAGTTCGGCCATCGTCGTCGGGCAGACATCCGGACAGTGCGTATAGCCGAAGAACATCACGACCGCACGGCCCTTGAAGTCGGCGAGCGTGCGCACCTTGCCCGTCGTGTCGGGCAGCGAGAAATCGCTGCCGAACTGCGTGTTGCCGGTGATGTCGAGATTCTGGAATTTCGGCGCGTTGTCGCAGCCGGCGAGCAGCGTGGCTGCCGCGAATGCGCACGCGAGCATCCAGCCTTGGCGCGCGCGGCGCCCGAACCATGAATGGAGCATTGCGTTCAAACCGTGCGGTTACACGCCGAGCAGCGGGCGTGCATAGTGATCGACGAGCAGCGCGGCGAACAGCAGCGACAGGTAGACGATCGAGTAACGGAAAGCCTTGCGGGCGAGTTCGTCCGAATAGTCGCGGTGGATCTTCCATGCATACGCGAGGAACACCGCGCCGAGCAGCACCGCGCTCGTCAGGTAGACGGCCCCGCTCATCCCGGAGATGAACGGCATCAGCGTGACCGCGAACAGGATCACCGTGTACAGCAGGATGTGCAGCCGCGTGAATTTCTCGCCGTGCGTGACGGGCAGCATCGGCAGGCCCGCGTTTTCGTAATCCTTGCGGCGATACAGCGCGAGCACCCAGAAATGCGGCGGCGTCCACACGAAGATGATCAGCACGAGGATCCATGCATCGCCGGGCACCGCGCCGGTGACCGCGGCCCATCCGAGCGCCGGCGGCATCGCGCCCGATGCGCCGCCGATCACGATGTTCTGCGGCGTCATCGGCTTGAGCAGCAGCGTGTAGATCACCGCGTAGCCGACGAACGTCGCGATCGTCAGCCACATCGTCAGCGGGTTGGTGAACGTATAGAGTGTCCATGCGCCGACGCTGCCGAGCACGGCCGAGAACAGCAGGATCTGCGGAGTCGTGATCTCGCCGCGCGCGGACGGACGCCATGCGGTGCGCCGCATCATCGCATCGATCTTCTGTTCGACGAGGCAGTTGATCGCGAACGCCGCGCCGGCCAGCAGCCAGATGCCGACCGTGCCGCCGATCAGCACATGCCACGGCACCATGCCCGGCGTCGCGAGAAACATGCCGATCACCGCACAAAACACCGCGAGCTGCGTGACACGCGGCTTCGTCAGCGCCATGTACTGCGAGAACCGGCTACCGGGCGATTGGGAAAGGGTGCTTTGCATGGGGACGGTCACGCCGGGGCGGCGTCGCGCGCGGGCTGCACGACACGGCCGGGGCGGCTTGAAAGGATGCGAAAGTTTAACATGACGACGAGCAGCAGGAGGATCGCGGCGCCGCCGTTGTGCGCGACGGCGACCGGCAGCGGCCACTGCAGCACGATGTTGGTCAGGCCCGTCAGGAACTGCAGCAGGACCACCAGCAGCACGCCGTTCGCGGGCCGCCGCAACGATTCGAAGCGGCGCATCTTCAGCGCGAACGCGACCAGGTATGCGACGACGACGAACGCGAACGTGCGGTGGGTCCAGTGGATCGCGACCAGCGCGTCCTGCGTGATTGCATCGCCATCCTTCGTCATGCCGAGCGCGCGCCACAGATGGAAGCCCTGCTCGAAGTTCATCGGCGGAATCCACTGGCCATTGCAGGTGGGGAAGTCGGTACACGCGAGCACCGCGTAGTTGGTGCTCACCCAGCCGCCGAGCGCGATCTGCACGACCAGCAGCACCAGCGCCGCGAGCGCGGCCGCGCGGTAGCGGCCGGCCTCCGGGTCATGCGACGGCAGCGGCGTCTGCCGCGCCGCGAGCCAGCCGAGCGTGCCGAGCAGCGTGAGGCCGAGCAGCAGGTGGGTCGTGACGATCACCGGCTGCAGCTTCATCGTGACCGTCCACGCGCCGAACACGCCCTGCACGACGATCAGCAGCAGGAGGCTCGTCGGCCACCACGGCGACACGTGCAGCGGGCGGCGGCGCAGCCGCGCGGACCACGCAATCACGACCTGCGCGATGATCAGCACGCCGATCGCCATCGCGAAATAGCGGTGGATCATCTCGATCCACGCCTTCGTCATGCTGACGGGGCCGGTCGGCATCGCCTGGTGCGCGGCCGTGATCGCGGCGTGCGCGATGAACGGCGACGATGTGCCGTAGCAGCCGGGCCAGTCCGGGCAGCCGAGGCCCGAATCGGTCAGCCGCGTGAAGCCGCCGAACATCACCAGATCGAGGGTCAGGAACGTGGTGATCCACACCAGCTTGCGGAACTTGTCGTCGTCGGCCTTCACCCACACGTACGACAGCGGCAGCAGCGCGATGCAGAGGCCGATCAGGCCGAGTTGCAGTAGATACGACATCGAATGGTTGCCTCGCCGTCTCGCCTTAGCCGATGCTCGACCACTTCAGCAGCTTCGTGACGTCCGTCTTGATCTTGCTGGGGTTCGGGTTCTTCGGGAAACGCATCATCAGATTGCCGTTCGGATCGACCATGTAGATGTGGTCGCTGTCCCTGGTGCCGGCTTCTGCCGGCAGCCACGCGGCGACCGCGGCCGGATCGGCGACCAGCCGACGCGTGTCCGGGTAAGCCTCCAGCACCTTCGGCGGTACCGCGCCCGCATCGCTGCGCAGCCATACCATCGTGATCCGGTGCCGCTCGCCCGCCTGCGTGACGCGGATCTGACGCATGAAGTAGAGCTTCTGCGCGCAGGCGTCGTCGCACGCGCTGCGATCGGTCATCACGAACAGCCACACGCCGCGCAGCGACGACAGCGGCACCGTCTTGCCGGTTTCGTCGGTGACCTGCAGGTCGGCCGGGATCGGCCGCTGCGGCTCGATCAGCGTGCCGTAGTTGGTCGAACCGCCCTTCGGCTTGATCACGTAATAGGTGAAGTACGACGCGATGATCGGCGCTGCGCACACGAGACCCAGCAGCACGAGCATCCAGCGGCCGCGCTTGCGGGCCGCGGGCGAGATCGGCGCTGCGGCCGGACCCTGACGGGAAGATTGCATGGACAAATCAGACCTCTCGAAACGAACCCGCGGCGCTTGCGCCGCGTCCTGGCATGGCGCTCACGCGCCGGCCGACTTCTTCGCCGCACGCCGCGCGGCGTACAGGCCGAAACCGAGCGCGGCCGCCGCCATGGCCCACCACTGAAACATGTAACCGTAATTGCGCTCGACGCCGGTCGTCGCCGCCGGCCAGTCGCGCACGAGCTTGTCGCCGTCGTCGCTCGTCTGCTGGATCACGAACGGCTGCAGCGGCAGCCCCGTTTCCTTCGCATACGCGGCGACGTCCAGGTTCTGCCGGATCTTCTGGTGCGCGGCCGAGCCACCCTCGCCAAGCTCGAACGCGCGTGACGCATCGGCGCGCGCGATGCCTTCGATCTCGATGTCACCGTCCGGCGTCGAAAACGGCTCGATCGCGGTGCGATCGGCGATGTTGCGCGGCAGCCAGCCGCGGTTCACCAGCACGACGCCGCCGCCCGAGAGTTTAAACGGCATCACGACGTAAAAACCCGGCTGGTCGTTATACGGCCGATTGTCGAGAAACACCGCCTGCTCCTGAAGGAAGCGGCCCCGGGCCCGCACGCGGTGGAATTCGATCGACACGAGCGGAATCGGCTGCGCACCGACGTCGACGGGCGCCGCGTGCTCGTAGCGCACGATGCTCGCCTGCAGCGCTTCCTTCTGGTGCGCGCGGTCGCGCTGCCAGAACCCGAGGCGAATCGTGACCGCGACGACGACGAGAATCAGCAGCGCAGGCAGCAAGCGGATCTTCATCGGGCCACCCGCGAGGCGCATTCGCGAAAGCGAAGTGCGATAATTATCCTCTTCCTTTCGAATTGCCGTCGTCCGGTTCGTGTCATGCACATCCTCGTTCCCATCGCCTTCGTCCTCATCGTCGCCAGCATGGGCTCGGCGCTCTACTTCATGATGCAAGACCGCGGCCATACGAAACGCATGGTGTGGTCGCTTGCCACCCGCGTCGGGCTGTCGATCTCGCTGTTCCTGTTCATCCTGTTCGCGAACTGGATGGGCTGGATCCATTCGACCGGCCTGCCGATCGGGCGTTGATGCATTCGTTCGTACCGGCGGTCGCCGCGACCGCTGTGACATTTCGCCGCACACCGGCACCACCAAGCAAAAGCGCCGCCTGACGGAGTCGCGGCGGCGCCGGGTTGGCGTTGAGCGCAGGCAACCAGCCGCTGCCCCGTCCCCGCCAATGAAAACGGCCCGCGCATCGCTGCGCGGGCCGTTCCTGCATTTACAGCCAGTAGACGACGACGTACAGGCCGAGCCAGACGACGTCGACGAAGTGCCAGTACCACGCGGCGCCTTCGAATGCGAAGTGGTGATCCGGCTTGAAGTGGCCGCGGATCATCCGCACCAGCACCACCGCGAGCATCGTGCCGCCAAGGAACACGTGGAAGCCGTGGAAGCCCGTCAGCAGGAAGAACGTCGAGCCGTACACGCCCGAGTTCAGCGTCAGGTTCAGTTCGTTGTACGCGTGGTAGTACTCGAAGCCCTGCATGAACAGGAAGCAGACACCGAGCACGAGCGTCGCGGCCAGCCAGGCGATCGCCTTGTTGCGGTGATCGTCGCGCAGCGCATGGTGCGACACCGTCAGCGTCGCACCCGACGCCAGCAGGAATGCGGTGTTCAGCGTCGGGATCGGCCACGGGCCCATCGTCTTGAAGTGACCGGCGAGAGCAGCGGGGCCTTCGTTCGGCCACACGGCGGAGAAGTCCGGCCAGATCAGCTTGTAGTCGAGGCTGCCGAGCTGGTGCAGCGCGATTTCACGCGCATAGAACAGCGCGCCGAAGAATGCGCCGAAGAACATGACTTCGGAGAAGATGAACCAGCTCATGCTCCAGCGGTACGACTTGTCGACGTTCTTGCCGTAATGACCGCCTTCCGACTCGGCGATCGCGTCGCCGAACCAGTGATACAGCGTGAAGAGCAACCACAGCAGGCCAAGCAGCGCCGTGTACGGAGCCCAGTCGTGACCGTTGATCCACAGCGCCACCGACGCGAGCATGACCAGCAGGCCGATGGCCGCGCTGATCGGATGCTGCGACGGATGCGGCACGAAATAGTACGGGGTCTGGTTTTGACCGCTCATGCTTGATTCTCCACTTCAGTCCAATTTGTGTACCGGAAACCGCTCCGGCTTTATTTCTTGCACGGCGCGTGCCGCCGCCGCTCTTTCCCGCACGCGGCGCCCGGGCGCCACGCACTGCATTCTTTCGTGGCCGCGGGCCTCAACCCACGACCGCGCGCACGATCAGGATCAGCACGCCGATGAACACACCGGCCGCGATCAACGCGACGATCAGCACGTGCAGCGGATTGAGCTGCGTCGCATCGGCCTCCAGGTCGCGCCGCTTGCGCACCCCGAAGAACGACCACAACACCGCTCGCAACGCCTGGCCGAACGACCCGCTCCGCTTGGTCTCTGTCACCGCCCCGTCTCCATCGTCATGCGTCCGGCTTCGCCGCGCCCTGCGCCGCCGTCTTGCGCGGTGCCGGCGCCGGCGCGGCCGGCGTGTTCAGCTCGAAGAACGTGTACGACAGCGTGATCGTCTTCACGTCCTTCGGCAGCTTCGGATCGATCACGAACACCACCGGCATCTTGCGCGACTCGTTCGCGGCCAGCGTCTGTTGCGTGAAGCAAAAACACTCGATCTTCTTGAAGAATTCCGTTGCCTGCTTCGGCGCGTAGCTCGGAATCGCCTGCGCCACCATCGGCCGGCCCTGCCCGTTGGTCACGTCGTACACGATCGTCGTCAGTTCGCCCGGATGCACGTCGAGGCTGTTGTGCTCCGGCTTGAACCCGAGCGGGCCGCGCGCATTCGCATCGAACTCGACCGACACCGTGCGGCTGTAGTCGACCTGCGAGTTTTTCGCCTCGCGTTCGCTGACATCGCGCTGCACCAGGTTGTTGATGCCGGTGATCTGGCAAATCGCGCGATACATCGGAATCAGCGCGAAGCCGAAGCCGAACATCAGCCCGGCCACGACGAAGAGCTTCATCAGCATCGAACGATTGAACGCGCGATCGACGGCGCCCTCTTCCGGCTTCGACATACGACTACTTCCTCGCTACTGCGTCAGTTGCTGCATCAGTGAGTGGACAGCCACCACTGCTTGATCACGACACCCACAAAAAAAACGGCGGCGATGACGAGCAGGATGAGGCCGAGCCGCTTGTTGCCCGCGCGAATCTGCTCGGGCGTTCGTCTTTCTTGTGGATTCCGGTTCATCTGAAACTTCGGTTCCGCGCCCGCCGCGCCTGCCTGCGCGGCAGGCAGCGGCGGTACGCTGGGTGAAACTTATTCGACGTGCGGCGGTTGCTCGAACGTGTGGAAGGGAGCCGGGCTCGGCACCGTCCACTCGAGGCCCGTCGCGCCATCCCACGGCTTGTCCGACGCCTTTTCCAGCTCGCCGCCGCCACGGTAGGCCGGCAGCGCGACTGCGAACAGGAAGTACACCTGCGCAAGGCCGAAGCCGAATGCACCGATCGTCGCCACCTGGTTGAAGTCCGTGAACTGCGCCGGGTAGTCCGCATAGCGGCGCGGCATGCCCGCGAGACCGACGAAGTGCATCGGGAAGAACGTCAGGTTGAAGAAGATCATCGACGCCCAGAAGTGGATCTTGCCGCGCGTCTCGTTGTACATCCAGCCCGTCCACTTCGGCGCCCAGTAGTACCAGCCCGCGAACAGCGCGAACAGCGACCCGGCTACCAGCACGTAGTGGAAGTGCGCCACCACGAAGTAAGTGCCGTGGTACTGGATGTCGAGCGGAGCCATCGCCAGCATCAGGCCCGTCAGACCGCCGAACGTGAACACGAACAGGAAGCCGATCGCGAACAGCATCGGGGTTTCGAACGTCATCGAGCCGCGCCACATCGTCGCGAGCCAGTTGAACACCTTCACGCCCGTCGGCACCGCGATCAGCATCGTCGCGTACATGAAGAACAGCTGACCGGTGACCGGCATGCCCGTTGCGAACATGTGGTGCGCCCAGACCATGAACGACAGGATCGCGATCGAAGCCGTCGCGTACACCATCGAGCTATAGCCGAACAGCGTCTTGCGTGCGAACGCAGGGATCACCTGCGACACGATCCCGAACGCCGGCAGAATCATGATGTACACCTCGGGGTGGCCGAAGAACCAGAAGATGTGCTGGTACATCACCGGGTCGCCGCCGCCTGCCGCGTTGAAGAACGACGTGCCGAAGTGGCGGTCGAACAGCACCATCGTGATCGCGCCCGCCAGAACCGGCATCACGGCGATCAGCAGGTACGCGGTGATCAGCCAGGTCCATGCGAACATCGGCATCTTCATCAGCGTCATGCCCGGTGCGCGCATGTTCAGGATCGTCACGACGATGTTGATCCCGCCCATGATCGACGAAGCGCCCATGATGTGGACCGCGAAGATCGCGAAGTCCATGCCCGGGCCCATTTGCGTCGACAGCGGTGCGTACAGCGTCCAGCCGGCGGCCGTCGCGCCGCCCGGCGCGAAGAACGAACCGACCAGCAGCACGGCCGCGACCGGCAGCAGCCAGAAGCTGAAGTTGTTCATCCGCGCGAACGCCATGTCGGACGCGCCGATCTGCAGCGGAATCATCCAGTTCGCGAAGCCGACGAACGCCGGCATGATCGCGCCGAACACCATGATCAGGCCGTGCATCGTCGTGAGTTCGTTGAAGAACTCCGGACGCATGATCTGCAGGCCCGGCTCGAACAGCTCGGCACGGATGCCGAGTGCCATCACGCCGCCCGACAGGAACATGATGAACGAGAACAGCAGGTACAGCGTACCGATGTCCTTGTGGTTGGTGGCGAACAGCCAGCGACGCCAGCCGTGCGGGGCTTCGTGCGCGTGGTCGTCGTGCGCGTGGTCCGCGGCTACGTCGTGCCCGATGCTAGACATGAGAATCTCCTAATGCGAATACGTCGACTAACTCAGCGACACGTCAAGCCGCCGGCCCGATCTCGACCCGCCGGGCTTCCTTGGCGTCAGCCCCGCCCGTGATCGTTTCCGGCTTTTTGAGAATAATGTGGTCTTCCGCCACGCCTGCTGCCTTCAGCGCGTCGCGCACGGCCTGTGCACGATGCTTGGCGAGCTCGGCGTTCGCGTCGGCCGAGCCCGTCTTGTCGGTGAAACCCGACAGTGCGAGCTTCGCGTCCGGATGTGCCTTCGCATAGTCGGCCGCTGCGGCGATCGCCGCTTTCGCGTCGGCCGGCAGCACGCTCTTGCCCGTCTCGAAGTAGATCGTCGACAGCGCAGCCGATGCTGCCGCCGGTTCCGCGCCCGACGCGGCTTGCGCCGGTGCCGAGGCCGCTTCGGCCGGGGCCGCCGCGCCTGCCGCGTCTTCCGGCATCTTGCCGTTGCGCGCGTCAGCCACTTGCTTCGGTTGCAGCAGGTCGTTCTTGTGGTTGCCCCACGAATTGCGCTCGTACGTGATGACCGATGCGATGTCGAGATCCGACAGCGATGCCCACGACGGCATTGCACCCTTGCCGTGCAGCACGCGCTCGACGTGACCGGCGATCGGGCCGTTCACGATCTGGCTGCCGTCCATCGCCGGGAAGGCGCCGAGGCCCTTGCCGTTCACCTGGTGGCAGGCCGCGCAGTTCGCCTTGTAGACTTCCTCGCCGTGCGCGACGAGTTCGGCCATCGTGTAAACCTTGTTCGGATCGACCGAAGCGCTGGCCAGCTTGGCCTTCTGCGCGGTCACCCACTTCGCGTAGTCGTCATCCGACAGCACCACGACCACCACCGGCATGAACGCGTGTTCCTTGCCGCACAGTTCGGTACAGAATCCACGGAACGTGCCGACCTTGTCGGCCTTGAACCACGTGTCGCGCACGAAGCCGGGGATCGCATCCTGCTTCACGCCGAACGCGGGCACGTACCACGAGTGAACGACGTCGTTCGCGGTCGTGATGATGCGGATCTTCTTGTTGACCGGCACGACGAGCGGATTGTCGACTTCCTGCAGGTACGTCTCGGTGATCGGCTTCTTGCCCATCACTTCGTCACGCGGGGTGCTGAGCGTCGACAGGAAGCTGATGCCCTCGCCCGGGCCCTTCACGTAGTCGTAGCCCCACTTCCACTGGTAACCGGTGACCTTGATCGTGAGATCGGCGTTGGTCGTGTCCTTCATCGCGACGACGGCCTTCGTGGCCGGCAGCGCCATCAGCACGACGATGATGAACGGTACGATCGTCCAGATGATTTCGACGGTCGTGCTTTCATGGAAATTGGCGGCCTTGTGGCCTTTGGATTTGCGGTGCGCGAAGATCGAATAGAACATCACGCCGAACACGCCGACGAAGATCACCGTACACAGGATCAGCATCATCGTGTGGAGATCGTAGAGCTCCTCGGCGATCTTCGTGACCGGCGGCTGAAAGTTGATCTCGTTGACGCGGGGGCCGCCCGGGCTATCACCGACCGCCAGAGCAGCGCCGGCAAAGAGCAATCCGCTGCATGCCAGCACGCCCGTGAGGGCTCGCTTGATTGTTTTCATAGCATCCTTACCCAAAATTTCCATTCAAACCCTCCCCCGTCGCAAGCCGTCGGCCCGTTCCGGCCGATGCCCGCGCCTCGTCAGCCGCAGCGCCTGAGCGACACGCGCAGTTCGTCGGCGAACTGCGCACGCTTGTGCTGCGCGAGATGCTGCCCAATTACGACGGTCTGCCCGCGCGATACCAGTCGAATCGGATCGCGTGGCGTCGCACCCGGCTCGACCCGCACCCAGCGCGGGTTGAATTCGATCTGCGTGAACCGCTCCGCATCCATCCGCTCGATCACGAGCCGGTGCGGAAATAGCCTGATGCGCTCGTAATCGACTGCATGACGGGCATAGACCGCAAACGCGACGCCTACCGCCAGCAATTCGATTCCGGTGAAGGGCATGACGAGCCAGGCCCCCCGCCACATCAGCAATGCCGCGATCACCAGCGAGAAGCCCGCGAGCGACGCGTAAAACAGCACGAACTGGCGCGGCGACACCGAACAGTTGCGTTTCATGAGCCAGTCTTCGAGGACCGGCTCACCGTTCGTCGTCTCCGCCAAAACCCTCGCTGCTTCCATCGCCGCCTCACGCGAATGGCATGCGATGCATGCCTGCATCGGACTCGTCAGCCCGTATTGCGGGGACCCCGGGACGACAAGCTGACGCATTATAGGCGGGTTCAATGGCATCCACAAGCAAGCGGCTATCGGCCCGCGAGCCAAGCGCCACAAGCTTCCCGGCCGTTTTTCGCGTCAATTCGACCCCGCTTTGCGCCGCTAATTTCGGACATAACAAAACCCCTCTTTACCGCTTTACCGATTCTTCGGACGCCCCTTTCCGATATCTTCGATGCGCACGATCCCGTGCCCCTCGGCGGTCGTGCGCGGCACGGCCTTCCACGCGTGGCCGTAGATCACTTCGAACGTCAGCGGAATCGTGCCGTCCGCACGCCGGCGCGCTTCCAGCGCGTCGCCGAGCGCCGCGCGAAAGCGCCGCGCCGCATGCAGCGGCACCGCGCGGTCGAACGGATAGGCACCCCAGCGGCGCACGTCGGCCAGCAGGGAATCGGGGGTCTTGTACGTGACGGTCAGCACTTCCTGGTCCATCACCGGAATCTCGAAGCCGCTCTCGACGAGCATGTCGCCGAGGTCGTGCATGTCGACGAAATCGACGACGCGCGCGGCGGGCGGCGCGATGCCGAGCGCCGCTTCGGCGTCCGCGCAGGCCGCGCGCAGTTCGCGCAGCGTGTCCGGGCCGAGCGTGCTGAACATCAGCAGGCCGTTCACGCGCAGCACGCGCTGCCATTCAGGGAACACCGCATCGGGACGCGAATGCCAGTGCAGCGCGAGATTCGACCAGATCAGATCGAACGCGCCGGCCGCGAACGGCAGCATCGAGAAGTCGGCTTGCGCGACGCGCGGGCCGCGCTGGCCCAACGCCCGGCCGAGCGACGCGGGCAGCCAGCGGCGCCAGCTCGTCTGCTCGACCTCGCGCTGGCCCGCCCGCGCGAGCATCGCGCCGGACAGGTCGACACCGAACACCGGAGCCTCGGGAAAGCGCGCGCGCAGCGCCGGCAGGTCGTCGCCCGGACCGCAGCCCGCGTCGAGCACCGCCGCGGGGCTCACCTTGATGTATTCGAGGCGCTCGTTCATCCGCTGCGCGATCTCGCGCGGCAGGAACGCGACCGCGTCGAACGCGGCGGCGCGGCGATCGAAGATCCGCCGCAAACGCCGGGCGTCATTGGCCGGACGGCCGGTTGAAGTCGAAGCTGGGGACATGTCAGGCACACTGGCGAAGAGCCCGAAGTATACTCGCTCGCCTTGCTGCCTTCAGCGAGACGGGGCCGCCAGGAGTGTTCGCGATGGATCGCCGTTTCGCCCCGCGCCCGATGCGCGTCGTTTTGTCGCAGGTTCGTGCGCTGGCCGTGCGCGTCGTCGCACTCGCGTTGCCGAATCGGTGCGCACTGTGCGGCAATTTGTCACATGCGGTGATGTGCAGCGCCTGCGACGTCGCTTATTGGAACGAAGCGCGACTGCGCTGCGACGTCTGCGCGGTGCCGCTGGGCGTCGGGCAGCCGCGGCCGCGCGAAGCGCGCGGCCGGCACGGCGGTGCCGGTTCCGCGTCCGCGTACCGATGCGACGCATGCCGCGCGACTCCGCCGCCGTTCGATGCGACGCTCGCGCTCGCCGATTACCGCGCCCCGCTCGACGGGCTCGCGCGCGGTCTGAAGTTTCATGCGCGGCTCGCGCTGGGTGCGGAATTCGCGGCCCGGCTCGCGCAGCGGGTCGACGACACGGATGCGATGCGCACCGCCGGCGGCTTCGACGTGATCGCACCGGTGCCGCTGTCGCGCGGACGGCTCGTCGCGCGCGGCTACAACCAGGCGTGGGCGATCGCGCGGCCGCTCGCGCGCCGGCTCGGCGTGCGCGCCGACGCGGCGTTGCTTGCACGCGTGACCGAAACCGCGCCGCAGTCGCGGCTCGACCGGCGTGCGCGGCGCGACAACGTGCAGGCAGCATTCGCGGCGGCGGGCGACCTCACCGGCCGCCACGTGGCGCTCGTCGACGACGTGATGACGTCCGGTGCGACGCTCGCGGCAGCCGCGAATGCATTGAAGGCGGCGGGTGCCGCGCGCGTGACGAATCTGGTTGCGCTGCGCACCGCCAGAGATTAATTAGTTAGAGAGGCCGGCCGCCCGCACGCGGCGACGGCCGTCACGAACCGGCCGGCCGGGACGGAATGCACGCTGCTCCGCCCCGGCCGGCCCAGCCAGAACCAACCATGTTCAACGTCGTCCTCGTCGCCCCAGAAATTCCGCCGAACACCGGCAACGTGATCCGCCTGTGCGCCAATACTGGCGCCCGCCTGCATCTGATCGAGCCGCTCGGTTTTCCGCTCGACGACGCGAAGATGCGCCGCGCGGGCCTCGACTATCACGAGTACGCGGAAATGCGCGTGCACCGCGACTGGGACGCGTTCGTCGCCACCGAAGCGCCCGATCCCGCGCGGATGTTCGCGTTCACGACCCGTGGCTCGGGCCGCTTCCACGACCATGCGTTCGTGCCCGGCGATTGGTTCGTGTTCGGCTCCGAGACGCGCGGCCTGCCTGCCGAATTGCTCGAACGCTTCCCGAACGAACAGCGCGTGCGCCTGCCGATGCGGCCGGGCAACCGCAGCCTGAACCTGTCGAATACAGTGGCCGTGGTCGTGTTCGAGGCGTGGCGCCAGGCCGGTTTCGAAGGCGGCGCCTGACGCGCGCCCGGCCCGAACCGCATCGCGCAACGTTAGCTGTGCGCGAGCCGCACGCGATACAGGTCGTAGATATCGGATGAAAAACACGCGAATATCACGCGTGCGAGGTTCGGCGCCTGCGGCAGCATTTCGGCGACCGTGCCGACGGCGATGTCGACGGCCTCCTCGGCCGGATAGCGGTACACGCCGCAACTGATCGCCGGGAATGCGATCGAGGTCGCTGCCACTTCCTCGGCCAGCTCGATCGCGCGCCGGTAGCATGCCGCGAGCAGTTCGGGCTCGCCGCGCCCGCCGCCGTGCCACACCGGGCCGACCGCATGAATCACGTACCGCGCCGGCAACGCGTGGCCGCGCGTGAGCTTCGCGTCGCCGGTCTCGCAGCCGCCGAGCGTGCGGCACTCGGCCAGGAGGCCCGGGCCGGCCGCGCGATGGATCGCGCCGTCGACCCCGCCACCGCCGAGCAGCGAACCGTTCGCGGCGTTGACGATCACGTCGACGTCGAGCGTCGTGATGTCGACGCGTTGCGCGTCGAACATGGTGGAACCGATCTGCAGCATGACACCCTCCCGAAACGCCGGAGACCGTTCAAGCGTAGTGCGCTTTGGCGCCGCCCGCTTTGCGCGGGCGCGCCCGGCTGCAAAAATCGGTGTGATTCGTCAGCGTTATTCGGCGCGCGCGTCGCGCCGCAGCAGGCCGCTGACCGCATCGCGCGGTGCGACGCCGTCGAACAGCACGCCGCATACGGCTTCGGTGATCGGCATTTCGATCGCTTGCGCGCGCGCGAGCGCGAGCACCGCCTGTGCGCAGCGCACGCCTTCGGCCACGTGGCCGAGCGCGCCGAGGATGTCGTTCAGCGAGCGGCCGGCCGCCAGTTGCAGGCCGACCGTGCGATTGCGCGACAGGTCGCCCGTCGCGGTGAGGATCAGATCGCCGAGGCCCGTGAGGCCCGTGAAGGTTTCCGCACGGCCGCCGAGCGCGACGCCGAGCCGCGACATTTCGGCGAGGCCGCGCGTGACCAGCGCCGCGCGCGCGTTCAGACCGAGCCCGAGGCCGTCCGAGATGCCGGTCGCGATCGCCAGCACGTTCTTCACCGCGCCGCCGACCTCGACGCCGACCACGTCGTCACCCGTATAGATACGCATCGCGCCGTGATGGAACGCGGCGAGCGTGCGCTCGCGGCACTCGGCGGAGGTGCTGGCGACCGTCAGCGCGACGGGCAGCGCGAGCCCGACCTCGCGAGCGAAGCTCGGCCCCGACAGCACGCCGTTGCTGTGCTGCTCCGGCAACTCGGCCGCGATCACCTGGTGCGGCAGCAGGTGCGTGTCGGCCTCGAAACCCTTGCAGACCCACACGATGTGCGCAGGTACGCAGCCTGCGTCGCGCATCGCGCCGAACAGCGTGCGCAGCCCGGCCACGGGCGCAGCGATCACGCACAGCGCGTCGTCCGCGGCGCCATGCGCGAGCGCGGCGCCGAGATCGGCGTCGTAGCGCAGCGCATCGGGCAGCGCGATGCCGTCCAGATAGCGGGAATTTTCGTGCCGGGCCTGCAGCCCGGCGATCAGCGCGGCGTCGCGCGCCCAGAGAAGCGTATCGTGCCGCGCGGCCAGATGGCCCGCGAGCGCGGTGCCCCAGGCACCGGCGCCGAGAACGGCTACTTTCATACCCAGCACCGGTCCGGAGTGAAGCGTCAGTTCAGCGTCGTGCCGTTCGGCGCGCCTGCCGCACCGGCCTGCTGCTGCTGAAGCTGCGCGAGACGCTGCTCGTACAGCGCCTGGAAGTTGATTTCCGCCAGGTGGATCGGCGGGAAACCCGCACGCGTGATCGCGTCGGCGATGTTCGAGCGCAGGTACGGGAACAGGATCGTCGGGCAGGCGATGCCGACGAGCGGGTCGAGCTGTTCGTCGGGAATGTTGCGAATGTCGAAAATGCCGGCTTGCTTCGCTTCGATCAGGAACGCGACCTTGTCCTTCACCTTCGCGGTGACGGTACCCGACACGACGACCTCGAACACGCTTTCCGCGAGGCGTTCGGCCTTGACGTCGACTTCGACTTCAACCGACGGCATGTCCTGCTCGAGGAAGATCGCCGGCGAATTCGGCTGCTCGAGCGACATATCCTTCAGGTAGACGCGCTGAATGTTGAAGAACGGTTGGTTTTCGACGTCGGACATGGTGTTTCCCTAAAAGTGGTGACGGGGCGGCCGGGCTTCACGCCGGCCGCCTCGGTTGAATCCTGCGCGCTCGGGCCGCGGCGCGACCGGCGGCCATTCTGCCCTAATCAGGCCGCTTGCAGAAGCGGCAAGAGGCCGCCTTCGCGGTCGAGCTTCGACAGATCGTCGTAACCGCCGACGTGCGTGTCGCCGATGTAGATCTGCGGCACCGTGCGACGACCCGTGCGCGTCATCATTTCCTCACGCCGGGCCGGATCGCGGTCGATCAGCACCTTTTCGATCTGCTCGACGCCGCGCAGCTTCAGCAGGCGCTCGGCCTGAATGCAATACGGGCACACCTGCGTGCTGTACATCAAAACCTTGCTCACTTCGCCACTCCTTGTTTGACGACCGGCATCCCGGCCTGCTGCCACGCGGCGACGCCGCCCTCGAGCACGTGCACCTCGGCATAGCCCGCCGCCTCGACCTCGCGCGCCGCCTTCTGCGACTGCTGGCCGTTCTGGCAGACGAGCAGCACGGGGGTGCTCTTGTTTTTCGCGACCTGCGCGATCTTCGCGCCGATCTCGCCGGCGGCGACCTGGCGCGCCGACGGCAGGTGGCCGGCGGCGAAGTCGGACGCGGTACGCAGGTCGATCACGACCGCGTTACGGCGATTGATGAGCTGCGTCGCCTCCGCGGCCGACAGGCCGCCACGGCCGCGGCGCAGGGCCGGCCATGCGAGCAGGCCGCCGGAAACCAGCAGGATCGCGATAAGGGCCAGGTTCGTGTAATTGGTAAAGAACGTCACGGAATGCCGCCGGAAAAAGAGAAATCGGAAAAGGACAATCTCGCCATTATAAAATAACCGTCTTGCGCGATGGCGGGCCCCGATCGGGTACCGCGCGACGCGCCCCGCTTCCCTATCACTACCGACCGCAAGATCCATGTACAAACTCGTTCTCATCCGCCACGGCGAATCGACGTGGAACAAGGAAAACCGCTTCACCGGCTGGGTCGACGTCGACCTGACCGAACAGGGTCGCAACGAGGCCTACCAGGCCGGCGAATTGCTCAAGGAGGCCGGCTACACGTTCGACATCGCGTACACGTCGGTGCTCAAGCGCGCGATCCGCACGCTGTGGCACGTGCAGGACAAGATGGACCTGATGTATCTGCCGGTCGTCCACTCGTGGCGGCTGAACGAGCGCCACTACGGTGCGCTGTCGGGCCTGAACAAGGCGGAAACGGCCGCCAAGTTCGGCGACGACCAGGTGCTCGTGTGGCGCCGCAGCTACGACACGCCGCCGCCGGCGCTCGAGCCGACCGACGAACGCGCGCCGTTCGCCGACCCGCGCTACGCGAAGGTGCCGCGCGAACAACTGCCGCTCACCGAATGCCTGAAGGACACGGTCGCGCGCGTGCTGCCGCTGTGGAACGAATCGATCGCGCCGGCCGTCCGTGCGGGCAAGCAGGTGCTGATCGCCGCGCACGGCAACTCGCTGCGCGCGCTGATCAAGTACCTCGACGGCATCTCGGACAGCGACATCGTCGGCCTGAACATCCCGAACGGCGTGCCGCTCGTGTATGAACTCGACGAGAACCTGAAGCCGATCCAGCACTACTACCTGGGCGACCAGGACGCAATCGCGAAGGCACAGGCCGCCGTCGCGAAACAGGGCAAGGCGGGCTGATACCCGCGATGCCGGGCATGGCGCCACGCGCGCGGCCTGCCCGGCCCAACCCGGCGTGCGGCGCGAACCTTCGCGGCCCCGGTGCGGTCGAATCCGCTTTCGAATCCGCTGCGCGTCCGGCGGCACCCCGCCGGGAACCAGGGCTCCGGGGCCATTTCGCACCGTTCCACTGGGCAATCGGACGAACAGTTATACTTGTCCGCTACATCCCCGCTACCGCCACGCGCTTCCCGACCGCACCAGACTCTCTATGCGAATGAAATTGAAGAACATCGGCCTGATTGCCGCGGGCCTCGCCACGGGCGTATTCGCCACGCTGCAGGTTTCGGCGTCGGCCGAGCAGACCGCCACGGCGCCGCTTCCCCTCGACCAGCTCCGCCTGTTCGCGGAAGTGTTCGGCCAGATCAAGCGCGAGTACGTCGAACCGGTCGACGACAAGAAGCTGCTGACGGCGGCGATCAAGGGCATGGTGTCGAGCCTCGACCCGCATTCGTCGTTCCTCGACAAGACCGACTATGACGAACTGCAGGAGCAGACCAAGGGTCGCTTCGCGGGTCTCGGCATCGAGATCTCGCAGGAAGACGGTCTCGTCAAGGTGATCTCCCCGATCGAAGATACCCCCGCGTTCCGCGCCGGCATCCGTCCGGGCGACCTGATCACCCGCATCAACGACAAGCCCGTGCGCGGCATGACGCTCGACAAGGCCGTCAAGCAGATGCGCGGCGAGCCGGGCACCAAGGTCACGCTGACGATCTTCCGCAAGAGCGACGACCGCACGTTCCCGATCACGGTCACGCGCGCGATCATCAGGGTCCAGAGCGTGAAGATGAAGCTGCTCGACCCGGGCTACGCATACATCCGGATCACGAGCTTCCAGGAACGCACGACGCCCGATCTCGCCGCCAAGCTGCAGGACATCGCACGCCAGCAACCGAATCTGAAGGGCCTGATCCTCGACCTGCGCAACAACGGCGGCGGTCTGCTGCAAAGCGCGGTCGGCGTCGCCGGCGCGTTCCTGCCGCCCGACTCCGTCGTCGTGTCGACCAACGGCCAGATCCCGGATTCGAAGCAGGTCTACCGCGACACCTACGACAACTACCGCCTGCCGTCCTTCGACGGCGATCCGCTGAAGAGCCTGCCGCCGGTCTTCAAGACCGTGCCGATGGTCGTGCTGACGAACGCGTATTCGGCGTCCGCGTCGGAAATCGTCGCCGGCGCGCTGCAGGATTCGAAGCGCGCGCAGATCATGGGCAAGACGACGTTCGGCAAGGGCTCGGTGCAGACGGTCCGTCCGATGACGGCCGACACCGCGCTGCGCCTGACGACGGCCTATTACTACACGCCGAGCGGCCGTTCGATCCAGAACAAGGGCATCACGCCCGACGTGCCGGTCGATCAGTACGCGGACGGCGATCCGGACGACGTGCTCGTGACGCGCGAGGTCGACTACACGAACCACCTCGCGAACACGCAGGATCCGAACGAGAAGAAGGAACAGGAAGAACGCGAGCAGCGCCGGATGGACCAGCTGCGCGTCCTCGAGGAGCAGAACGACAAGAAGACGCCGGAGCAGCGCCAGAAGGACCGCGATCGCAAGCCGATCGAGTTCGGCAGCACCGACGACTTCATGATGCAGCAGGCGCTCAACAAGCTCGAGGGCAAGCCGGTGCAGGAATCGAAGTCGCTGCTCGCCGAAAGCACGACGAAGAGCCCGGCAGCCAAGGCCGCGTCCGCCACGAAGGCATCGGGCGCGAAGGCGGCCGCACCGAAGCCCGCGTCGGCACCGCAGTAAGCGCCGGCCGGCATCCGACGGGCCATCGCGGGAAGACCGCGATGGCCCGTTTTTCATGTGCGCCTAGAATGAATCGATACGCCAGCGCTTCCGCCCCGCTCACGACTTCCCCATGAACGACGATCAACTCCTCCGCTACTCCCGCCACATCCTCGTCGACGAAATCGGCATCGAGGCGCAGCAGCGCTTTCTCGACGCGCATGCGATCGTCGTCGGCGCAGGCGGTCTCGGCTCGCCGGCCGCGATGTATCTCGCGGCGTCCGGGGTCGGCACGATCACGCTCGTCGACGCCGACACGGTCGACCTCACGAACCTGCAGCGGCAGATCCTCCACGCGACCGCATCGGTCGGCCGCAGCAAGGTCGAATCGGGGCGCGACGCGCTCGCGCGGCTGAACCCGGAAGTGACCGTGCATGCGGTCGCGGCGCGCGTCGACGATGCGTGGCTCGACGAACACGTGCCGCAGGCAACCGTCGTGCTCGACTGCACCGACAACTTCGCGACGCGCCATGCGATCAACCGCGCGTGCGTCGCGCACGGCGTGCCGCTCGTGTCGGGCGCCGCGCTGCGCTTCGACGGCCAGATCAGCACGTTCGACTTCCGCGACCCGGCCGCGCCCTGCTACGCGTGCGTGTTTCCGGAAGACCAGCCGTTCGAGGAGGTCGCGTGCGCGACGATGGGCGTGTTCGCACCGACGGTCGGCATCATCGGTGCGATGCAGGCCGCCGAAGCGCTGCGCGTGATCGGCGCGATCGGCACGACGCTCAACGGCCGGCTGATGATGCTCGATTCACTGCGGATGGAATGGACGACGATGAAGATCGCGCGCCAGGCCGACTGCCCCGTGTGCCAGGGCCGGCACTGACGCGCGCGGGATGCATGCGCCGAACGGCGCATGCGTGACGTTTCGCAACCTTCGCGGCGGTTCTGCGGGGCTGCCGGCGCCGCTTAGGCGGCCGCGTCCGCGCGCGGCTCCGCGACCGACAGGCGCTTGAGCGCCGCCTGCACTTCCTCCGGCTCGAATGCGGCCAGCACGTCGGCCGTGGGCTTCTCGAGTGCCTTCAGGTGCGCACGCAGGATCTCCTGCTTCACGACCAGCAACTGGCTCGGGTGCATCGAGAACTCGGTGAGCCCCATCCCCAGCAACAGGCGCGTGAGCGCCGGATCGCCCGCCATCTCCCCGCACACCGACACCGACACGCCGGCCCGCTTCGCTTCGCGCAGCGTATAGGCGATCAGGTGCAGCACCGCCGGATGCAGCGGGTCGTACAGGTGCGCGACCGCATTGTCCGCGCGGTCGATCGCGAGCGTGTACTGGATCAGGTCGTTCGTGCCGATCGACAGGAAATCGAAGCGCTTCAGGAACAGCGGCAGCGCGATCGCCGCGGCCGGAATCTCGATCATCGCGCCGATGCGCACGTTCGGATCGTACGCAAGCCCCGCGTCGTCGAGCTGGCGCTTCGCCTCGCGGATCAGGTCGAGTGTCTGGTCGATCTCCTGCGCGTGCGCGAGCATCGGGATCAGGATCTTCACCTGCCCGAACGCGGACGCGCGCAGGATCGCGCGCAGCTGCGTGAGGAACATCTGCGGCTCGGACAGGCTCCAGCGGATCGCACGCAGGCCGAGCGCCGGGTTCGGCGCCGTCTCGTAGCCTTCGTCCAGCGCCTCGAGCGGCTTGTCCGCGCCGACGTCGATCGTGCGGATCGTCACCGGCATGCCCTTCATCCACTCGACAGCGCGCTTGTACGCGGCGAACTGCTCCTCCTCCTCGGGCATCTCCTTCTGATGCATGAACAGGAACTCGGAGCGGAACAGCCCGACGCCGACCGCGCCGGCCTCGACCGCCGCCTTCGCGTCGTCGGGCAGCTCGATGTTCGCGTACAGCTCGATCTTCGTGCCACACAGGGTTTGCGTCGGCGAGAACTTCAGCCGCTGCAGCTTGCGTTGCTCGAGCAGTTTCTCGGACTGACGGTACGAATATTCCTCGAGGACGATCGGCGCGGGATCGACGATCACGATCCCCTGATCGCCGTCGACGATGATCAGGTCGTCCTGGCGGATCAGCGAGCTCGCGTGCTGGACGCCGACCGCGGCGGGAATGCCGAGGCTGCGCGCGACGATCGCCGTGTGCGACGTGCGGCCGCCGAGATCGGTGACGAACGCCTGGAACGACTGCGACTTGAACTGCATCATGTCGGCCGGCGCGATGTCGTGCGCGACGACGATCATCTCGCTCTGGCCATGCGCGGCCGCGCCATCGAGCGCCTGCGACGCCGACGGCGCACCGGCGAGCGCTTTCAGCACGCGCTCGACCACCTGCTCGATGTCGGCCTTGCGCTCGCGCAAGTATTCATCCTCGATGTCGTCGAAGTGGCGCGTGAGCAGCTCGAGCTGCTCGGTCAGCGCCCATTCGACGTTGTAGCGGCGCGTGCGGATCAGGTCGATGGTTTCCTGCACGAGCATCGCGTCGCTCAGGATCATCGTGTGGACGTCGATGAACGCGCCCACTTCGGTCGGGGTGTCGTCGGTCAGGTCGGCGCGCAGCGCCTCGAGTTCGTGATGCACGACCTCGCGCGCCGTGTTGAAACGTGCGACCTCGGCGTCGATCTGGTTCGCCTCGACCAGGTAATGGGCGACGTCGAGCGCCGCCGGCGCGATCAGATACGCTCGCCCGATCGCGATACCACGTGAGACGGGAATGCCATGCAGCGTGAAGGACACGCGCACCTCCTCTGTACATGTAAAGCCGCGGCACACTGCTGCGATGCGCTTATGACCCCGGTTAGCGATTATAAATTCCGTACCTCCATGCTGACAGCGTGCAGCGCAGCATTGCCATTTCCGCATCAATGCCGCGGACGAAAAAAATGCCGCGACAAACGCGGCATTCTGCTTCGAAACGACAACGATCCCGCGCGGGGATCACTGACCTTCGCCGAACTTGTCCGCGATCAGCTTGAGCAGCGCATCCATCGCCTCGCGTTCGTCGGGACCTTCGGTCTCGATCGTCACGGTGCTGCCGATGCCCGCCGCGAGCATCATCACGCCCATGATGCTTTTTGCGTTGATCTTGCGTCCGTTGCGCGTCATCCAGACTTCCGACTGGAAGTTGCCGGCCAGTTGCGTAAGCTTGGCCGATGCGCGTGCATGGAGCCCCAATTTGTTGACGATGGTGGTTTCTTGTTGAAGCATGGTTCTCGGTCGGGTCGGTCGCGGCCGCCGGCGACGTGCGTCGGCGGGTCGGTCTAAAACGGAAAACGGGGCAGTTAGTGCGATTCGGTGCGCGGTTGCGGCTCGGGCGGAATCGGCGCGCATTGGCCGCAGCCGACTTCGGTCGGCGGCGGCGGTGTGCCGGCCGCGACTTCGTGGACGCCCTTCGCGCCGCCGGACAGCGCCTTGTCGACGAGCTTGTCGAGCGGCACGGTCCGGTAGCAGACGGCCCGCACCAGCATCGGCAGGTTCACGCCCGCCAGCACGCGCACGTTGTCGAGCTTCGCGAGCTGGCCCGCGATGTTCGCGGGCGTCGCGCCGTACATGTCGGTCAGCACGACGACGCCATTTTCTTCCCTGAGCCGCGCGAGCTCCGCGTGCGCGAACGCCATCACCTGGGTGGGATCGCTGTCCGCCAGCACGTCGATGCAGCCGATGCGCGCGGGCACGCCGCCGTAGATGTGCGCGATGCAGTCCCGCAGCGCGGTGGCGAGCGGTGCGTGCGCGATGATCAGAATCCCGGCCATGTCAGACTGCCCCCGGCCGCCCCTGGCGGGCCGACGCCCTGCAGCGGGGCAACGAGCATAGCGAGTGAGGGAATCGTTTCATGTTCAGCCTTGCAACGGTTTCGGCCCGACCGCCGGGCCTTCGGCGCGCTGGTCGCGGCACCGGGCAAGCGGGCATTGTAGCAGGCCGGTCGAACCGCTCCGGCGACGGGGGACCTGCGCGGCCGCCGCCGGGCTTGCGCGGAAAGCGGGCTACGCGGCCGCCCGCTCCAGCGCGTCGATGAACATCGCGGCGACGTCGAAACCCGTCTGCTCCATGATTTCGCGGAAGCACGTCGGGCTCGTCACGTTCACCTCGGTCAGCCAGTCGCCGATCGCGTCGAGCCCGACCAGCAGCAGCCCGCGCGCGGCGAGCACCGGCCCGAGCGTCTCGGCGATCTCGCGGTCGCGCGCCGTCAGCGGCTGCGCGACGCCGAGCCCGCCCGCGGCGAGATTGCCGCGCACTTCGCTGCCTTGCGGAATCCGCGCGAGCGAATACGGCACCGGCTCGCCCGCGATCAGCAGAATGCGTTTGTCGCCGGCCGTGATCTCGGGGATGAACTTCTGGATCATCAGCGAGCGCGTGCCGTCGTGGCCGAGCATCTCGATGATCGCGCCGAGATTCATCCCGTCGGCCTTCACGCGGAACACGCCCATCCCGCCCATGCCGTCGAGCGGCTTCACGATCACGTCGCCATGCTCGGCGTGGAACGCACGCAAGCGCGCGGCGTCGCGCGTGACGAGCGTCGGCGCGACGAACTGCGGAAACTCGCCGATCGCCAGCTTTTCCGAGTGATCGCGGATCGACTGGGGCTTGTTGAACACGCGTGCGCCCGCGCGTTCGGCAAGCTCGAGCATCCACGTGGCCGTCACATACTCCATGTCGAACGGCGGATCCTTGCGCATCAGCACCGCGCCGAACGACGTCAACTGACGCGATTCGTGCGCGCCCGCCTCGTACCACGGATGGCGATGCAGATCGGCGGTGTCGCCGACGATCGTCACGCGCTGCACGTCCGCCTCGACGCCCGAGCCCGTCCACGCGAGCTGGTGCGGCTGGCACGCATATACCGCATGCCCGCGCCGCGCGGCTTCCGCCATCATCGCGTAGGTCGAATCCTTGTAGATCTTGAAGCGCTCGAGCGGGTCGGCGATAAAGAGAATGTCCATGCGGGTCCTGTACGTGGCGAAGCCGTTACACCTGGATGGCTTCGGGATCGGTCTTTTCCAGTTCGATCGACGACGCGATCAGCGACAGGCGCGCGACGACGCCGTACATGTAGAAGCGGTTCGGCGGCGCGGCGCCCGGTTTCGCGCCGGCATCCGGCAGCGCGGTGTGCTCGAAGCCGAGCGGCACGTAGTGCATGCCGGGCGCGTTCAGGTTCTGGTCGCGCTCGCGGCCGCCGTGCGTGCGGTAGAAACCGCCGACCACGTAGCGGTCGATCATGTACACGACCGGCTCCGCGACTTCGTCGCCGACGCGCTCGAACGTATAGACGCCTTCCTGCACGATCACGTCGCGCACCGCGAGGCCGGCCTTCGACTCGGCCATCTGCGCGCGCTCGGCCTTCGACATGCGGCCGATCTCGGCCGCGTCGTGCACGGTCATCACGCCGCGCCCGGCGGTGCCCGCGTCGGCCTTCACGACGACGTACGGCTTTTCGCTGATCCCGTATTCGCGATACTTGCGCGCGATCTTCTTCAGCACGCCGTCGATCGCGTCGGCGAGCGCCTGCTCGCCTTCATGGCCCTGCCAGTCGACGCCTTCGACGTGCGCGAAATACGGATTCACCATCCACGGATCGACGCCGACCATCTTCGCGAACTTCTTCGCGACGTCGTCGTAGCAGGAGAAGTGCGTCGACTTGCGGCGCACGGCCCAGCCCGCGTGCAGCGGCGGCAGGAGGTACTGCTCGTGCAGGTTTTCCAGCACGGCGGGAATGCCGGCCGACAGGTCGTTGTTCAGCAGGATCGAGCACGGATCGAAATTCTTCAGGCCGAGACGGCGCTGCGAACGCTCGAGCGGTTCGAGCACGATCTTCTGGCCGTCGGCCAGCGTGATCGGCGTCATGTCGGTAATGCTCGGGTCGAGCGAGCCGAAGCGCACGTTCAGGCCGGCCTGGCGCATGATCGTCGCGAGCCGCGCGACGTTTTCCAGGTAGAACGCGTTGCGGGTCGGCAGCTCGGGAATCACGAGCAGGTTCTTCGCGTCCGGGCAGATCTTCTCGATCGCGGCCATCGCGGCCTGGACGGCGAGCGGCAGCACTTCGGACGGCAGATTATTGAACGCGCCGGGGAACAGGTTCGCGTCGACGGGCGCCAGCTTGAAACCGGCGTTGCGCAGGTCCACCGAACAATAGAACGGCGGGGTGTGTTCCTGCCATTCGAGCCTGAACCAGCGTTCGATCGCAGGCGTCGCGTCGAGGATCTTCCGCTCGAGCTCGAGCAGCGGACCGTTCAACGCGGTAACGAGGTGGGGAACCATGAATCACTCGCGAGCGGGAGAATGAAGATTGTAGAGCAATTGCTCCGCCCATTTGGGGATTGTTCCCGGCTTCGCAAGGGTTTGGAGGGAGTTTTCGGCTATTGACCCGATAGCGTGAAGGGTTATGCGCTACGGCAGCACGCGGCAGGAGAAAAAAAGCCCGCCGGGCGGGCGGGCCGAAGTCGCTGCGCTCATTCGTGGCGGGCGCCGTCTGCGCGGCGGCCCGCCGTCATCCGTACGCCTTATTCGACGTGCTCGCCGTGCAGCACCACGTCGAGGCCTTCGCGCTCTTCCTCTTCGGTCACGCGCAGGCCGATCGTCAGGTCGATCAGCTTCAGCAGCACGAAGCTCAGCACGCCGCTGTACACCAGCGTGATCAGCACGCCCTTGGCCTGCAGCAGCAGGCTGCCGTCGGCGCCGCCGATGTCCTTGACCGCGAACACGCCCGTCAGCAGCGCGCCGAGAATCCCGCCCACGCCGTGCACGCCGAACGCGTCGAGCGAATCGTCGTAGCCGAGCTTCGACTTGAGCCACGTTGCCGACCAGAAGCACACGACGCCTGCCGCGATACCGATCACGAGCGCACCCGTCACGCCCACGAAGCCGGCGGCCGGGGTGATCGCGACGAGGCCCGCGACCGCGCCCGACACGATGCCGAGCACCGACGGCTTGCCGTGCGAGATCCATTCGGCAAACATCCAGCCGAGCGCCGCGCACGCCGTCGCGACTTGCGTCGTCAGCATTGCGAAGCCGGCACGGCCATCGGCCGCGACAGCGGAACCCGCGTTGAAGCCGAACCAGCCGACCCACAGCATCGAGCCGCCGATCATCGTCAGCACGAGGTTGTGCGGTGCCATCGACTCACGGCCGAAGCCGACGCGCTTGCCGAGCATCAGGCACGAGACGAGGCCCGCGATACCGGCGTTGATGTGCACGACGGTACCGCCCGCGAAGTCGAGCACGCCGTCCGACGACAGCCAGCCGGTCGGCTCCCACACCATGTGCGCGATCGGCACATAGACGATCAGCGACCAGAGCGTCATGAACACGAGCATCGCCGAGAACTTCATCCGGTCGGCGAACGCGCCGCAGATCAGCGCCGGCGTGATGATCGCGAACGTCATCTGATAGACGAAGTAGACCGACTCCGGAATCGTCGTCGCCAGGTGGCTGACGGTCAGCGTGGTCGCCTTGTCGCCCTTCACGTAGGTCATCCCGTGCAGGAACGCGCGCGACAGCCCGCCGATGAAGCCGTTGCCCGGCGTGAACGCGAGGCTGTAGCCGACCACCGTCCACAGCACCGTGATCACCGCGGTGATCGCGAAGCTCTGCATCACGGTCGCGAGCACGTTCTTCTTGCGGACCATGCCCGCATAGAACAGCGCGAGGCCGGGGATCGTCATGAACAGCACGAGCGCGGTGGACGTCAGCATCCACGCGGTATCGCCGGCACTGATCTTCGACGAATCGACGGAGAACGGCTCGGTCGGCGCGGCGGGTGCGGCCGGCGCGGACGCGGCGGCGGCAGCCGATGCGTCGGAGGCGGCGCCCGAAGCGGGTGCGGCGGCAGCGGCAGGTGCCGATGCGTCCGTGGCGGCCGGCGCCGAAGCGGCCGGAGCGGCGGCTGCCGACGCATCGGACGCCGTTGCGGCGGGCGCGGACGCAGCCGCGGCGGAAGCCGCGTCGTCGGCGAGCGCGGAGCCGACACCGGCCGCGATCAGCGAGCCGGCCATCAGCAGGGACATCAGAAGTTTGCGCATCTCGGGTTTCCTCTTGTCGCTTGTCTTTGTCTGTTACAGCGCGTCTGCGCCGGTCTCCCCGGTCCGGATCCGGATCACTTGCTCGATCGGCGTGACGAAGATCTTGCCGTCGCCGATCTTGCCGGTGCGGGCGGCCCGCTCGATCGCCTCGACCGCCTGGTCGACGAGATCGTCGGACACGGCCGCCTCGATCTTCATCTTCGGCAGGAAATCGACCACGTATTCGGCGCCCCGATACAGCTCGGTATGCCCCTTCTGGCGCCCGAACCCTTTCACCTCCGTGACCGTGATGCCCGAGACGCCGAGCGCGGAGAGCGCTTCGCGCGTCTCATCGAGCTTGAACGGCTTGATGATTGCGGTAATCAGTTTCATGAAGTCCTCTCGCTGGGTGGTCCCGTCGAATTGGTTGGAATGGTGTAACGGTCTCTCCTCAGCAACTCGCATGCCATGTTCGTCCGAACACCGCCTCGAATGGCCCTTAAACAGGGCCGCATCCGATGCTGAAAGGTGCGGAAGCCCGGCCGAATGGCCAACATGGCCCGGTTTGCTGGCGCACCGAAAGGATCGTTGCTAGAGTGCACGCACGTCCCGGCTTACCGGGCCATTCACCCATGCGGGCGCCATGCCCGGAAATCGCGCCACGTGCGCACCATTTCCGGTCATGCGTGCATCATGGGCACGTACGCAACTGAATATGCACATTTTTTGTGCAAGGAAGGAAATCTCATGAAGCAACCCAGCGATGTTTTCAACGACCTGCAGTCGCGCGTCAGCGACCTGCTGAAAAACTCGCCGGCCAAGGATGTCGAGCGCAACGTGAAGGCCATGTTGTCGCAAGGCTTCTCGAAGCTCGATCTCGTCACGCGCGAGGAGTTCGACACGCAGGCACATGTGCTCGCCCGCACTCGCGTGCGTCTCGAGGAACTCGAGAAGCGCGTCGCGGAACTCGAGCAGAAGCTCGCAGCGTCCCAGGCCTGACGCCCCGCCCGACCGACTGGTCCGGGCGCGGGCCGCCTCGTGCGGCCCGCGCCTGTCACCCGGAAATCAGCCAATCTGCTAACTGTTCCGTCGTTCTTCGCTGTTCCTCGCTCTTCGCAGTTCGTCGTTCCTCGTTCTTTCCCGCGCCACGCCGGCAGCGCGCACCGATTCCTCCGATTCCCGCGGCATGCGGCCCCGAACGGCCGTAGCCCGTCCGATTCATCTACAGGAGCCTCGCCATGTCGCTCGCCGTGGTGCGCAGTCGCGCGCCGGCGGCCGGCCGCGCGCCGGACGTCACCGTCGAAGTTCATCTTGCCAACGGGCTGCCGTCGTTCTCGATCGTCGGCCTGCCCGATCTCGAAGTCCGCGAAAGCCGCGAGCGCGTGCGCGCCGCGCTGCAGAACTGCGGATTCGACTTCCCCGTCAGGCGGATCACCGTCAATCTCGCGCCAGCCGACCTGCCGAAGGAATCGGGCCGCTTCGACCTGCCGATCGCGCTCGGCATCCTCGCCGCGAACGGCCAGCTCCCGGCCGACGCGCTGGCCGGCCGCGAATTCGCGGGCGAACTGTCTCTGACCGGCGCGCTGCGGCCGATGCGCGGTGCGTTCGCGATGGCGTGCGGCGCCGCGCGCGACTGGCGCACGGGGCATGCCGCAGCGGACCTCGATTCCGGTCCCGATTCCCGTTTCGATTCCAGCGGCCATTCCGGCGTCGATTGCGTCGCGATATCCGGCGTGACAGCCCTGCCGCGCCCGCCCGAGCTGTACCTGCCGCTCGACAGCGCGGCCGAGGCGGCGCTGGTGCCGGGCGTCACCGTGTTCGGCGCGCCCGACCTCCCCGCGCTGTGCGCGCACCTGGCCGGCACGCCGGATGCCCGGTTCGCGCCGGTCGCGGCGCCCTGCCTCGACGGCGTGCCGGCGCCCGCCGCGCCCGATCTCGCGGACGTCGTCGGCCAGCGCGGCGCCCGGCGCGCGCTCGAAGTCGCTGCCGCGGGCGGGCACCACATGCTGATGATCGGGCCGCCCGGCGCCGGCAAGTCGATGCTCGCCGCGCGGCTGCCCGGCCTCCTGCCGCCGCTGACCGACGACGAGGCGCTGACGTCGGCCGCGCTCCTTTCCGCGAGCCGCATCGGCTTCTCGCCCTCGCAGTGGCGGCGGCGCCCGTTCCGCTCGCCGCATCATTCGTCGAGCGCCGCCGCGCTGGTCGGCGGCCGCAACCCGCCTCAGCCGGGCGAGATCACGCTCGCGCACCTCGGCGTGCTGTTTCTCGACGAGTTGCCCGAATTCGACCGGCACGTGCTGGAAATGCTGCGCGAGCCGCTCGAAGCGGGCCGCATCACGATCTCGCGCGCGGCGCAGCAGGCCGACTTCCCCGCCGCGTGCCAGCTGATTGCCGCGATGAACCCGTGCCCGTGCGGCTGGCACGGCGATCCGTCCGGGCGCTGCCGCTGCACGCCGGACGTCGCCACGCGCTACCTGCGCAAGCTGTCGGGCCCGTTGCTCGACCGGATCGACATCCAGATCGACCTGCCCGCGCTGTCGCCGGCCGAACTCGCGTCGCGTGCGACGGCACCGGGCGAGCCGAGCGCGGCGGTCGCCGCACGGGTCGCCCACGCGCGTGCGCTGCAACGCGACCGGCAGGGCAAGACCAATCACATGCTGAGCGGCCGGGAAACCGACGACCTGTGCCGGCCGACCGACGACGGCGAGCGGCTGTTGCGCGAGGCCGGCGAGCGCTTCGGCTGGTCGGCGCGTGCGTATTTCCGCGTGCTGAAGGTTGCGCGCACGATCGCCGACCTGGCCGGCGACCCGTTGCCGACGGCCGCGCAGATCGCCGAAGCGATCCGCTACCGGCGTGCGCTCACGGCGCTGTGAGCGCCTTCGGAGGACAAAATACGGCTGTCAAGACTTGACTTATGCACAATTTCACGAATCCGGCCCCCGATCATCCTGCACGGGCGCGCTTTCCTCATGAAATTCACATCCCCTTGTTTCTATTGACTTTTCTCGAACGGAGCGTGAACTATCAAATGCCCCGGAAGGCCGTCCGGTGCGGCTTTGCGGGAGATTCCATCAACTTTTCAACAAAGTTATCCACATGCGCTGTGGATAGCCGAAAAATCCCCGCAAAATCCGGCGATTAGCGGCGAAAGCTGCGAATGAACTTTCAATTGTCATGAAGCGTCCGAGCGCCCTCGCCGGCCGATGTCAGTCGAGTTTGAACGAGCCGAAAAACTGGTCGAGTTGTTCCTGCGCGAGCGGCCGGTCAGCGATCGCGACGGCCTGGTACGCGTGCCGGCCCCGCGCCACGAGCCGCGCGACGATCGTCTTGTGCGAATGGTCGCCGCCGCTGGCCGCGCCCGCGACGCGCAGTTCGAGCCCGTTCACCGCGCCGCCGGACGCGAGCGGCACCGGCACCGAGGCCGTCTGCGGCACGCCGTCGAGATTGCGCGACAACCCGGACCGCAGGAACTCGAGCGCCGCGCGGCGCGTATCGTCGCGGTCGTCGGGCAGCGTCAGCGTGCCAATCGCGAACACCGCGCCGTCGACATGCGCGGCCTGCATCCGCATCGGCATCGACGCGCCGCCGACCGCGATCGGCTGATCCTCGACGGTCGGCTTCGCCGGCAGGTCGATCGTATAGCCGGCGTCGTTGTGCAGCGTGCGCCAGTCATACGACGGCGAGCACGCGGCCAGCGCCGCGCTCACGCATGCGAGCGCGGCGAAGTGTCGCAGCGGACGAAAAAGGGGGCGCAACGAATGGAGAACTTCCTTCGGCATGGCAGTGATGGGGACAGGCAAAAACACCCATTATCCGCCGAAGCCGGCGCCCGGTATGCGTGGCCGCCGCCGGTGCGCGCGCCGCATTCGCGCTAAAATGAGCGCCGAATTTCGACGTCCTTTGCATCGACCCGCGTCATCGACCGACTCCGAGAGCACCGCAGATGAACACCACGCCTCCCGCCCAGCGCCGCACCGGCCCCGTCCGCTATATCGTCGCGGCCGTCGTCGTCGCGGCCATCGCCGTTGCCGGCTTCTTCGCGTTCAACGGCAAGTCCACCGTGCCGGACGCCACGTTCACGCTGCTGTCGGGCCAGAAGGTGTCGACGGCCGGCGACCTGAAGGGCAAGGTCTACCTCGTGAATTTCTGGGCGACGAGCTGCGCGACCTGCATGCAGGAAATGCCGCAGATGGTCGATACCTACAATCGCTTCAAGGGCCAGGGGCTGGAATTCGTCGCGGTCGCGATGAACTACGATCCGCCGATGTACGTCGCGAACTACGCGCAGACGCGCCAGCTCCCGTTCAAGGTCGCGCTCGACGACGGCAGCGTCGCGAAGCAGTTCGGCAACGTGCAGCTCACGCCGACGACCTTCGTCGTCGACAAGGACGGCAAGATCCTGAAGCGCTACGTCGGCGCCCCGCAATTCGCGGAACTCGACGCGCTGCTCAAGAAGGCGCTCGACGGCAACGCGGCCTGAGCGCCGCACGACAAGACTCGCAGGGCCGCCCACCGCGCCCTGTTCCGCGCCCTGCTCCGCACCTCGGACCGCCCGACCGGCCAGCCCGGTTCCGCGGTCCGTGTCTTTTTCAGCGCTCGGTTTCGCCTTTCGCCGACAGCCCGTAACGCTTCATCTTCTCGTACAGCGTCGCCTTGCCGACATGCAGCCGATCGGCCGTCGCGGCGACCGCGCCGCCCGTCTGGTTCAGCGCCTCGGCGATCACCGCGCGCTCGAACTGCTCGATGCGCTCCTTCAGCGTCTGGTCGCTCTCCGCATCGTCGCCGCCCGCGCCGGCTTCCTGCGGCATGTCGGCGACGCCGAGCACGAAGCGGTCGGCTGCGTTGCGCAGCTCGCGCACGTTGCCTGGCCAGTCGCGCTGCATCAGGCTCGCGCGTTGCCGGTCGGTCAGCACGGGGGCCGGCCGCTCGTAGCGCACGGCCGCGTCGAGCATGAAGTGCTCGAACAGCGGCACGATGTCCTCGCGGCGCTCGGCGAGCGGCGGCAGCGCGATCGTCACGACGTTGAGCCGGTACAACAGGTCGCGCCGGAACGTGCCGGCGGCGACGAGTTCGCTCATGTCGCCCTTCGCGGCCGCGACGACGCGGCAGTTCACGCGGATCGGCTGGTTCGAGCCGAGCCGTTCGAGCACGCCGTCCTGCAGCACGCGCAAGAGCTTCACCTGCAGCGCGAGCGGCATGCTTTCGATTTCGTCGAGGAACAGTGTGCCGCCGGATGCGTATTCGAGCTTGCCGACGCGGCGCTTCGCTGCACCGGTGAACGCGCCGGGCTCGTAGCCGAACATCTCCGACTCGAACATCGGCTCGGGCAGCGCACCGCAGTTCACCGCGATGAACGGCTTGTCGCGACGCGGCGACAGCTCGTGCAGGCTGCGCGCGATCAGCTCCTTGCCGGCGCCCGTGTCGCCGTTGATCAGCACCGATGCGTCGGTGGGCGCGACGTTCGCGATCAGCTTGCGCACCTGTTCGATCGCCGGGCTGCGGCCGATGATGCGCGGCGCGACGATGTTCTGCCCGGCCAGCTCGCGCCGCAGCGCATGGTTTTCGAGCACGAGCTCGCGCCGCTCGAGCGCGCGGCGCACGGTCTCGATCAGCCGCTCGGCCGCGAACGGCTTTTCGATGAAGTCGTACGCGCCGTCGCGCATCGCCTGCACGGCCATCGAGATGTCGCCGTGGCCGGTGACGAGGATCACCGGCACGTCGGGTACGCGCTCGCGGCACTGCGCGAGCAGGTCGAGCCCGCTCGCGCCGGGCAGCCGGATGTCGCTGACGATCGCGCCTGCGGTTTCCGCGACGATCGCCTTGTCGGCCGCCTCGGCCGATTCGAACCCGACGACGTCGAACCCCGCGAGCTGGAGGCTCTGCACGCTCGCCCGGCGAACGAGTGCATCGTCTTCGATATAGATCACTTGCAGCCGGTTGGCCATCTTGGTCACTTGCTCCTGACAGGCCGCGCGGCGCTGGTGCGCGCGGCTTCGTTGATGCCGGTCGTGCGGCGAACGGGTTTGCGACGGCCCCTAGTGCGAGCCCGCCGGTTCGGACACCGAGTCCGGATGATGCGTGCGCGCGCGCCGCAGCGTCAAGACGAACAGCGCGCCGCCGGACGGTGCATTGCGCGCGGTCAGCGCGCCGCCCGCATCGCTCGCGATCGACGACGAGATCGCGAGACCCAGCCCGAGCCCGCGCCCCATTTCCTTGGTCGTGAAGAACGGCTCGAACAGGCGCGGCAGCAAATCGGGCGCGATGCCGGAGCCGTTGTCGCGCACCTCGACCGCGAGCGTCGCGACCGACACCGCGATCGTCACTTCGATCGCCGGTGCCGCGACGCCTGCGACCGCGTCGAGCGCGTTGCCGAGCAGGTTGATCAGCACCTGTTCGAGGCGCAGGTCCTCGCAGCGGGCGACGAGTTCCGGATAGTCGCACGCGAGGTCGAGCGGGGCATCCTGCGCGGGCGACACGGTCGCATCCTGCAGCGTCAGCGTGAGCGCGACGCCGCGCAGCCGGTCGCCGAGCAGCGACAGCACGCTGCGCAGCGCGCGCACGACGAGCGCCCGTTCGTTGCGCGGCTTCGCGCGGCCGACGAACAGCTTCAGCTGATTGGTGATCTTGCCCATCCGCTCGGTCAACGCGGCGATCGCCTCGAGGTTCTCGCGCGCGGCCGCCTGCTCGCCGCGATCGAGCAGCACGCGCGTGTTGTCCGAGAAGCTGCGCAGCGCCGCGAGCGGCTGGTTCAGTTCATGCGTGATGCCGGCCGCCATCTGGCCGAGCGCGGCGAGCTTGCTCGCCTGGATCAGTTCGTCGTGCGCGGCGCGCAATTCCTGCTCCGCGCGGATCCGGTCGCCGACTTCCTTCTGCAATTGCTCGTTCGCCTCCGACAGGTCGGCCGTGCGCTCCTCGACGCGCCGGTTCAGCTCCGCATACGCCTGCTGCAGCAAGGCGCGGCCGCGGATCATCTCGCGCACGCGTGCGCGGCGCATCCGCCAGTAGAACGCGAGCAACGCGACCGAGACGAAGCCGAAGCCGGTGACGATCGTCGCGTTGCGCGCGTCGGCGTCGATGGGCGCGATCGGCGCGAGCGTCACCAGCAGCCAATCGGGTTCGCCGATCCGCCGCTTGCTCGCCAGGAAGCGCGGCGCGCGCAGGCCGGGACCGAGGCGCACGATCTCCGCGTTGGCGTCGAGCACCTGCTCGACGCGCAGCGGCAGCGGCGTGACGGGCTGCTGCGCGTACTGGCGCGTCTCGTAGATCGACGCGGCGACGGGCCCCGTCAACGGATGCAGCGTGTGATATTTCCACGCGGGCACGGACGACAGGAACACGACGCCGTGATCGTCCGCGACGACGAGCGGTTCGGACGCGTCGGCGCCCTGGAACCATTCGAGATTGAGCTTCACGACGACGACGCCCGCGATCCTGCCGTCGCGCCACACCGGCTGCGAGATGTAGTAGCCGGGATCGCGCGAGATCGTGCCGATCCCGAAGAAGCGGCCGACCTGGCCGCTCATCGCATCGATGAAATACGGACGAAACTGGTATCCGGTCCCGACGAAGCTGTCGGGCGCGCGCCAGTTGCTGGCGGCGACGCACAGGCCGTCCGCGCCGATCACGTAGGTGACGGTCGCGTGCGCGTGTTCGTTGAGGTCTTCGAGATAACGGTTCGCGCGCGCGGTGAAATCGGCGCGCTTCGGCTCGGCGAGCAGGTCCAGCACGTACGGGTGGCTGCCGAGCAGATAAGGCAGCGACTCGTAGCGGTCGAGCGTGCTCTTGAGCGCGTTGGTGGTACGGTCGACGCGCACCGCGGCGTTGCGCTGCAGCTCGGCGACGCCGCGCCGCCACGTGATGGTCCACGTCAGCGCGCACGCCGCCGCGAGCGCGGCGGCAAGCACGACGAGGATGAGCAGGCGGCGCTTCACGGACGTGACTTCCTGGCGATGCGGATCGCCTATTGTGTCATAGGGCTCCGCATCTCCGCCCGGGCCGCCGCGCGGCGCACCGCCCGCGGGCGGTGCCGCCGCCTGCTCCTTCATGACGTCAGACGCCGGCCGTCTCGGTCGTCGTGACCTCGCCGCCGCCCTTCAGCGCCTGGCGCAGCTTGTTGCGGTCGAGTTCCTTTTCCCAGGCCGACACGACGACGGTCGCGACACCGTTGCCGATGATGTTGGTCAGCGCGCGGCATTCGCTCATGAAGCGGTCGATCCCGAGGATCAGCACCATGCCCGACAGCGGGATCGTCGGCACGACGGCGAGCGTCGCGGCCAGCGTGATGAAGCCCGCGCCCGTGACGCCGCTCGCGCCCTTCGACGTCAGCATCGCGACCGCGAGCAGCGTGAGCTGCTGCATCCACGTCAGTTCGATGTTGGTCGCCTGCGCGATGAACAGCACGGCCATCGTCATGTAGATGTTGGTGCCGTCGAGGTTGAACGAGTAGCCGGTCGGCACGACGAGGCCAACCACCGAGCGCGAGCAGCCGGCCTTCTCCAGCTTTTCCATCAGCTGCGGCAGCGCCGCTTCCGACGAACTCGTGCCGAGCACGATCAGCAACTCTTCCTTGATGTACGACACGAAGCGGATGATCGAGAAGCCCGTGGCGCGTGCGATCGCGCCGAGCACGACCAGCACGAACACGACCGAGGTCAGGTAGAACGTGCCGATCAGCTTGAGCAGCGGCACCAGCGAGCCGACGCCGTACTTGCCGATCGTGAACGCCATCGCGCCGAACGCGCCGATCGGCGCCAGCTTCGTGACGATGTGCACGATGCCGAACAGCACGCGCGTGAGGCCGTCGATGAAGTCGGTCACGACCTTGCCGCGCTCGCCGAGGTGCGCGAGCACGCTGCCGAACAGCAGCGCGATCAGCAGGATCTGCAGGATTTCGCCCTGCGCGAACGCATCGACCATCGTGTTCGGGATGATGTGCATCAGGAAGTCGACCGTCGACTGCCCGTGCGCCTTCGCCGCGTACGATGCGACTTCCTTGCCGTTCAGCGTCGCCGGATCGATGTTGAAGCCGACGCCCGGGCGCAGGATGTGCGTGGCCGCGAGGCCAAGCAGCAGCGCGAAGGTCGACACGATCTCGAAGTACAGCAGCGCCTTGCCGCCGACGCGGCCGACCTTCTTCATGTCCTCCATGCCGGCGATGCCGGTGACGACCGTACAGAAGATGATCGGTCCGATCACCATCTTGATCAGCTTGATGAAGCCGTCGCCGAGCGGTTTCATGTCGGTGGCGAGCGCCGGGTAGAAGTGGCCGAGGATCACGCCGACGATGATGGCGAAGATCACCTGCACGTAGAGCACTTTGTAGAAGGGTTTCTTCTTCACGATGGTTCCTGCTGAAGTAGATGAGCCGGTGGAAACGGCGTCACGCGCGCGGAAAGATGACGCTGAAGGGGGCAATGCCCCCTAGGCCATTCGCCCGCGCGGCTGCCGTGCCGCAACAAGCGATGCCTCAGGACGTCCGGAGGGAGTGGAAGGCAGTGGTCATCGATTGTCTCCTTGGTTTAATAGTCAGGCCGGGGGGATGGCCGTGCTTTTCATATCGCAAGGTCGATGCCAGGTTTCCGGAACCCCTCAAGCCATTGTTTTCATTGTATTTCTCATAATGCGGCAGGCAAGGAAATCCGGGATTCCGGATTTCCGGAAAATATCCGTCCGGCGATCCGGACGGATGGATCGTTTCATCCGACGAATCAATGCTGCACGGCCTCACCGGCCAGCACGCCCGTCTGCGCGTAGAACTCCTGCCGCGCGAAGGCTTCGCGCTCGCGCCTCGCGCGCTCGCCGCGGTCCGCGAGCGAGCCGACGACGATCCCGACGAACGCGAGCGGCACCGACACGAGCGCCGGGTTGTCGAGGAACACCGGCGCATGCGCGTGATGCAGCACGTCGACCCACACCGATTTCGACAGCACCGTGAGCGCCACCGCCGACGCGAGGCCCAGGCCTCCGCCGAGCACCGCGCCGCGCGTCGTCATCCCGCGCCAGAAGATCGACATCGCGAGCACCGGGAAATTCGCGCTGGCGGCCACCGCGGCGACGAGGCCGACCATGAACGCGACGTTCACGTGCTCGAACAGGATCGACAGCGCGATCGCGACCGCGGACAGCCCGATCGTCGCCGCGCGCGAGATGCGCATCTCCAGCCGCTCGTCGGGCTTGCCGCGCGCCCACATCTGCGCATACAGGTCGTGCGAGATCGTGGTCGCGCCGGCGAGCGTCAGCCCGGCGACCACCGCGAGGATCGTCGCGAACGTGACAGCCGCGATGAAGCCGTAGAACCAGTTGCCGCCGACCGCCTGCGCGAGCTTCACCGCGACCATGTTCGAGCCGCCGAGCAGGTCGTGCGTCAGGTTGAAGGTGCCGTTCGCGCCGAGCCGGAAGAATTCCGGATGCTGCGCGAGCAGCACGATCGCCGAGAAGCCGATCACGAACGTGAGCAGGTAGAAGTAGCCGATGAAGCCCGTCGCGTAGAGCACCGACTTGCGCGCCTCCTTCGCGTTCGGCACCGTGAAGAAGCGCATCAGGATGTGCGGGAAGCCGGCCGTGCCGAACATCAGCGCGATGCCGAGCGACAGCGCGTTGGCCGGATCGCGGATCAGCTTGCCGGGCCCCATGATCGACAGCGCGCCCGGATGCACGGCCACCGCGCGGCGGAACATCTCGTCGACGCTGAAGCCGAATTCGCCGAGCGCGAGCAACGCGAGCAGCGTCGCGCCGCACAGCAGCAGCACGGCCTTGATCACCTGCACCCAGGTGGTCGCGGTCATCCCGCCGAAGAACACGTACACGACCATCAGCACGCCGACGATCAGCTCGGCCGTGCCGTACGACAGCCCGAACAGCAGCTGGATCAGCTTGCCCGCGCCGACCATCTGCACGACCAGGTACAGCACGACGATCGTCAGCGCGTTCGCGGACGTCAGCAGCCGGATCGGCCGCTGCGCGAAGCGGTACGCGACGACGTCGACGAACGTGAACTTGCCGAGGTTGCGCAGCGGCTCGGCGATCAGGAACATCACGAACGGCCAGCCGACCAGGAAGCCGATCGAGTAGATCAGCCCGTCGAAGCCGAACATGAACACCATCCCCGACAGCCCGAGGAACGACGCGGCCGACATGTAGTCGCCCGCGATCGCGAGCCCGTTCTGCAGCCCGGTGATGCCGCCGCCGGCCGTGTAGAAGTCGCGTGTCGAGCGCGTGCGGCGCGCGGCCCAGCGCGTGAGCGCGAGCGTCGCGAACACGAACGCGAAGAACATCGCGATCGCGACCGGGTTCAGCTCGACCTTGTCGGGCATCGGCCCCGCGACGGCGCTCGCGCGCGCGGCGGGGGTGGAGAAAACGAGAACGGCCAGCGCGCCGAGCGCGCGCGAGATGCGTCGCATGTCGGCCTCCGTCACGAACGTTGCAGGATCGCGTCGACGCGGCGGTCGAACGCACGGTTAGCGCGCAGCACGTAGCACGCGGTCAGGCCGATCGCGACCAGGATGATCGCGACGCCCGCGACGATCCCGACCGTGGTCGTTGCGCCGCGGTACAGCGGCGCGGCCAGCACGTGCGGCGCGAGCGCGACGAGCAGGATGAAGCCGTAGTAGGTGGCGATCATCAGCGCCGTCAGCGTGAAGCTGAAGCGGCGTCGCGCGCGCACGAGCTGCTGGTAGTCACGGCGCGCCGTGACCGATTCGATGACGGAATGCTCCATGGTGTCTCCGATGTCCCCTCGTCGTTCGCGAGGCGTGTCTTATGGATGGTCGGCGCGCGTCGACTGCTCCGCCCGCGCCGCGGCGGCAATACGTGAAACGCGCTACACGACGCGATCCGCGCGCAGCCGCGACAGGTCATCCTGCGACAGCCCGAGCCAGCGACCGAGCACGTCGTCCGTATCGGCGCCGAGCACCGGCGGCGCACCGCGCACCGGCAGGCGCGCGCCGTCGAAGCGATACGGCGGCGCGAGCACGTCGACGTCGCCCGCGACCGGATGCGGCTGCCGCGTGACGAGCCCCGCGCTGGTCGCGCGCTCCGACGTCAGCGCGTCGTGCAGCCCGAGCACCTCGCCGCACGGAATGCCCGCATCGGCAAGTGCCGCGAGCAGCATCGCGCGCGGCCGCCGCGCGAGTTCGCCGCGAATCTCCGGCAGCAGCGCGGCGCGGTTTTCCGAGCGGCCGAGGTTGGTCCTGTAGCGGTCGTCCGCGGCGAGATCGGGCCGCTCGATCGCATCGCAGAAACGTGCGAACTGCGTGTTGTTGCCGACCGTGATCACGAGCGGACCGTCGGCCGCATCGAACACGCCGTACGGCACGATCGACGGATGCGCGTTGCCGTAGCGCGGCGGATCCTCGCCCATCAGCAGCGCGTCGAGCCCGTAGTACGCGGTGATCATCAGCCCGCAGTCGAACAGCGCCATCTCGATGCGCCGTCCGCGCCCCGTCGCGTGGCGCTCGTACAGCGCGGCGAGGACCGCCTGCGCCGAATACATGCCGGTGAACAGGTCGACCGCCGCGACGCCGAATTTCAGCGGCGGCTGGCCGGCCTCGCCGTTCAGCGCCATCAGCCCCGCCTCGCCCTGCACGACGAGGTCGTAGCCTGGCCGTGCGGCCTCCGGGCCCGAGCGGTCGTAGCCGGAAATCGCGCAATGCACGAGCCGCGGATTCAATTCGGCGAGCGCGTCGTAGCCGAGGCCGAGTTTCTCCGCACCGCCGAACTTGAAGTTGTGGATCAGCACGTCTGCCTGCGCGGCCAGCTCGCGCGCGATGCGTCGCCCTTCCTCGGTTTGCAGGTCGACGCAGATCGACCGCTTGCTGCGATTCACGCTGTTGAAGTAGGTCGTCTCGGTCTCGCCGATTCGCAGCCCCCAGTCGCGCGTGTCGTCGCCGCGCACCGGATGCTCGACCTTGATCACGTCCGCGCCGAAATCGGCGAGCACCATCGCGCTCCACGGGCCCGCGAGCACGCGCGAGAAATCGAGCACCTTCACGCCGGCCAGCGGCAACGCGCGCGGGTCGTTCGTCATCCTTGTCTCCTCCATTCGCGTCGCATGCCTTTACTGTTTCGACAGCGCGATGTAGCGCGCGAGATGATGATCCTCGTCGCCGAGCTGGTGATCGATCATCACGAGCCGCTTCGCGTAATGCGACAGCGGCAGCTCCCACGTCATCCCGATCCCGCCGTGCAGCTGGATGCTTTCCTCGGCGACGAGCGTGCCGATCCGGCCGATGCTGTATTTCGCCGCCGCGAGCGCGCGCTCGCGCACCGCGCGCGGCGCATCGAGCTGCGCGGCCGCGTTGATCACCGCCGAGCGCGCCTGCTCGACTTCGAGCAGCAGGTCGGCCATCCGGTGCTGCAGCGCCTGGAAGCTGCCGATCGGCAGCCCGAACTGCTTGCGCGTGCGCAGGTATTCGAGCGTCGCGTCCTTCGCGACGTCCATCGCGCCGAGCGCCTCCGCCGACAGCGCCAGCAGCCCGTAGCCGAGCACGCGTTCGAGCAGCGCGGCGCCGGTATCTCCGTCCCGAGCATCCGGTGCGCCGAGCGCGGCATCGGCCGGCAACACGACGCGCTCGAAACGCACTTCGGCCGCGCGGCCGCCGTCGATCTTCCTGTAGTCGCGCAGCGACACGCCCGGCGCGTCGGCCGGCACGACGAACAGGCCGATGCCGGCCGCGTCGTCGTCATGACCGGACACGCGCGCGCTGACGACGAAGAACGCCGCCTGCGCGGCCTGGTCGACGACGCCCTTCGCGCCCGTCAGCACCCAGCCGTCGCCGTCGCGCTCGGCGCGCGTGCGCACGGTCGTCAGTTCGTAGTGCGAGCCCGGCTCATCGTGCGCGAACGCGGCGCTCGCGCTGCCGTCGATCAGCGCGGCAAGCCGTTCGCGATGCGCGTCGCCGCCGGCGAGCGACAGCGCGCGGCCCGCGAGCAGCGCGCCGAGGAACGGCTCGACGACGAGCCCGCGCCCGAGGCATTCGAACACCACGGCGATATCGAAACCCGCGCCGCCGAAGCCGCCGTCGGCTTCGGGAAACAGCGCGCCGACCGCGCCGAGTTCGGCGAAGCGCCGCCACATCGCGCGATCGAAGCCGTCGGTCGACTGCGCGATGCGGTCGCGCACCGGGAACGCATACTGTTCGGCGATGAAGCGGTTCAACGTGTCCACCAGCATCCGGCGGTCTTCTGTGTGCTGGAAATCCATCGTCGCGTCCCTCGTTACAGCCCGAGCATCATCTTCGCGATGATGTTCTTCTGGATCTCGTTCGAGCCGCCGAAGATCGACAGCTTGCGGTTGTTGAAGTACTGCTGCGCGGCGCTCGCGGCCCTGTCCGGGCCGACCGGCTCGCCGTCGTGATCGGCGTCGAACGCCTCCTCGACGAACGGCTGCGCGTACGGCCCCATCGCGCGGCGCATCAGCGCGGTGATCTCCTGGCGGATCTGCGTGCCGCGAATCTTCAGCATCGAGCTTTCCGCGCCCGGCACGCCGCCGCCCGCGACGGCGGCCAGCACGCGCAGGTTGGTCGTGCGCATGTTCTCGAGCTCGATCTCGACGCGGGCGACGCGCGCCGCGAAGAACGGATCGTCCGCGAGCGGCCGGCCATTCTTCGTCACCTTCGCGGCGACCGCGCGCAGCCGGTCGAGCGCGGCCGTCGAGAAGCCGATGCCGGCGATGTTGGTGCGCTCGTACGTGAGCAGGTATTTCGCGTAGGTCCAGCCGCGGTTCTCTTCGCCGACCAGGTTCTCCACGGGCACGCGCACGTCGGTGAAGAACACTTCGTTCACCTCGTGCTCGCCGTCGAGCGTGATGATCGGGCGCACTTCGACACCCGGCGTGGCCATGTCGATCAGCAGGAAGCTGATGCCCTCCTGCTTGCGCACGTCGGTCGCGGTGCGCACGAGGCAGAAGATCATGTTCGCGTAGTGGCCGAGCGTGGTCCACGTCTTCTGGCCGTTCACGACGTAGTGATTGCCGTCGCGCACCGCGCTCGTCTTCACCGACGCGAGATCGGAACCGGCGCCCGGCTCCGAATAGCCCTGGCACCACCAGTCGGTGCCGTCGAGAATGCGCGGCAGCCAGTGGCGCTTCTGTGCTTCGTCGCCGTACTTGATCAGCACGGGCCCGAGCATGTTGACGCCGAACGGGACGATGCGCGGCGCGCCGGCGAGCGCGCATTCGTTGTCGAACAGGAATTTCTGCGCGACGCTCCAGCCGGGGCCGCCATACTCGCGCGGCCAGTGGCTCGCGAGCCAGCCGCGGGCATTCAGGATTGCGTGCCATTCGCGCATGTCATCGCGCGTCGGATGCAGGCCGCTCTTCACCTTGCGCGCGGTGCGCGCGGGCAGTTCGGCGGCGAGAAAGCGCTGCACTTCGGTGCGGAACGCTTCCTCTTCGGGGGTGAAATTGAGGTCCATCGTAAGTCCGTTGCGAATGCGGTGGGCGTTCAGTCGATATGGTTCAGGCTCGCGAAATCCGCGCCGCGCTCGACCAGCTCGACGATCAGCGGCGAAGGCTTCCAGAACAGCGGATCCTCCTTCGCGAACGCGCGGATGTCGGCGAGCACGTTCGCGAGGCCGACCGTGTCCGCGTAGTGCATCGGGCCGCCGCGATAGCGCGGGAAGCCGTAGCCGTACAGGAACACCGCGTCGACGTCGAGCGGGCGCAGCGCGATCCTCTCGTGCACGACGTTCGCGCCTTCGTTGATCATCGCGGCGAGGTAGCGGCGCATGATCTCGTCGTCGGTGAACGTGCGCGGCGCGACGCCCTTCTTCGCGCGCTCGTCGGCGACGATCGCCTCGACTTCCGGGTCCGGCGTGCCGACGCGCGCGCCGTCCGGATACAGGTAGTAGCCGCGCGCGGTCTTCTGCCCGAACCAGCCGCGCTCGCACAGCCGGTCGGAAATCTCCACGTAGCGGGCGCGCGGGTCGCGCGTCGCCGCGCGGCGCTTGCGGGTCGCCCAGCCGATATCGCCGCCCGCGAGGTCGACGACCTGGAACGGCCCCATCGGAAAACCGAATTCGCGCACCGCACGGTCGATCTGGTAAGGCGACGCGCCGTCTTCCATCAGATAGTCGGCGGCGGTGCGATAGACCGCGAGGATCCGGTTGCCGATGAAGCCGTCGCACACGCCGGCGCGCACCGGCGTCTTCTTCATCTGTTTCGCCAGCGCGAACGCGGTCGCGACGACGTCCGCGCTCACGCGCGCCGGCACGACGATCTCGAGCAGCTTCATCACGTTGGCCGGCGAGAAGAAATGCAGGCCGACCACGTCGGACGGATGGTCGATGCTGGCGGCCAGCTCGTCGATGTCGAGATACGACGTGTTGGTCGCGAGCACCGCGCCCGGCTTGCACACGCGCGCGAGTTCGGCGAACACCGCCTTCTTCACGCCCATGTCCTCGAACACGGCCTCGATCACCACGTCGGCCTGCGCGAGCGCGTCGTACGACGTGCTGCCCTTGAAGCGCGCGAGCCGCGCCGCGTGCGCGGCCGGCGTCATCCGCCCCTTCGCGACGAGGCCGTCGTACACCTTCTCGACATGCGCGCGGCCGCGCGCGAGCGACGCTTCGTCGCGCTCGATCATCGTCACGGGCAGCCCGGCATCGAGCGCCGCGACCGCGATGCCCGCGCCCATCGTGCCGCCGCCGACCACGCCGATCCGCTCGACCGGCCGCGCGCTCGCGCGCCGCGCCTCGGGTGCCTTCGCGGCCTCGCGCTCCGCGAAGAACGCGTGCACGAGGCCCGCGCGCTGCGGGCTGTCGATGCATTGCAGGAACAGGCTGCGTTCGAGCTTCATCCCCGCGTCGAACGACTGCGTGAGCGCGGCCTCGACCGCGTCGACGATCTTCGCCGGCGAGAACAGGCCGCGCGACTTCTTCGGCAGCTCGGCGCGCGCCGCGTCGATCGCGGCCTGCGCGGCCGCGCGATCGGCGAGCCCCTGCGCATCGCGCGTGCGCCGCGCCGGCGCGCCGAGCGACACGAGTTCCTGCGCATAGGCGAGACCTTCGGCGAGCGTGTCGTCGCTGTGCGCGACGCGATCGACGAGGCCGAGCGCGAGCGCTTCGTCGGCGCTGGCGTGACGCCCCGTCAGCATCAGGTCGAGCGCGGCCTTCGCGCCGATCAGGCGCGGCGTGCGCTGCGTGCCGCCCGCGCCGGGCAGCAGGCCGAGCGTGACTTCGGGCAGGCCGAGCTTCGCGCCGGGCACCGCGAGCCGGTAATGCGCGGCGAGCGCGACCTCGAGGCCGCCGCCGAGCGTCGCGCCGTGCAGCGCGACCACGACCGGCTTCGCGCTCGACTCGATCCGCTCGCATACGTCCGGCAGCGACGGCGGCACCGGCGGCTTGCCGAACTCGCGGATGTCGGCGCCCGCGATGAAGTTGCGGCCGGCGCCGACGATCAGCACCGCGCGGATCGCGCCGTCGGCCTGCGCGGCGTCGAGCGCGTCGGCGAGACCGCGCCGCACGTCGGCGGACAGCGCGTTGACGGGCGGATGGTCGATCGTGACGACGAGCACCTTGTCGCGCCGTTCGCGCGTGACGGTGCCAGCGCCGGCGCCGGAAGGTTCGGGGGAAGCGGATGAATTCATCGTGTCTCCAGTGCGGTGCGCCGCGCGGGCGGAACCGGTCGTCGGGCCGGCGAGCGGTGCCGGCTCCCGAGCCTGGTGCCGCGCGGCGGGAAACGATCCGGCGTGCTTGCCGGGCATGACTCGATTCTCGATTGATCGAGATTCATTGACAATTCCCGCGTGCCTTTACAAGCTGTCAAGTCTGACTTGACATTGAATGCTTTCGGACCGCTTCCGGCCCTTAAGCGGGCCCGATCGGGAGACACAAGGCATGGACATGAACGCGCTGACGCTGCTCGTCGAGATCCTCGATGCGGGCAACCTGAGCAAGGCCGCGCAGCGGCTCAAGATGAGCCGCGCGAACGTCAGCTACCGGCTGAACCAGCTCGAGCGCTCGATCGGCCAGCAACTCGTGCGCCGCACGACGCGCCGCATCGAGCCGACCGAGATCGGGCTGAAGCTGTACGAGCACGGCCGGCGCATCCGCAACGAACTGCTCGCCGCGCAGGAATCGGTGACGACGCTCGGCCAGGACCTGCAGGGCCGCGTGCGGCTGTCGGTGCCGAGCGGCTACGGACAGATGGTGATGTCCGAGTGGCTGCTCGCGTTCAAGCGGCTGCATCCGGGCATCGTGCTCGACGTGGTGTTCGAGAATCGCGTGGAGGACCTGATGCGCGACGAAGTCGACATCGCGATCCGCGTGATGTCCGAGCCGCCGCAGAACCTCGTCGCGCGCGACATGGGCGCGGTGCGCTACGTCGCGTGCGCATCGCCCGCGTTCGCGGCCGCGCACGGGATGCCCGCGAGCCTCGGCGCGCTGGCCGCCGCGCCGGTCGTCACCGCGACGGTGCTGGGGCGGCAGTTGCGGATCGCCGCGTATCTCGGCGACGAGCGCCACGAGGTGCTGCTCGAACCCACGCTGATTTCGGAGAACTTCCTGTTCCTGCGCCAGGCGATCCTCGCCGGGATCGGCGTCGGCATCGTGCCCGACTACGTGATGCAGGACGACATGCGGCGCGGCACGGTCGTCACCTCGCTCGACGCGTACCGGCTCAGCATCTTCGGCACGCACATGTACATGCTCTACATGCCGAACCGGCACCACACGCGCGCGACCGCGACCTTCATAGAGTTCATCCTCGAACAGGCCGGGAAGACCGGCCGGGGCGGGCCCGACGGGATGCGTCAGGGTTTCCTGTCGGGTGACAACCCGCCGGCCGCGCGGCGACAATAGCGCGCCGCCCGTGCGGAGCGCGTGCCGCGCATACGCCGCCGCCTTCGAATTCACCGTTGCCGAGGGTTCAATGTTCGACCGGATTCGTCCGTATTCGCGTCCCTGGACGCCCTTCGCCGCGCTCACGCTCGTCGCGCTCGCCACGTTCAGCGCCGGCTGCACGTCCCCGTCCGCGCCGTCGGGCGGCGTCGTCCCGGTTGCCGCCGCGTCGGGCGCCGCGGTGCCGCTGCCCGGCGTTCACGCGCCCGAACGGTCGTCCGGCTGGACCGACAAGCCGGGCTGGACCTCGCAGCACTTCATGATCGCGGCCGCGAACCCGCTCGCGACGCAGGCCGGATACGACATGCTGAAGGCAGGCGGCACGGCGATCGACGCGGCGATCGCGACGCAGATGGTGCTCACGCTCGTCGAGCCGCAATCGTCGGGGCTCGGCGGCGGCGCGTTCATGCTGTATTCCGACGGCAAGACGACGCAGGCATACGACGGCCGCGAAACCGCGCCGGCCGCCGCGACCGACCGCCTGTTCTACGGCCCGACCGGCCAGCCGATGGGCTTCTACGAAGGCGTCGTCGGCGGGCGTTCGGTCGGCACGCCGGGCGTGCTGCGCATGCTCGACGCCGCGCACCGCGCGCACGGCAAGCTGCCGTGGCGCCGGCTGTTCCAGCCCGCGATCCGGCTCGCCGAGCACGGCTTCACGATCAGCCCGCGCCTGGCGATGCTGATCGCGAACGACAAGTACCTGATGAACGACCCGGCCGCGCGCGCGTACTTCTACAACAACGACGGCACGCCGAAGGCGGCCGGCACGGTGCTGAAGAACCCCGCGCTCGCGACCGTGCTGCGCCAGGTCGCCGACCGCGGCGCGAATGCGTTCTACACCGGCACGATCGCGCGCGACATCGTCGCGAAGGTGCGCAAGCACCCGACCAACCCGGGCCTGCTGACGCTGCAGGATCTCGCACGCTACAAGGCGAAGGTGCGCGAGCCGCTGTGCGCCGACTACCGGCGCTCGGTGGTGTGCGGGATGCCGCCGCCGTCGTCGGGCGGGCTCGCGATCGCGCAGATGCTCGGCATCCTCGAGGCGATGCCCGACTGGCAGCAGATCGGCGCGCAGAAGCCGGTGCGGACCGAGCTCGGCTACGAGCCGACGCCGTTCGCCGCGCACCTGTTCAGCGAGGCCGGGCGCCTCGCGTATGCGGACCGCGCGCGCTACGTCGCCGATCCCGATTTCGCGCCGCTGCCTGGCGGCAGCTGGGCGAGCCTCACCGACAGGACCTATCTCGCGCAGCGCGCGCGCCTGATCGGCGACACGAGCATGGGCGTCGCGCAGGCCGGCACGCCGCAGGGCGCGACGCTCGCACTGGCCGACGACCGCAGCCCCGAATTGCCGTCGACGTCCGACATTGCGATCGTCGACCGCTACGGCCAGGCGCTGTCGATGACGACCAGCGTCGAGGACGCGTTCGGTTCGCGGATGATGGTGCGCGGCTTCATGCTGAACAACCAGCTCACCGATTTCTCGTTCGTGGCGAGCGAGAACGGCCGGCCCGTCGCGAACCGCGTGCAGCCGGGCAAGCGACCGCGCTCGTCGATGGCGCCGGAACTCGTGTTCGACAAGAAGACGAAGCAGGTGACGATGATCGTCGGCTCGGCCGGCGGCCCCGCGATCATCAACCATGTCGCGAAGACGCTGGTCGGCGTGATGGACTGGGGGATGACGATGCAGCAGGCGATCGCGCTGCCGAACGTCGGGTCGATGAACGGGCCGACGCAGCTCGAGCGCGGCCGCGTGTCGGACGCGCTCGTCGACGGGCTGAAGGGACGCGGGCACGACGTGCAGGTCGTCGAGATGAATTCCGGACTGCAGGGGATCCAGCGGCTGAACGTGCAGGGGCAGACGGTGTGGTTCGGCGGGGCCGACCCGCGGCGGGAAGGGGTCGCGATGGGGGATTGAAGGCACCCGGCAGAGGCGGCGCGCATGCGCCGCCTGCTGCGTGTCATCCGCGCCCTTTCCACGGCACGATCCGCCGCTCGACCCGGCGCATCGCGAGATCGAACAGCCACGCGATCGCGCCGATGATCAGGATGCCCATCACGACGATATCGGTGCGCAGGAAGCTCGACGCATTGAGCACCATCTGCCCGAGCCCGGCCGTGGCGGCGACCATCTCGGCCGCGACGAGCGTCGTCCAGCCGAACCCGATCGCGATCCGCAGGCCGGTGAGGATTTCCGGCAGCGCGGCCGGCAGCACGACGTGGCGCACGATCTGCGCGAAGCTGCCGCCGAGCGAATATGCGGCGTTGATCTGCTCGACCGTCGCCGCGCGCACGCCCGCACGGGCGGCCATTGCGATCGGCGCGAAGCACGCGAGGAAGATCACGACCAGCTTCGCCGTCTCGTCGATGCCGAACCAGATCACGACGAGCGGCAGGTACGCCAGCGGCGGCAGCGGCCGGTAGAACTCCAGCAGCGGATCGAGCACGCCGCGCGCGACACGGCTCACGCCCATCAGGACGCCGGCCGGCACGCCGATCGCGGTGGCGAGCAGGAATGCGCCGAACACGCGCGCGGCGCTCCACAGCAGATGCTCGGACAGCGGCAGGCCGCCCTGGATGCGGCCGTGCCACGCATCGACGAATGCCGCCCACACCGCTTCCGGCGCGGGCAGGAACAGCGGCGGCAACCACTGCCAATGCGTCGCGCTCCACCACAGCACGGCCAGCGCCGCGACCGTCGCCGCGCTGAGCCCTGCGGTTTTTCCCTGGCCTGGCAAGCGGTAGCGGCGCGACGGCCGCGCCGCCTTGCGCCGCGTCGTGCGCTCGTCCTGCTCGACCCTCCCGGCCGCTCGATCGGCCGCCCAGGAATCCTGCGTGCTCATGTCGTCCTGCCTGTGCAAAGTACTGATCCGCCCGCGCCCCGCGGACGCGCCCTGCCGCGCGAACTCGTGCATCACGTGACCTCCGCGACCGCCTCGTCGCGATGCAGATACGCGATCAGCCGCTCGCGCCATGCGATGAATTCCGGGGACGACTTCACCGCGCGCGCATCGCGCGATTCGACGTAGCGCCGCGCGAACGGCAGCTCGAAAGTCTCCGCGATGCGGCCGGGGCCGGGCGTCATCACGACGAGACGCGTCGCGAGGAACAGCGCCTCCTCGACGTCGTGCGTGATGAAGAACACCGTCTTGCCCGTGCGCGCCCATACGTCGAGGACGAGCGCCTGCATCGTGCCGCGCGTCATCGCGTCGAGCGCGCCCATCGGCTCGTCCATCAACAGCACACGCGGGTCGCTCGCGAGCGCACGCGCGATGCCGACGCGCTGCTGCATCCCGCCCGACAGTTCGTACACGCGCGCATGCGCATGGCGCTCGAGGCCGACGAGCGCGAGCATCTCCGTCGCGCGCGCTTCGCGCTCCGCCTTCGACACGCGCGCGAAGCGCAGCCCGAGCGCGACGTTCTCGAGCACGTCGAGCCATGGCAGCAACGCATATTTCTGGAACACGACGCCGCGATCGGCGCCGGGGCCCGCGACCGGCACGCCGTCGACGCGCACGTCGCCCGTCGTCGGCGCGACGAAGCCGGCCATGCAGTTCAGCAGCGTCGTCTTCCCGCACCCGGACGCGCCGAGCGCGACGACGAATTCACCGGAATCGATGCGCAGGTCGACGCGCGCGAGCGCCTGCGTCGTCGGCCGACCGCGTTCGCCCGGATAGGCGACCGATACCTGACGGACTTCCAGCGTGCTCATGATCGAGGGCTCCGCGATGAGTGGCCTGAGTCGCCTGATGCGCCGCGCTCAGCGCGCGGCCTTCTGCACGAACTGCGGATCGACGCCGACCGAGTAGTCGGCGAGCACCGTCTGGATCGTGCCCTGCGATTTCAGGAACGCGGCGGTGGCCGCGAGCGACTTCGCGGCGCCGGACTGCGCACCGCCGCCGAGCCAGGTCGGCGACGCTTGCTCGGCCGGCGTCGGGAACGCGTAGAGCGCGAGGCTCGCGGGCACGTCCTGCACGTTCGCGCCCGACACCTTCGCGACCGCCGCGACCTGCGGCGAACCGGCCTTCCACGCGGCCGCATGCGCGCGGTAATCGGCATCGGCGGACGCAAGCACCTTCACGAAGCGCGCGACGAACTCGGGGTTCTCGCGCGCGAACTTGCGGCTCACGACGAAGCCGTCGAAGGTCGCCTTGCCGCTTTGCTTCCCGACCTGGCCCGACGTCGTCAGCACCGTGCCCGACTGCTTGACCTTCGCGAGCACCGGATCCCAGATGTAGGTCGCGTCGATGTCGCCGCGCGTCCACGCGGCCGCGACCTCGGGCGGACGCAGGTTGACGATCTTCACGTCGTTCGGATTCACGCCGGCGGCCTGCAGCGCGACGAGCGTATGGAAATGCGACGTCGACACGAACGGCACGCCGATCTTCCTGCCCTTCAGCGCGGCGAGGCTGGTCACGCCCGAGCCGTTGCGCGCGACGAGCGCCTCGGCGTCGTTGATGTTGTCGAGCACCCAGAACAGCGAGATGTCGAGCCCCTGCGACAGGCCGGCCGCGATCGGGCTCGACCCGGCCTCGCCGAGCTGCACGGAGCCCGACGCGAGCGCGCGGATCACGTCGGCGCCGCTGTCGAGCTTGCGGAACGTGACCTTGTAGCCGGTCGCCTTTTCGACTTCACCGCTCGCCTGCGCGTAGCGCCACGGCACGACCATGTCCTGGTACGCGATCACGACTTCGCGCGATTCGGCGTGCGCCGCGCCCAGCGCGGCAAAGGCGGTCAGCGCGACGACGGCGCGGCGGACGAAGCTGAAACGGGACATGCGGCTCTCCTTCGAATGCGGGCATTGCTGCGGGAGAGCCGACTTTACGAGCTTTGCGCGCGGCGGGAGCGAACTTATCCTGCGAAGCTATCGATGCCGTTTCAGCTTTGCTTTCCACGTTCCACCGGAACGCGCGTCCGGTCGGATGGCGATTGTCGTGCGAACGCGCAGGCGGCGGCCGCACCAACGAAAAAGCCCGCATCGCTGCGGGCTTCTTCAACTGCATGAGATGTGAGGCTGTTGCGCGAACGCGGCGCTCAGACCACCCCGGCCCCGTGCGCCTGCAGATCGGCGTGATAGCTCGACCGCACCATCGCGCCGACGGCCGCGTGCGTGAAGCCCATCTTGTATGCCTCTTCCTCGTACATCTTGAACGTGTCCGGATGCACGTACGCACGCACCGGCAGGTGGTGCTCGGACGGCTGCAGGTACTGGCCGATCGTCAGCATGTCGACGTCGTGCGCGCGCAGGTCGCGCATCACCTGCAGGATTTCCTCTTCGGTCTCGCCGAGGCCGACCATCAGGCCCGACTTCGTCGCCACGTCCGGATGCTGCGCCTTGAAGTCCTTCAGCAGCTTCAGCGAGTGCGCGTAGTCCGAACCCGGGCGCGCTTCCTTGTACAGGCGCGGCACCGTTTCGAGGTTGTGGTTCATCACGTCGGGCGGTGCCGCGTTCAGGATCGAGATCGCGCGGTCGAGACGGCCGCGGAAGTCCGGCGTCAGGATTTCGATGCGCGTTTCCGGCGACTGCGCGCGCACTTCGCGGATGCACTCGACGAAGTGGGCGGCGCCGCCGTCGCGCAGGTCGTCGCGGTCGACGCTCGTGATCACCACGTACTTGAGCTTCAGCGCGGCGATCGTGCGGGCCAGGTTCTTCGGTTCGTCCGCGTCGAGCGGATCGGGACGGCCGTGGCCGACGTCGCAGAACGGGCAGCGGCGCGTGCACTTGTCGCCCATGATCATGAACGTCGCGGTGCCCTTGCCGAAGCATTCGCCGATGTTCGGGCAGCTCGCTTCCTCGCACACGGTATGCAGGTTGTGCTCGCGCAGGATCGTCTTGATCTCGTTGAAGCGCGAACTGCCGGTGGCCGCCTTCACGCGGATCCATTCCGGCTTCTTCAGCTTCTCGATCGGAATGACCTTGATCGGGATGCGCGCCGTCTTCGCCTGCGCCTTCTGCTTGGCGGTCGGATCGTAGGCCGGGGTCGCGGCCGAATCGGCCGGTGCGGGGGAAGCGGTAACGTCAGTCATTCGAATGTTCCAGTGCCTGCGGCTTGTCGGCGGCCGCGGATTCGCCGTCGAGGTTGGCGATCAGACGCCCCACCAGCGTGTGGGCGACGTCGTTCCAGTCGGCGGCAACCTCGAGGCTCGCCATGTCGACGGTTTCCAGTCCGGCATAGCCGCACGGGTTGATCGCGAGAAACGGGCGCAGATCCATCTTCACGTTCAGGCTCAGCCCGTGATAGCTGCAGCCGTTGCGGATCTTCAGGCCGAGGGCCGCGATCTTCGCGCCTTCGTGCACGCCGGATGCCACGTAGATTCCCGGCGCGCCCGCCTTGCGGACCGAAGCGAGATTATACGCCGCGAGGGTTTCGATCACGGCTTCCTCGATCTTCGTCACGAGCGTGCGCACCATCAGCTTGCGCCGGCGCAGGTCCAGCAGCAGGTAGACGACGATCTGGCCGGGGCCGTGGTAGGTGATTTGTCCGCCGCGGTCGACCTTCACCAGCGGCACGCCGCTGTCGGCAACGAGCAGATGGGCCGGATCGCCGGCCTGGCCGAGCGTGTAGACGGGCGGATGCTCGACGACCCAGATTTCGTCGCCGGTGTCGGTCGTGCGCGTGTCGGTGAACGCGCGCATCGCGTCGAAGCTCGTCTCGTAGGCCTCGCTGCCCCGCCAGCGCACGGTGACCGGCGCGACGGGCTGAACCGGAGACCCGGCGGGCGATTCGGAAACAGCGACAGGCGTGGACACGATGGCAACCGGCGAGACGGACATGGGCGGTAGTTTACCGAAAACCCATGCGTCTCGCCGGCTATGGAAGGGGACGGATCGCGCGTATCCGTCGGAGGAAAGGCCCGTCAGACGGTGCGCCAGCCGTCGTGGAGCAGCGCATTCACGCGATCGCGCAGCCGTGCGAGCGCGCCGCGCGCGATCTCCCCGGCCGGCCGCGACACCGAGAACGCGACATGCGCGCCCTGCCGGCCTTCCGCGCTGAGCCACAGCCGCTCGCCGCGGCGCAGCCGGAGCGTCTCGCCGTCGACCAGGAAGTAGTCTTCGACGTCATTGCTGCGCGTCGCCCACACCGGCCCGCACTGCACCGTCAGACGGGTGCTGCGCTGCACCTTCATCGGCACGGTTTCGCCCGCGGGAATTTCGAACGTGATGCTTGAAGAAATTTCTTGCATGATCGTCTCCGCCAATAAATGCTTCGATGGCTACAATCGTAGTCACTTCAAGGCGTCCGACAAAACGACCAATTTTCACGTCGATGTGAGGAAAATTAGCAAATGGACCTCCGCCAGCTGCCTGCGCTGAACGCGATTCGCGCGTTCGAAGCCGCCGCCCGCCACGAGAATTTCTCCCGCGCCGCCGACGAGCTGTACGTCACGCACGGCGCGGTCAGCCACCAGGTTCGCGCGCTCGAGGAAGAGCTCGGCGTGCAGCTGTTCGCGCGCAACGGCAAGCGGCTGTGCCTGACCGACGCCGGCATGCGCTACGCGCAGCAGGTCCGCACCGCGCTGATGGTGATCGCCGACGCGACGCGCGAGGTGCGCGCAAGCGACCGCGGGCGACGGCTGGTGGTGTCGATGCTGTCGTCGTTCGCCGCGCGCTTCATCACGCCGCGCATTGGCACGTTCATCGAGCGGCATCCGGAAATCGACGTCGAGCTGCAGTCGACCAACTCGCTCACCGATTTCGCGCGCGACGACGTCGACCTCGCGATCCGCTTCGGCTCCGGCAGCTATCCCGGGCTGCATGTCGAACCGCTGTTCGAGGAGGTGTTCTTTCCGGCATGCTCGCCGACGCTCAACGGCGGCAAGCTACCGCAGACACCCGCCGATCTCGTGCACTACAACCTGCTGCGCTCGGACGACGAGCTGTGGCGGCCGTGGTTCGACGCGGCCGGGCTCGATACGCTGACCGAGCCGAAACGGGGGATTCTGTACCAGGATTCGTCGAACCTGCTGCTGGCCGCGATCGACGGCCAGGGTATTGCGCTGGTGCGCCGCTCGCTCGCGGTGCACGACCTGCTGGACGGGCGCCTCGTGCGCCTGTTCGACATCGACGGGCAGAGCCCGTGGCACTATTTTTTCGTGTGTCCGCCGCCGCTCCTGAACACGCCGCGCGTGCAGGCGTTCAGGACCTGGCTGCTTCAGGAAGTCGCCGAATACAAGCTGCTGTGCGACGAGCTGGACGCGCGGCGCGCGGCGGGGAAGACCCCCGCCGAGTGCGCGCAGGAAGGAGGATGGAGAACGGCGCTCAGAGCACGACCTTGACCATCGGATGGCCGGTCAGTGCACGGTAGATGGTGTCGAGCTGTTCCTGGCTCGTCGCGCGCACGGTGATCGTGAGGCCGGTGTAGTTGCCGCCGCTCGATGCACGTTCCTCGATCTTCTCGACGTCGATCTCGTTGTCGTGGACGGCCACGACCTTGAAGATCGTGTCCTTGAATTCCGGGTGCGCCTTGCCCATGATCTTGATCGGGAAATCGCACGGAAACTCCAGCAGCGACTCCTTCCGGGTATCGATCGCGCCGGTGACCTCGATGGTTTTGGTCGGTTCGCTCATCATTTTCTCCGGGTTAGGTCAAACTGTTCAAACTCGCGTGCCTTCGCACGCTGGTACGCGTCGTACAACGCTGCGAACACGGGGCCCGGCTTGCCGCCCTGCACGGGCAGATCGTCGAGCGACGTGACGGGCAAAATCTCTTTCGTGGCCGACGTGATCATGATCTCGTCCGCCGAGCGCAGCTCGACCTCGCTGATTTCGCGCGCGACGAACCGAATGCCGCATTCCTCGGCCAGCTGCTCGACCAGCGCGTAGCGGATCCCTTCGAGGATCCTGTTGCTGCGCGGCGGCGCCATCAGCTCGCCGTTCTTCACGATCCATACGTTCGACGACGAACCTTCGGTCACGTTGTCGTCGCGCAGCTGAATCGTCTCGAACGCATCGCGTTCGGCCGCATGCTGCGCCATCAGCACGTTGCCGAGCAGCGAAATCGACTTGATGTCGCAATGCAGCCAGCGACGATCCTCGGCCGTCACGCAGCGCACGCCCCGCGCGCGCTCCTCGTCCGACGGCAGGCGCAGCGGGCTCGTCATCGCGAACACCGTCGGCACCGCGTTCGCCGGGAACGCATGGCCGCGCTTCGCGACGCCGCGCGTCACCTGCAGGTAGACGAGCGCATTGCCGTCGCCGAGGCCTTCCGCGTTCGCGGCGACCACGCGCTCGATCAGCGCGCGCCAGCCGGCCGCGTCATGCGGATCGTCGATGCCGATCTTCTTCAGGCTGCGCGCGAGCCGCTCCAGATGCTGTTCGATCCGGAACGGCACGTGCGCGCCGTCGTGCGCATAAACGGGGACGACTTCATACACGCCATCGCCGAAGATGAACCCGCGGTCGAGCACCGGGACCCGGGCTTGCGACAGCGGCCCCAGCTCCTCCTGCGACGACACGCTGAGGTAGACGATCGGTTCGAATTCGGCTTGGCTCATGGCTATACCAGGTGGGGATGAAGTCGTGAAAACAAAGGCCCGTCGTGCTTACTTCTTCTTGCTGAACATCAGCAGGATCGAGTCCCAGATACGACCGAAGATACCCGCTTCCGGCACCGCCTGCAGCGCGACGACCGGGAACTCCGACAGCGTCTTGCCGTCGGCGACGATCTTCACGGTACCGACCTGCTGGCCTTCCGCGAGCGGCGCGATCAGCGGCGCGTTGACCTCGACTTCCGGCTTCACCTTGTCGCCCAGGCCGCGCGGCACGGTCACCCACTGGTCGCCCTTCACGCCGACCTGCACGGTGTTTTCCTTGCCCTTGTAGATGCGCGGGGTCGACATCGCCTGGCCGCCCTTGAACAGGCGCACCGCGTCGAACGCGCTATAACCGTAGTTCAGCATCTTCATGCTGTCCTGCGTGCGCTCGCCTTCCTTCTGCTCGCCCATCATCACCGACACGAGACGGCGCTGGCTGTCGACACCCGGGATCGCGCGCTTGGCCGACGCGATCAGGCAATAGCCGGCCGCTTGCGTATGGCCCGTCTTCAGGCCGTCGACCGTCGGATCCAGCCACAGCAGGCGGTTGCGGTTGCCCTGGCGGATGTTGTTGTACTTGAATTCCTTCTCCGAGAAGATGCTGTAGTACTGCGGAAAATCGCGGATCAGGTGCGCGGACAGCTTCGCGAGGTCGCCGGCCGTCGTGTAGTGGTTCGGGTCGGGCATGCCGTTCACGTCGGCGAAGTGCGTGCCCTTCATGCCGAGGCGCGCCGCCTCGTCGTTCATCAGCGTGACGAACTGCCCTTCGCTGCCGCCGACCAGTTCGGCCAGCGCGATCGCGGCGTCGTTGCCCGACTGGATGATCATCCCGTACACGAGGTCGTGCACCGACACCGGCTTGTTCGCCTCGATGAACATGCGCGACTCGTCGGTGCCGACACGGCGCACCGCTACGCTCGGCGTGACGATCTGCTCCATCGAGATCTTCTTCTTGTCGAGCGCTTCGAACACCAGGTAGGCCGTCATCAGCTTCGTCAGCGACGCGGGCTCGACGCGTTCGTCCGCGTTGCCCGATGCGAGCACGGTGTTGCTCGTCGCATCGACGAGCACCCACGAGCGCGCGTTCACGCCCGGCGGCGGCACCGCGCCCGGCATGAAGGTCGCGGGCGCGCCGGTGAACTGCTCGGTGGCGGCGGCCGGCGCGGCATGCGCGGCCTTGGCCTTGGCGGCCGGCTTCGCCTCGGCGACGACGATCGTCGACGCGAGTGCGACGGGCAGCATCACGCCCAGCGCGACGTTGCGCGCGGCGGTGCCGAAGGCGATGGAAGAAGCGAGGGACTTGAGGCCTTGGGGAGACAGACGCATGATCGATTCAGGCTGGTGGCAGAAAGTGCGGCGCGAAACGCGCAGGGGTTGAACGGCAAGGCGGCGAGCGTTCCGGCATTCGTCCGACTGCGTCGGACGGCGCGAAACGCGCCGGTTGGACTCGTGCGGACGCGTTCGGTTCGCGGCCGTCGCGAGCGGGCGGACAGGCGGCGAAACGAGCGCCGCATGGGCCCGGCCGGGCCGCGGGCGACGCGAAATGCGGCCATTATACGTGGCCGCGAACGGCGTTTTCGCGAACCAGGGCTCAGGTGGCCACACACAGGCTTCGGGAGGATAGCGCGGCTTCGCTGTGGAGAATCGTGCTCGAAGCCGCGCGAAAGGCGTGCGCAGGCGCCGTGCAAGCCGGGTTGCGCCGCGCTGGAGCGGGCATGTGCGATCGTGTCGGAACACGATGCGGCGCGATGTCGCGCGCGGCGACATCGCGGTCGTGCGGCAGCGGCGCCGCACGCCGTGTTCAGCGGATCAGCGCCACGCGTCGACGATGATGCGCTTCAGCACGTGCAGCTTGCGATGCAGGAAATGCTCGGCACCGGGGATCACGACGACCGGCAGTTCCTGCGGCCGCGCCCAGTCGTAGACCGATCCGATCGGCACCGTGTCGTCGGTTTCGCCGTGGATCACGAGCGTGTTCTCCGGCACGTCGGCGACCTGCCAGCGGCTCGCGGCCGTGCCGACGAACACCATCCGCTCGATCGTCTCGCCCGCGTCACGCAACCGCTTCGCGACGTGCGACAGCACGAAGGTGCCGAACGAGAAGCCCGCGAGCACGAGCGGCAGGTCCGCATAGGCGGGCTGCGCGCGCATGTGCGCGAGCACGGCGAGCAGGTCGTCGGCCTCGCCGACGCCGTTGTCGTGCACGCCCTCGGTCGCGCCGACGCCGCGGAAGTTCGACCGGTACACCACGTAGTCGAGCTGGACCAGCGTGCGCGCGAGCGTTTGCGCGACCTTGTTGTCCATCGTGCCGCCGAACAGCGGATGCGGGTGCGCGACGAGCGCGATGCCGCGCGGCGCGGCGCCGCCTTCGCGCACGGCGTCGGGCACGTCGACCGCGATCTCGATCTGCCCGACCGGGCCGGGGATCAGCGACTTCTGCGTATGAACGTTCATTCGGCCGGCCCGCTCAGATCTTCAGGCGGTCGACGACCTTGCCGTCGCGCAGGTGCGATTCGACGATCTCGTCGATGTCGGCCTGGTCGACGTACGTGTACCACGTGCCTTCCGGATACACGACCATCACCGGCCCTTCCTCGCAGCGGTCGAGGCAGCCGGCCTTGTTGATGCGCACCTTGCCCGGCCCCGCGAGGCCGAGTTCCTTCACGCGCTTTTTCGCGTACTCCTGCATGGTCTGCGCGTCGCATTGCGCGCAGCTCGGGCGCTCGGCGCCCGGTTCGCGCTGGTTCAGGCAGAAGAAGACGTGGTGCTGGTAGTAGGAATCCATGATGGTGACGTGCGGCCCGGCGCGGCGCCGGGCGGAAAGAGGGGCGATTGCCGTTGCGCGCGGCAACGGATGTGCGGACGATTATAGCGACCGGCGCACGCGGCTGCCCGGGACCCACGCGAGGCGCGGCCGCGCCGCCCCGTTGCCTCTCCCGCCGCGTCAGCGCCGCCGCGCGGCCGGCAGCCACGCGTGCTCGACCCGCTGGCCGAGCCAGATCAGCGCCGCGTAGGGCCAGATCCACGCCAGCCAGCGCGCGATGCTGTTGAAGTGCACGTAGCGGCCCTGCCGCCAGCCCGACAGCGTGAAGTCGAAGAACGGGTTGACGGGCAGCAGGTTGACGAGCGCCACACCGGCCAGCAGCGCGAGCGCCGCGAGCAGCGCACGCCACGCGGCCGGCACGCGCAATGCGAGCAGCGCCGCCGCGAAGCCGAGCTCGATGCCGAGCCGCGCGCCGGGCGTCGCCCACACGACGACGAGGCCGGTGCTCGACTGCATGAAGGTCGCGGCCGCCTTCAGCGCGAGCGTCGCGGCGACGAACGCGATCAGGAGCCGCACGCGCGGCGCGCGGGCGCGCATCGCGAGCGACGCGATCGCCAGCGCGGCGAACAGCATCAACCCGCCGAGCGCGGCTTCCCACGCGGAGTCGGACAGCCAGCCGTCGACGCGCTCGGGCCATTCGCTCACGCGCCACGCGGCCGGCAGCCATGCGAGCAGCGCGTCCTGCATCGAGCCGTCGGCGCGCTCCCACAGCGCGGCCGGCCAGTCGCCGATACCGAACAGGAACGGCGACGGAAACAGGATCGCGAACGGCCACAGCCCGGCGAGCAGCAGCGGTGTCGCGCCGTCGGTCTCGAACCACGCGAAGCGCAGCCGGCGCAATGCGCCGCGGTCGAGCAGCGCGCCGGTGGCCGGTGCCGCGAGCGCCGCGCCCAGCAGCGCACCAAGCGCGTTGGCCGCGAGATCGAGATTCGACGCGACGCGCGTCGGCAGGTAGGTCTGCAGCGCCTCCATCGATCCCGACAGCAGCACGCCGAGGCCGCCCACGATCAGCGTCGCGGCCACGCCGCGCCAGCGCGGATGCAGCGCGAGCACGCCGAGTGCGCCGAACGGCATGTAGCCGAGCACGTTGGTGACCACGTCGAACGCGGTCACATAACGCTGCATCGGCGCGAACAGATAGTCGAACGGCCCGATGCCGAGCGATACCCAGCCGTCGAACGGATACAGCGATGCATAGACGATGAGCGCCGCATACGCGGCGAACGCCTGCCGCGCCAGCGACGACGCGCGCGACGTGCCCGGCGCGCTCATCGCGGCTGCGCGCGGTGCGTCACGGGTTGCCCGCGTACGCCTGCACGCCGACCCACGCGGCGATCTGCGACACGAGCTCGTCGCTCGCGGCCGCGAGCGCGCGCGCGCCGCCGGCCGCGTCGGGCGTGCTCGACGGCGCGCGCGCGACGAACGTGCGCTGGCCGAGCACCTTGCCGTCCTGCATCAGCGTCGCGCGCGCGGTGACCGCGCCGTGGCTCTGCGACTGCCCGTCGAACACCTGCTCGAATTCGTTCAGGTCGACCTTCAGCGTCGGCGCGCGCACGCCGTCGGAGCCTTCGAGCACCGCGCCGCGCGACGACAGCGCGCCGCGCAGCCGCTGCGTGAGCAGTTGCGCGGGCGGCGCGGTCCAGCGGCTGTCGCGATAGACGGCCGTGCGCTGCGCATCCGCATACGCGAGGCGGTAGACGAACTTGTCCGTGTCGAGCGCGTCGGGCGCGGCGACGTCGAGCACCTTCAGCGCGGGGCCCGTGCCGGCCGTGACGGTCGATCCGGCCGGCCCGAGGTCGTAGCGGACGTTCGACAGCGCCGCGCCGTTGCCGGCGCAGCCGGCGGCGAACACGAGCGTCAGCATCGCGAGCGCGGTCGCGGCGGGACGCAGCGCGCGATCAAGGATTCGTGGCATGGCATGTTCCTGCATGATGTTTCCGGTTTCGATGGCGTCGTGGCCCGGTCTGGCCCAGGGCCGGTCGATCGACGTCGATGGGCTGGCGATCTGCTTCATTTCCCGGCGGCGGCCCCTGCCCCCGGCCAGACGAAGCCCGCTTCGCCGGGGCCGGGCGCGGAGCCGGGCGAACCGAACAACAGACTGCTCGGGTTGCGGCCGAGTTCACCGGCGACGTCCTTCAATTGCCGCGACGCATCGCCAACGCTGCCGGCCAGTGCGTTGAACCGCGGCAGCGTGTCGTACTGGACCCGCGCGTTCAGGTCGTTCAGCGCGACGCCGACCTGCTCGGCCGCCGAGCCTGCCTTGTTCAGGTTCGACACGAGCGGCCCGTTCGGCTGCAGCAGCGTGTTCGCCGACGCCATCGCGCGATCGACCTGGTGCATCGTTTCCGGCAGCGCGGCCACCGCCGGCGCGAGCTGCTTCGACAGCGTCGTCGCGCCGTCCGCCGCGTGCTGCAGGCTTTCGGCCGTCGCGCGCAACTGCTCGCGCATCTCCGGCGACATCAGCGCGTTCGCGCTTTTCGCCGCCAGTTCGAGCTGCCGCAGCAGCACGTCGCCGCGCTCCTGGATCTGGTCGAACAGGCTCGGCCGCATCGGGATCTGCGCGATCGCCTTCGGCGACGACGGCAGCGGCGCCAGGTCGCGGCCCGTGTCCTCGAGCTGCACGAACGCGATGCCCGTCACGCCCTGGAAGCCGAGGCTGCCGTAGGTCGACTGCGTGATCGGCGCGTCGTGGTCGACGAGGATCCGGATCCGGATCTGGCCCGGATGCGAGCGGTCGAAGCCGATCGACTGCACCTTGCCGACGTCGAGGCCGCGAAAGCGCACGGCCGCATCGGGGAACAGGCCCGTCACGTTGGTGCGCGCGAGCAGGTCGTACGGCACGCGCACGGTGCGGTCGACGTTGAACCAGAACACGGCGCCCGCGATCGCCAGCGTCAGCGCGATCGTGAACAGGCCGGCCCAGAACGCATGAGATTTGTTTTCCATTCGCGGGTTCCTTGCTTCTTGCCTTTCCTACAAGTCGACGCTCGACAGCGCCGGTTCGAGGGCCGCCTTCGGCAGCTTCGCGCGCCGCTCGGGCGGCAGCGCCTGCAGTGCGCGGCGCCCGCGCAGCCCCAGGAAATATTCGTGGATGAACGGATGGTCGACGTTCGCGGCCTCCTCGACCGGCGCCGCGACCAGCACCTTGCGATCGGCCAGCACCGCGACGCGCGTCGACAACGCGACCATCGTGTCGAGATCGTGCGTCACCATCACGACGGTCAGCCCGAGCGTGCGGTGCAGCGTCGCGATCAGCTCGACGAATTCGTCGGACGCCTGTGGGTCGAGGCCCGCGGTCGGCTCGTCGAGGAACAGCAGCTCGGGCTCGAGCGCGATCGCGCGCGCGATGCCGACCCGCTTCACCATCCCGCCCGACAGCGCGGCCGGCATCTTCGACGCGTGCTTGCACGGCAGCCCGACCATCTCGAGCTTCAGCATCACGATGTCGTGCAGCAAGTCGGGCGGTACGCGGCCGAGCTCGCGCAGCGGCTGCGCGACGTTGTCGAACACCGTCATCGACGAGAACAGCGCGCCCTGCTGGAACAGCATCCCCGAACGCGTGCGCATCGTCCGCGCGCTCGCGTCGTCGATCTTCGACGTGTCTTCGCCGAACACCTTGATCGTGCCCGACGTCGGCCGCTCGAGGCCGAGGATCTGCCGCACGAGCGTCGTCTTGCCCGAGCCCGAGCCACCGACGATCGCGACGATCTCGCCGCGCCGCACGTCGAAATCGAGCTTCTGGTGAATGATGTTGCGCCCGTAGCGCTTCGTCAGGTTGCGCACCTCGATCACGAGGTCGCCGCCGTGCGCGGCCGGCGCCGGCGGCGTGCCGACCGTGCCCGCGCCGACTGCCGCGGCATGTGCGCTGGCGGCATCGGCCGGCACGGCACCGGCCGCCGGTTCTTTCGACGCGTTCATCCGAGCCCCACGTTCTGGAACAGTATCGCGAACACCGCGTCGGCGAGGATCACGACCGTGATCGACGACACGACCGACGTCGTCGTGCCTTCGCCGAGGCTCTGCGAGTTCGCCTTGATCCTGAAGCCGAAATGACATGCGACCAGCGCGATCAGCATGCCGAACACGACGCCCTTGCCGAGGCCGATGTACAGGTTCGCGATCGGCACGACGCCCGGCAGCGAGCGCACGAAATAGTTGACGTCGATCCCGAGCACGAACTTCGCGGCGAGCGCGCCGCCCGTCAGCGCGACGATGTTGGTCCACATCACCAGCAGCGGCATCGCGACGCCGAGCGCGAGCACGCGCGGCAGGATCAGCCGCAGCCCGTGCGGAATGCCCATCACGCGCATCGCGTCGAGCTCCTCGGTCACGCGCATCACGCCGATCTGCGCGGTGATCGCCGAGCCCGAGCGGCCCGCGACGAGGATCGCCGACAGCACGGGCCCGAGTTCGCGAATCACCGACAGCCCGAGGATGTTCACGATGTAGCGGTTCGCGCCGAACATCTGCAACTGCTGCGCGGACAGATAGCTGAGCACGATGCCGATCAGGAATGCGACCAGCGCGGTGATCGGCAGCGCCTGCGCGCCGGCGCTGTAGATGTTCGCCGAGGTTTCCTTCCACGGCATCGTCTGCGGCCGGCGCAGCACCGACAGCGCGTCGAGGATCACGAGGCCGAACATCGCGATGCCGCCCTGCAGGTGTTCGCCGAACGCGAAGATCGCCTGGCCGAGGCGCGTGACGGGATCGAAGCGCACGACGGGCTCGGGCGCCTCGCGCTGGCTGTCGAGGCGTTCGATCCGCTCGAAGATCGTGCGCTGCGTGGCGGTCAGCTCGACGCCGGCCGGCAGCTTGCGGCCCCATACGCGCCACAGTGCCTGGCCGCCGACGTGGTCGAGCCGCTCGATGCCGGACAGATCCCATTCGTTCACGCGCCCGGACGCGATGCCCGCGATGCGGCGCGCGACCTCGCCGCGATTGCGCGCGAGCGCGAGCGCGGTCCACTGGCCGGTCAGGCGCACCGTCTGGCCCTGGCCGCCGGCGTCGACCGACAGGCCGGGAGGTGTGTCGAAGTCCAAGGGCGGGTTGTTTGCAAAAGGATGACAGCGGCCATTGTATCGAACCGTCCGGCGCCGCGACGTGAGGATTGCCGCCGGGGCGCGCAGCCGGGCGCGCCCGGCGCCGACGCCGGGCCAGAGGCGCTCCGTCGAGGGCGCCCGGCCCGCCATGGCGCGGCGTTCGCCGCCGCAACGGCGTGCCGGGCACGCGACCTTTCATTCTTCCGTCACGTTTCCTTTCGATACTCTCACGCGCCGCACGTCAGGCCGTCGGCGCCCGCGCCGCCATTTCGCTGCGCTCCTCGCGATTCATAGAACAGAACACCAAACAGGACAATCGATGCGTCTCCCCCCGCTTTCCCGCCGCCGCGTGACCGCCGCCGCCGCGCTCGCCAGCCTCGCCGTCGCCCTCGCCGGTTGCGGCGGCGACGACGTCACCGCTCCGCCGTCGTCGCAGACGCAGGCGCCCGCCGGCACGACGGCCACGCTCGCGCTGCTCGAAACGACCGACCTGCACACCAACGTGCTGTCGTACGACTATTTCAAGCTCGCCACCGACAAGTCGCTCGGCTTCGAGCGCGTGTCGACGCTGATCGCGCAGGCGCGCGCGCAGTACCCGAACACGCTGCTGCTCGACAACGGCGACACGATCCAGGGCACCGCGCTGTCGGATTACCAGGCGCTCGTGAACCCGATCGGCTGCGACCAGACGCTCGCGATCTACAAGGTGATGAACGCGGCGAAGTTCGACGGCGGCGGGATCGGCAACCACGAGTTCAACTACGGGCTGCCGTACCTGTCGCAGGTGACCGGCAACACGTTCGACGTCGACGGGCTGCCAGCCCCCGCGCAGCAGAAGAAGTGCGCGGGCCCGAACTTCCCGCAGGTGCTCGCGAACGTGATCAGCGCGCGGACCAACGCGCCGCTGTTCACGCCGTACACGATCCTGACCCGCACCGTGACCGCCGTCGCGCCCGACGGCAAGACCGTCAGCGCGCCGGTGAAGATCGGCATCATCGGCTTCACGCCGCCCGCGATCATGAGCTGGGACAAGCGCTGGCTCGACGGCAAGGTCTACACGACCGGCCTGAAGGAAGCGGCCGAGAAGTACATTCCGGAGATGCGCGCGAAGGGCGCCGATCTCGTCGTCGCGATCTCGCACGGCGGCCTCGACAATGCCGCGTATTCGCCGACCATGGAAAACGGCAGCTGGTGGCTGTCGACGGTGCCCGGCATCGACGCGATGCTGATCGGCCACTCGCACCAGGTGTTCCCGGACGCGAACAGCACCGTGGCGCAGTTCAACCTGCCGGGCGTCGACAAGGCGAAGGGCACCGTCAACGGCGTGCCGACCGTGATGGCCAACTACTGGGGCAAGCATCTCGGCGTGATCAAGCTCGGCCTGACGTTCGACGGCAAGACGTGGAGCGTCGACAAGTCGCAGACGACAGTCGAGGCGCGGCCGATCCAGAACGCGGACAAGAGCTACGTCGCCGCCGATCCGTCGGTGTCCGCCGCGATCGCCGCCGAACACCAGGCGACGATCGACTACGTGAAGACGCCGATCGGCTCGACCGACTACCGGATGAACTCGTACTTCGCGGACGTCGGCGATCCGGGCGCGATCCAGATCGTCAACGAGGCGCAGGCCGATTACGTGAAGACCTACGTGCAGGCGAACCTGCCGCAATACGCGTCGCTGCCGGTGCTGTCGGTCAGCGCGCCGTTCAAGAGCGGCTTCGGCGGCGGCAGCGACTACACGGACGTCGCGCCCGGCGCCCTCGCGATCAACAACGCGGCCGACCTGTACCTGTATCCGAACACCGTGTACGCGGTGAAGGTGAGCGGCAGCGACGTGAAGAACTGGCTCGAGACGGCCGCGAAGCGCTTCAACACGATCGATCCGACCAAGGCGACCGTGCAGCCGCTCGTCAGCAGCTTCCCCGGCTACAACTTCGACATGTTCACGTCAGCGGATCTGGCGTACGAGATCGACGTCACGCAGCCGGTCGGCAGCCGGATCAGGAACCTGACGTACAAGGGCGCGCCGATCGACCCGAACGCGCAGTTCATCGTCGCGACCAACAACTACCGCGCGAGCGGCGGCGGCAACTTCCCGGGCCTCGACGGCAGCAAGACGATCTTCGCGTCGCCCGACGCGAACCGCGACGTGCTGATCGCGTTCATCAAGAAGCGCGGCGCGATCACGCGCGCGGCGGACGGCGCGCAGCGCAGCTGGCGCTTCACGAAGCTGGCGGGCTCGGTCGCGCACGTGCAGTTCACGTCCGCGCCGAACCGGCTCGGCGACGCGGCGGCAGCCGGCCTGACCGGCCTCACGCAGGTCGCGGCCGACGACGGCTCGGGCAAGAACCTCGCCATCTACGAGATCGACCTCACGCAATGACCACGAGACCTGCGATGCAACCGATCCGGGCGATGCGGCCCGCCGAGGCCGGCTTCGCCGCCGCCGCGCGGCGCCTGCTGCGCGCGAAACTCCCGCCGGCCGCGCTGCTCGCGGCGGCGGCCGTGACCGTTGCGGCCGTCGTCGCGGCGACGGGCTGGCGCGCCGCCGGCCCCGCGCCGAGCGCCGCGCAGCTCGACGAATGGCAGGCGATGGTCGCGCAGGCCGTCGAGCCTCACGCGCTCGCGCAATTGCGCACCCTCGCGCGGCGCGGCTCGGGCGACGCGCAGGCGGCGCTCGGCATCGCGCTCGTCGATGCGCGCGAGCCGGGGCTGCGCGACGAGGGACGCGGCTGGCTCGAAACCGCCGCGCAGGCGGACCCGAAAGCCGACACGCCGGCCGCGCGGCGTGCGCAGCTGGCGCTCGGCAAGGCGCTGTTGCTCGGCAGCGGCGACCTCCCGAAGGACTACGCACGCGCCCGCACGCTGCTCGGCGAAGCGGCCGGCCACGGCGATCCGGCCGCCGCGTATTACCTCGGGCTGATCTATCGCAGCGGCTACGGCATCGCAGCCGACCCGGTGCAGGCCGCGCACTGGTTCGGGATCGCGTCGCGCGCGGACATCCCGGCCGCGGACTTCATGCTCGCGAACGCGTACCGCGAAGGCAGCGGCGTGCCGCGCGACGAAGCGCGCGCGCTCGCGCTGTATCGCCGTGCCGCGGAACATGAGCTGCCGGAGGCCGTGCAGACCCTCGCGATGGCGTATCGCAACGGCGAGCTGGGGCTCAAGCCCGACGCGGACGAGTTCCACGCGCAGTGGATCGAGACCGCGCATGCGTTGAAGCATCCGGTCGTCGCGCCGTGACGGTGCGTCGGCCGCGCAGGCACGAACGCGCGGCGGCGGAGCGAGCTGACGCCCCGCGCATCGACCGCCCGCAACGGGAATCGGCCCGCCACGCCGGCCCTGAAGGGCAGGACGCTGCTTGCCCGCGAAAACGTCCGAAGGGGGCGTCAAAGCGCTGGTGCAGCTCGAGAAGCATCAAGCCGCGCGGGCGGCGGCTTTGCGCAGGTCGCGTGCGGGCCGCCGCCCCGGCCTCGCCCGTCGTGCGCGCCGCCCGTCACGCACGGCCCCCTGTCGCTACAATAGGCGCCATGAACGCCCCCACCTCCTCCGACGCGCCCGATTCCGGCGACGCGCACATCGCGCGCAACCGGCTCGAGGCCCACCTGGACGCCGCGCCGCGCGCGTGGCCGCTCGACATCGTCGCCGCCACCGGCTCGACCAACGCCGACGTCGCGACGCGCCTCAAGGCGCTGCCGCGCACCGCGAACGCGCTGCCCGCGCCGCTCGTGCGCGTCGCGTTCGAGCAGACGGCGGGCCGCGGCCGGCAAGGCCGTCCCTGGTTCGCGCAGCCCGGCAACGCGCTGCTGTGCTCGGTCGGCTGCATCGTGCCGCGCCCCGTCGACGCGCTCGGCGGCCTCAGCATCGCGATCGGCGTCGCGCTCGCGGAAGGGCTCGCCACGCTGCCGCTCGACGCCCGCACGCGCGTCGCGCTCAAATGGCCGAACGACCTGCTGCTGACGACCGCCGGCGACGGCACGTCGCGCATCGTCGGCAAGCTTGCCGGGATCCTGATCGAAACCGTCTGGACCACCGCCGACGCGACCGCCGTCGTGATCGGCTTCGGCATCAACGTGCGCGGCGCGGAAGCCGTCGCCGCGCAGGTCGATGCGCTGCGCGCGCGCGAAGCGACGCTCGCGAGCGGGCTGCCGCCGGCGGCGCTGTCGGCCGCGTGCGCATCGGCGAACCTCACCGATACGCTCGCCGCGGCGCTGAACGCGCTCACGCCCGCACTCGCGCAGTTCGGCACCGACGGGCTCGCGCCGTTCCTGCCGCGCTGGCACGCGCTGCACGCATACGCGGGGCGCGAAGTCGTGCTGCTCGAACAGGGCGTCGAACGCGTGCGCGGCATCGCGACGGGCATCGACGCGACCGGCCAGCTGCTGCTCGACACGCCCGACGGCATCCAGGCGATCGCGGCCGGCGACGTATCGCTGCGCGAAGCGCAATGAACGAACCGCATCTGCTGATCGACGCCGGCAACAGCCGGATCAAGTGGGCGCTCGCCGACGCGCAGCGCACGCTCGTCGACACCGGCGCGTTCGGCCATACGCGCGACGGCGGTGCCGATCCCGACTGGTCGGCCCTGCCGCGTCCGCGCGGCGCATGGATCTCGAACGTCGCGGGCGCCGACGTGGCCGCGCGGCTCGACGCGCTGCTCGATGCCCGTTGGCCGGGCCTGGCGCGCACGACGATCCGCTCGCGGCCCGCGCAATGCGGCGTGACGAACGGCTATACGACGCCCGAGCAGCTCGGCAGCGATCGCTGGGCCGGTCTGATCGGGGCACGGGCGGCGTTTCCGGGCGAGCATCTGCTGATCGCGACGTTCGGCACCGCGACGACCCTCGAAGCGTTGCGCGCGGACGGCCGTTTCACCGGCGGGCTGATCGCGCCGGGCTGGGCACTGATGATGCGCGCGCTCGGCACGCACACCGCGCAGTTGCCGACGCTGACCACCGACATCGCGAGCGGGCTGCTCGCGGGCACGCAGGCCGAGCCGTTCCAGGTCGATACGCCGCGCTCGCTGTCGGCGGGCTGCCTCTACGCGCAAGCGGGGCTGATCGAGCGCGCATGGCGCGATCTCGCCGATGCGTGGCAGGCACCCGTGCGACTCGTGCTGGCAGGCGGTGCGGCGGACGACGTCGCGCGCGCGCTGACACTGCCGCATACGCGGCACGACGCGCTGATTCTGTCGGGGCTTGCGTTGATCGCCGCGGAAGCGGCGGCGCAGAATTGACGAAAAACCGGTCGGCATTGCGCCGGCCACGTCGACGGAGGCCCGAGTGTGGACTTCGTCACGGTGGGGATGGAAAACGGGCGCCGGCGCGTGCGCCCGTGCAGACAGCCGGCCGCACATGCATGCGGGGCCCGCCCGATGCGCACGATCGCCGGCGGCAACGACCGCGCGTGCCGTGCGGCCGGCCCGACCGAACGGTTGAACGACTGAACCACGACGAGGAGTGTCGACGATGCTGCGCTGGCTGATCGCTGTTCTCATTCTCGCGAACCTGCTTGCGTTCGTCGCCGTGCGCGGCGTGTTCGGGCCGCTGCCGGCGGCCGGCCCGCGCGAACCGGGCGTGCTGTCCCGGCAGGTTCGGCCCGATGCGTTGCATGCAATGCCGCTCGCGCAGGCGAGCGATCAGCCCGTGATCGGCGGTCCGATCGGCGCGCCGGCCGTAACGGCCGAGCCGCTCGCGGCATCCGCGCCCTGACGGCGCGGAGCCCGCATCAGGACTGCTGCGCGCGCACCTTCTTCAGCAGCGCGGTGGTCGAGCGATCGTGCTCGAACGGAATCGCGAGCGCACGCCCGCCCCAGCCGCGCACGATGGCCGATTCCGGCAGCGCGTCCATGTCGTAGTCGCCGCCCTTCACGAGGACGTCCGGACGGACGGCCTCGATCAGCGACACCGGCGTCTTTTCCTCGAATTTCACGACCCAGTCGACGCTTTCCAGCGCCGCGAGCAACGCCATCCGGTCTTCCTCGCGGTTGATCGGACGGTCGTCACCCTTGCCGAGCATGCGCACCGACGCATCGCTGTTCACGCCGACGATCAGGCACGCGCCGAGCGCCTTCGCATCGGCGAGATACGTGACGTGGCCACGGTGCAGGATGTCGAACACGCCGTTCGTGAACACGACGGGCGACGGCAGCGAAGCGCGCAGGGCAACGAGGGCGTCGCGGGTGATCAGCTTGCGTTCGAAGGTAGCGGACATGATGAATTTCGGATGGCGTGAGCGGCGCGCGGTGCACGTCGCGACGGAACACGGCGGCGCCAGACAAAAAGCCCGCCGGATGGCCGGGCGGGCTTCATGCGGGAATACAGTGCGGCGATCGCGACCGGCGGCGCTTCACGCCGGCTGCGATGCCGCGCGGCCTCAGGCCGGTTGCGCGGCCGACGACGGGCCGCTTTCGGACTGCAGGCGGCCGGTGACTTCCTTGCGGTAGCGGTTCAGCTCCTGGGCGGTCGCGAAGGTGCGCTCGAACAGGATCGACAGGTTATGCAGGATCCGCTCGACGACCTTCTTTTCCCACTCGCCGTCGAAGCGAATCTGCTCGTCGAGCCAGCGCTCGAGCCATTCCGGATCGGGCAGGCGCGACTGCACGGTGTCGCGCGGGAACAGGGCCTGGTTCACGTGCAGGTTGGTCGGGTGCAGCGGCTTCTCGGTGCGGCGCGCCGACGCCATCAACACGCCGATTTTCGCGAACGCCGCGCGCGCGACGTCGCCGCAATTGTTCAGCGCCTTCTTCATGTAGCGCAGGTATGCACCGCCATGGCGCGCTTCATCGCGCGAAATCGTTTCGTAGATGTGCTTGATGACCGGCTCGGTGTGCCAGTCGGCCGCGCAGCGATACCAGTGGTTCAGGCGAATCTCGCCGCAGAAGTGCAGCATCAGCGTCTCGAGCGGCGGCGCCGGATCGAACTCGAAGCGCACCGCGTGCAGTTCCTCTTCGGTCGGCACCATTTCCGGCCGGAAGCGGCGCAGGTATTCCATCAGCACGAGCGAATGCTTCTGCTCCTCGAAGAACCACACGCTCATGAACGCGGAAAAGTCGCTGTCGTGCTGGTTGTCGCGCAGGAACATCTCCGTCGCGGGCAGCGCCGACCATTCGGTGATCGCGTTCATCTTGATCGTCTTCGCCTGCTCGTCGGTGAGCAGCGAAGCGTCGAACTTGTCCCACGGAATGTCCTTCTCCATGTCCCAGCGGACAGCTTCGAGCGACCTGTAAAGTTCCGGATAAAGCATGGTGTTCATGATGGTCCCACCCCTGTTCTGCGCAATGCGACTTCTCTAAACGTGACTGTTGCCGCGTCGGCGCGCTAGCGCGCCTTTTGCAGCCAAGACTTTAATTTTACGCGTGTATCCAGCCGCCGGACGCAGATTCCGCGCCGGTAGCCGGGCGGCCGCGCCGCCGCCTTGAAGCACGCCGCGACCCCGCTCCGCTCGAACGGAACCGGCCGCGCGTGCCTGATGTGGGGGCCGGCGCAGGCCGGCTCGGTGGCGAGCCCGCCCGGCGCCGCGCGGTTCCCGGAAGGGTTCCCGTGCGACCGCCGGACCGGCGGGCTGCTCGATATGGTGTATACGGCGGCGGCCATGATAGCACGCGCGCATGACGGTTCCGAGACGTGGAACCGGTCGCGCGCCGCCAACGACGGTGCGGCGATCGGTCGCGGGGCGGCCGTCGCGAAAACGCAACCGAGATGTAAGGTTCATCGGTTTCGGCCCTGCCCCGCTCGCGTCAGACCCGAATTCCGGTCGCGCGGCCGCTCTCCGGCGGCATGCCGGATGCCGGCGCGCTGCCGCCGTCGGCCCCCGCGATCCAGTTCACCAGCGTGTCGCGCTGCGCGCGCCCATCGCGATAGCCCAGCTCGATCAGCTCGCGCGTGAAGGCCTCCTCGAACAGCAGGTAGCTCGCGAACGACGCGCCGGCCGGCTGGCTGCCGCCGATCGCGCCGAGCAGCCCGCGCATCGTCGCCGGCATCTGCTTCAGGTGTTTTGCGGCGATCAGCTCGATACGCTCGGACGGCGCGATCGCGAGCACGTCGACGTGCCGCCAGCCACTGTCCACTTCGACCTGGTGCGGCAGGTGCTCGATCATTTGATTGATGTGCTCGATCCGCTCGATGTCCGAGCCGATCGAGTCGAGAAACACGCTCGCGAGCACCTGCTGGCCGATCTGCGCGAGCGTCGGGTAGCCGCGCACCCGTCCCGAGCCGTTCGCGGCCGGAATCTCCGGCCGCGGGTCGGCCGCGCCGACGACGACGATCCGGTTCGCGCCGAAGTGGATCGCCGGCGACAGTGGCGCGACCTGCCGGATCGACCCGTCGCCGAAATATTCGATCTGGCCGTCGAGCACGAGCGGCACGGCCGGAAACACGAACGGAATGGCCGACGACGCAAGCAGGTGCGATGCCGACAGGTCGACGAGCCGCGCAGTGCGCTGCGCACGCCGCCATGACTGGATCGGCTCGGCGGCCTGGTAGAACGTCAGGTGCCGGCCGCTCGAATAGCTGAGCGCCGTCACCGAGAGCGCGTGCAGGACCCTGCTCTCGAGCATCTGCTCGATTCGGTGAAAGCTCAGCTCGCGCTGCAGCAAGTGCGCGAGCGGCGCGTTGTCGAGCAGCCCGCGCGGCGAGCGGCGCGCCGCCCAGCCGAAGGTCATCGTCGCGAGCCAGCGTGCGCCCGCCGCCGCGATGCCGAGCCAGTCGGTGCGATACACGTAGTCCGCGCGCAGCGGCTCCCAGAATTCGAGCAGACGGCGCACGCCGTGCGAAAAGTCGTCCGCGTGGCTCGCGATCGACGTCGCGTTGATCGCGCCGGCCGACGAGCCGCAGACAACCGTGAACGGCACGGTGTGCCGGTTCGGATCGGCCTCGCGCGCGATCTCGGCCAGCGCCTTCAGCACGCCGACCTGATAGGCGGCACGTGCGCCGCCCCCCATCAGCACGAGCGCGAGCCGCATGATCGAACTGCTATCCGGTTCGCGTCACGTCGAGCGCTTCGGCGGACGCGTTTCGGGCGACGAGGCGGCCGCCGCGCGCGCCGCGGCCGAGCCGGCCGGCTTCGCACGCTTCGCGGCCGGCTTGCGCGGCGCGGCGGCCGCGGCCGGTGCGGGCGGCTCCGCCCGCGCCGTCGATGCGGCCTGCCCCGACGGTGCGGCGCCAGCCTCCGCGGGCTGCGCGCCCGGCTGCGTCATCGCGAGGCTCGCGAGCTGGTTGAACTGCGCCTGCAGCAGGTTCCACCAGCCGGCCGGATCGAACGCCTGCTGCGCGGCGTCGCCTGCCGGCGGTGCGTCAGCCGCGGCTGCGGCATCCGGTGCTTGAGGCGCATCGGCGCGCGGCGCGGATGCCGCTTGCGCGGCCGCGACCGCCGCCTCCTCGGCCGCCGACATCGAGCTTTGCGCGAACGCGCCGAACGCGCGCAGCGTCGCGAGCGTGGCGCGCTGCACCTCGAGCGCCTGGATCGCGGACTGCAGCATGCCGAGATTGAGCTTGAGCCACTGCTCGACCGCGCGCAGATCGGTGATCCGCTTGTCGAGCTCCTCGACGCTCGTGAGCGGCGCCATCATGTCGGACATGCTCGACAGCGACGGCGGCAGCCCCGACGCGGCGCCGGGAAACGGCGCCATCCCGCCGAACGGCGACATCCGCATCATGTCCCACATCCGGTCGAGCATGTCGGCAGGCTTGAAACCGGCAAAGCCGGCGAAAGGATTGGAGCCGGAGGCATCGGTCGTCATACGGGCATCCTGGTTGACTGGGTGGGCGATGCGGCCGGCACGAGTCGCGCGGCCGCCCTTGATCCTGATCCGATCATAACGCGCGTCAGAACGGTGCGTCGCCGGGGAAGTCGGGCGGGCGCCGCTCGCGCAGCGAGCGGATGCCTTCCTGCACGTCGGGCCCCGAGAAGCCCATGAATTCGAGCGCGAGCGACGTATCGAAGGTCGGCCCGGCGCTGCGCAGCCAGTTGTTCAGCGCGTACTTGGTCCAGCGGATCGCCGACTGCGATCCGTGCGCGAGCCGCTCCGCGACCTCGTACGCCTTCGGCAGCAGGTCGGCCGGCTCGACCGCGAGCGACACGAGGCCGATCCGCTCGGCCTCCTCGCCGCTCACCGCTTCGCACAGCAACAGGTAGTACTTCGCCTTCGCCATCCCGCACAACAGCGGCCACACGATCGCCGCATGATCGCCGGCCGCGACGCCGAGCCGCGTATGGCCATCGATGATGCGCGCATCCTTCGCGGCGATCGAGATGTCGGCGAGCAGCCCGGCCACGAGCCCCGCGCCGACGGCCGGGCCGTGCATCGCGGACACGATCGGCTTGCTGCAGTTGATCACGTTGTAGACGAGGTCGCGCGCCTCGCGCCACACGCGGGCGCGCACGTCGAAGTCGTTCGCCATCGCCTCGACGAGCGCGAGATCGCCGCCCGCCGAAAAGCCCTTGCCCTCGCCGCGGATCACCGCAACGCGCGTGTCGGGATCGCGGTCGACGTCGCGCCAGATGTCGGCGAGCTCGCGATGCATGCGCTCGTTCGCGGTCGCCAGGCCGCTGCGGTTCGCGCCCTCGCCGCTCATCACGATGTCGAGCACGCCATGATCGCGACGCGTCACCTTCAATGCTTCGTAACCGCCATACGCGGCGAGATCGGTCATGCGCAGCTCCCGGGTTCTTGAAATGCTGAAACGCCTGAATCGAGTGTAGCCAAGCCCGCGCGGGCAAACATCAGGCGAAACCCGGCGCGCGGGCCGTGCCGGGTTTCGCGCAGACGTCAGGCCGCGCCGTCGGGCGGCGCGACCGCCTGCTCGATCGCACCGAAGATCGACTTGCCGGCCGCGTCGAACATCTCGATGCGCACGGTATCGCCGTAGCGCATGAATTCGGTCTGCGGCGCGCCGTGCTCGATCGTCTCGAGGCAGCGCTTCTCGGCGATACAGCAGTAGCCGCGCTTCGCGTCCTTGTTCGACACCGTGCCCGAGCCGACGATCGAGCCGGCACGCAGGTTGCGCGTCTTCGCCGCATGCGCGATCAGCTGGCCGAAGTGGAACACCATGTCGGTGCCCGCGTCGGGCTGGCCGACCTTCCTGCCGTTCCAGTGGACGATCATCGGCCGGTGCACGCGGCCCTCGCGCCAATCGTCGCCGAGCTCGTCGAGCGTCACCGCGACCGGTGCGAACGCGGTGGCAGGCTTGCTCTGGAAGAAGCCGAAGCCCTTCGCGAGTTCGGCCGGAATCAGGTTGCGCAGCGACACGTCGTTCACGAGCGTGACGAGCCGCACGGCCTTCAGCGCGTCGTCGGGCGAGGCGCTCATCGGCACGTCGCCGGTGATCACCGCGACCTCGGCCTCGAAGTCGATGCCCCATTCCTCGGACGGGCACACGATGTCGTCGCGCGCGCCGAGGAAATCGTCGCTGCCGCCCTGGTACATCAGCGGATCGGTCCAGAACTCAGGCGGCATCTCGGCGCCGCGCGCGCGGCGCACGAGCTCGACGTGGTTCACGTACGCGGAGCCGTCGGCCCACTGGAACGCGCGCGGCAGCGGCGCCATGCAGTTCGCCGGGTCGAACGCGAACGCGTTGCGCGCGCGGCCGTGGTTCAGCGCGTCGTACAGATCGCGCAGCTGCGGCGCGTAGAACGCCCAGTCGTCGAGGACGCGCTGCAGCGTCGGTGCGATCGCATCGGCGATCGCCGCGGTGTGCAGGTCGCGCGACACGACGATCAGCTGGCCGTCGCGCGTGCCGTCCTTCAGCGATGCAAGTTTCATGGGGTATCTGCCGTTGTAGTGACGATGGAGGGAATCTATTTTACGATGGTGAATCCGTGCGGCGCGCCACGATCGTGCGCGCCGTTTTCGTCCCGACCCTTGCCGCCTTGTCGCGCCCCGTTGCCCATGCCCGCCAGCCCGCTTCCCGACGACGATCTCGCCGATTCCGACACCGACGACACCGGCTCCGGCGAGCACGGCGAAGGCGGCGAGAAAGTCCGCTCCGGCATCCAGTCGATCGAGGTCGGCTTCCGCCTGCTCGACGTGCTGACGAGCGAGCCGCGCGCGATGATGCTGCGCGATCTCGCGCAGCGCGCGGGCATGAGCCCGGCGAAGGCGCACCGCTATCTGGTCAGCTTCTCGCGGCTCGGCGTCGTGTCGCAGGATCCCGTGTCGGGCCGCTACGAACTCGGCGGCTTCGCGCTGCAGATGGGGCTCGCGCGGCTCGCGCGCGTCGACGGCGTGAAGCTCGCGCGGATCGCGCTGACCGAGCTGCGCGACCGCGTCGACCAAACCGTCGGCATCGCGGTATGGGGCAACCAGGGGCCGACGATCGTGCACTGGATGGAATCGAGCCACCCCGCGAAGGCGTCGCTGAAGCTCGGCGACGTGATGCCGCTGCTCGGCTCCGCGACGGGCCTGCTGTTCGCCGCGTACCTGCCGCGCAGCAAGACCACGGCGATGCTCGAGCGCGAGCTCGCCGATACGCGCCGCTCGCCGCATCACGGCGGCCCGCGCACGCTCGACGAGGTCGAGGCAGTGCTCGCCGACGTGCGCGCGCATCAGGCCGCGCGCGTCGAAGGGATGCTGCTGCCGACGATCCATGCGTTCTGCATGCCGGTGTTCGATGCGGTCGGCGAACTCGCGCTCGCGATCGTCGCGCTCGGCCAGGAAGGCACGTTCGACATCGCGTGGGGCGGCGAGATGGACACCGCGCTGCGTGCATGCGCGCAGAAACTGTCTTACGAACTCGGCTATAGTCCGGACGCACGCGACGCCTGACACGCCGGGTGTGCGACACATCGCGCGATGTACCGCGAACGCGCGGCGCACCCGGCGGTCCGATGGCTGTGACGCGCGCCGCGCGCCGCGACCGCCCCAACCCTGTTCCGTTTCGCCGATGCCGCCTGCCGACACCCGTCCTCGTCACGCCCTGCCCCGCCACTGGCTGCGCGTGGGCGTCGCGCTCGTCGTCGTGCTGGTGCTGCACGCGCTTGCGGCGTTGTGGCTGACGCACAACCGCGACGCATTCACGCCGCCCGCGCCCGCCGAGATACCGGTGCAGATCGAGCTGCTGAAGCCGCGGCCGATCGAGCGCCAGCCCGCGCCGAAGCCGGCCGAACAACCGGCCGAGCCGGCGCCGGCGAAGCCGGCCCCCGCCGCGCCGAAGCCTGCGGCGAAACCCGCGCCGTCGCCCGAGCCGGTCCTCACGTCGACTCAGACGGCCGAGCAAGGCGAGCCGCCGCCGGCCGCCGCCTCCGCGGCCTCTGCTGCGAGCAGCGCGGCAAGCGCATCCGGCACGCAGGCGGCATCGGCCGGCGAAACCGGCGGTGCCGCGACGCCGGGCCCCGCGACGAGTGGCGTGAAGTTTGCGGCGCCGCCGCCCGGCGACCTGCAGTACGACACGTTCTACAACGGGATGCAGAACATGATCGGCACGATCCACTGGCGCACCGACGGCCGCACCTACGACCTGTCGGTGTCCATGCCCGTGCCGTTCGTCGGCCCGTTCAGCTACCGAAGCGAAGGCCGCATCGACGCATTCGGCGTCGCACCCGACCGCTATGTCGAAAAGCGCGGCAAACGGCCCGAGGACATCGCGATCTTCAACCGCGAGATCCGCCAGGTCGTCTTCACGCGCACGCCGAACAACGCACCGCTGCCCGACGGCGTGCAGGACCGCTTCAGCATGCTGATGCAGCTGTCGGGGCTCGTGCGCGGCAATCCGTCCGCCTACCAGCCGGGCGTCACGCAGCAGTTCTTCGTGATCGACAACAACAACGGCGAGACCTGGCCGATCACGGTGATCGGCGACGAGGACGTGCAGACGCAGGCCGGCATCGTCCGCGCCCGCCACTTCATGCGGCTGCCGCGCCGCGACGGCGACACGCGCCGCATCGACATGTGGCTCGCGCCGTCGCTCGGCTGGCTGCCCGCGAGGCTCGTACAATCGGAACCGAACGGCTCGCAGATCGAGCTGCTGTGGCACGGCCGGCTCGCCCCGCCCGATGCGCCTGCCGATGGCGCAACGAACGCGCCCGCCAGCACACCGGCCATGGAGCCCGCACAATCCGCGCCGCCGCCCGCCGAGCAGGCGCCCGGGCCAGCGGCTGCGTCACAGCCCGTGCAATGACGATCGACCAATCGGCAATTTCGACCGATTAAAGCTCTCGCCAAAATGGCCGATGACACTCTTTAACAACTATTTCGGTGCACCGGATCAAAATAAGAAACGTTTGATAGTCATCGGCTTCTAACCGATACACCCCACGCAAACGGGAGAACGGGGTGTGCAGCGCAAGCCCCTTGAAACCGGCAAGGCCTGCCCCACCTACGGGACAACAAGGCCAGATGCCACTGCGAAGAGGAGTGCCGCCATGCAAATGATCTACAACAGCCCCAACTACTGCGTCGTCGAATTCGCGCCGCAGGCCGGCCACCATCTGATGAATGCCGGCGGATACGAAATCGTCGACAAGAACGCGCAGCGCGAGATCTTCATCGACGGCGAGCTCGCCGAGCGATTCCGCGCACACGTGAAGCAACTGATCGAGGATGAACCGTCGCTCGACGAAGTGGACGAATTCCTCGGACAGTTCGACAGTCTGATGATGATGCCCGTCGTCCTGCACTGACGACCCGCGGCCCGGCGCATCGCCGGGCCATTCGCCGCGTTCGAGCGGCGCCGCGAGCACTCCGATCCAAGCCCCCGTCCGGTTCGCCGGGCGGGGGTTTTCGTTTGTTGGTGCGGGCCGGGCGGCGCCCCGGCGCACCGGCTACAATGACGGTTTTCCCGTCTTCGCCGCTCTTCCGCCATGTCCGCGACCCCTCTCGCCGCTTCCGCCCCGCTCGACGCGCCCTACACGCGCGGCGCCGACCTGCCCGCGCTGCTGAAATCGCGCATCCTGATCCTCGACGGCGCGATGGGCACGATGATCCAGCGCTACAAGCTCGACGAGGCCGCGTATCGCGGCGAGCGTTTCAAGGATTTCCCGCGCGACATCAAGGGCAACAACGAACTGCTGTCGCTCACGCAGCCGCAGATCATCAGCGAGATCCACGACCAGTACTTCGCGGCCGGCGCGGACATCGTCGAAACCAACACGTTCGGCGCGACGACGGTCGCGCAGGCCGACTACGGGATGGAAGATCTCGTCGTCGAGATGAACGTCGAATCGGCGCGGCTCGCGCGCGAATCCGCCGTCCGCTACACCACGCCCGACAAACCGCGCTTCGTCGCTGGCGCGATCGGGCCGACGCCGAAAACGGCGAGCATCTCGCCGGACGTCAACGACCCGGGCGCGCGCAACGTCACGTTCGACGAGCTGCGCGCTGCGTATTACCAGCAGGCGAAGGCGCTGCTCGACGGCGGCGTCGACCTGTTCCTCGTCGAGACGATCTTCGACACGCTGAATGCAAAGGCCGCGCTCTTCGCGCTCGACGAACTGTTCGAGGACACCGGCGAGCGCCTGCCGATCATGATCTCGGGCACCGTGACCGACGCGTCGGGCCGCATCCTGTCGGGCCAGACGGTCGAGGCGTTCTGGAATTCGCTGCGTCACGCGAAGCCGCTCACGTTCGGCCTGAACTGCGCGCTCGGCGCGGCGCTGATGCGCCCGTACATCGCCGAGCTCGCGAAGCTGTGCGACACCTACGTGTCGTGCTACCCGAACGCGGGCCTGCCGAACCCGATGAGCGACACCGGCTTCGACGAGACGCCGGACGTCACGTCGGGCCTGCTGAAGGAATTCGCGCAGGCCGGGCTCGTGAACCTCGCGGGCGGCTGCTGCGGCACGACGCCCGAGCACATCGCCGAGATCGCGAAAGCGCTCGCCGACGTGAAACCGCGCCGCTGGCCGAGCCAGTACAGCGACGCCGCCTGACCGACCGCCCCAACGCCCGCCCTACATCACACGAATTCGCACCGCCATGACCGATCACATGATGCGCCTTGCCGGCCTCGAGCCGTTCAACGTCACGTCCGGAACGCTCTTCATCAACGTCGGTGAACGCACCAACGTCACCGGCTCGAAGGCATTCGCGCGGATGATCCTCAACGGCCAGTTCGACGAGGCGCTCGCCGTCGCGCGCCAGCAGGTCGAGAACGGCGCGCAGGTGATCGACATCAACATGGACGAGGCGATGCTCGATTCGAAGGCGGCGATGGTGCGCTTCCTGAACCTGATCGCATCCGAGCCGGACATCGCGCGCGTGCCGATCATGATCGACTCGTCGAAGTGGGAAGTCATCGAGGCGGGCCTCAAGTGCGTGCAGGGCAAGGCGATCGTGAACTCGATCTCGCTGAAGGAAGGCGAGGAAGCGTTCCGCCACCACGCGAACCTGATCCGCCGCTACGGCGCGGCCGCAGTCGTGATGGCGTTCGACGAGACGGGCCAGGCCGACACCTACGAGCGCAAGACCGAGATCTGCAAGCGCTCGTACGACTTCCTCGTGAACGAAGTCGGCTTCCCGCCGGAAGACATCATCTTCGACCCGAACATCTTCGCGGTCGCGACCGGCATCGAGGAACACAACAACTACGCGGTCGACTTCATCGAGGCGACCCGCTGGATCAAGCAGAACCTGCCGTACGCGAAGGTGAGCGGCGGCGTGTCGAACGTGTCGTTCTCGTTCCGCGGCAACGACCCGGTGCGCGAGGCGATCCACACCGTGTTCCTGTATCACGCGATCCAGGCGGGCATGGACATGGGCATCGTGAACGCGGGGCAGCTCGGCGTGTATGCCGATCTCGACCCGGAACTGCGCGAGCGCGTCGAGGACGTGATCCTGAACCGCCGCGCGGATTCCACCGACCGCCTGCTCGAGATCGCCGACAAGTTCAAGACCGGCGCCGCGAAGAAGGAGGAGAACCTCGAGTGGCGCAACCAGCCGGTCGAGAAGCGCCTCGCGCACGCGCTCGTGCACGGCATCACGAACTTCATCGTCGAAGATACGGAAGAAGCGCGCGCGGCGATCGCCGCGGCCGGCGGCCGCCCGATCAACGTGATCGAAGGCCCGCTGATGGACGGGATGAACATCGTCGGCGACCTGTTCGGCCAGGGCAAGATGTTCCTGCCGCAGGTGGTGAAATCGGCGCGCGTGATGAAGCAGGCGGTCGCGCACCTGATCCCGTTCATCGAGGAAGAGAAGCGCCTGCTCGCGGAAGCGGGCGGCGACGTGCGTGCGAAGGGCAAGATCGTCATCGCGACCGTGAAGGGCGACGTGCACGACATCGGCAAGAACATCGTGTCGGTCGTGCTCCAGTGCAACAACTTCGAAGTGGTCAACATGGGCGTGATGGTCCCGTGCAACGAGATCCTCGCGAAGGCGAAGGTCGAGGGCGCGGACATCATCGGGCTGTCGGGTCTCATCACGCCGAGCCTCGAGGAAATGGCGTACGTCGCGTCCGAGATGCAGCGCGACGACTACTTCCGCGTGAAGAAGATTCCGCTGTTGATCGGTGGCGCAACGACCTCGCGCGTGCATACGGCCGTGAAGATCGCGCCGCACTACGAAGGCCCGGTCGTCTACGTGCCGGACGCCTCGCGCTCGGTGTCGGTCGCGTCGAACCTGCTGTCGGACGAAGGCGCGGCGAAGTACCTCGACGAACTGAAGTCCGACTACGAACGGATCCGCGACCAGCACGCGAACCGCAAGGCGCAGCCGATGGTCACGCTCGCCGAAGCGCGCGCGAACAAGACGAAGATCGACTGGGCGGGCTACCAGCCCGTGAAGCCGAAGTTCATCGGCCGTCGCGTGTTCAGGAACTACGACCTGAACGAGCTTGCGAACTACATCGACTGGGGCCCGTTCTTCCAGACGTGGGATCTCGCGGGCCCGTACCCGGCGATCCTGAACGACGAGATCGTCGGCGAATCGGCGCGGCGCGTGTTCTCGGACGCGAAATCGATGCTCGCGCGCCTGATCCAGGGCCGCTGGCTGACCGCGAACGGCGTGATCTCGCTGCTGCCGGCGAACACGGTCAACGACGACGACATCGAGATCTACACCGACGAATCGCGCTCGGAAGTGCTGATGACGTGGCGCAACCTGCGCCAGCAGAGCGTGCGTCCGGTGGTCGACGGCGTGATGCGCCCGAACCGCTCGCTCGCCGACTTCATCGCGCCGAAGGAATCGGGCGTCGCCGACTACATCGGGATGTTCGCGGTGACGGCCGGGCTCGGTGTCGACGTGAAGGAAAAGCAATTCGAAGCCGACCACGACGACTACAGCGCGATCATGCTGAAGGCGCTCGCCGACCGCTTCGCGGAAGCGTTCGCCGAGGCGATGCACGCGCGCGTGCGCCGCGAGCTGTGGGGCTATGCGAGCGGCGAAACGCTCGACAACGATGCGCTGATCGCCGAAAAGTACGCGGGCATCCGCCCGGCGCCCGGCTATCCGGCGTGCCCCGACCACCTGGTGAAGCGCGACATGTTCGACGTGCTGCAGGCGAACGAGATCGGCATGAGCGTGACCGATTCGCTGGCGATGCTGCCGGCGGCCAGCGTGTCGGGTTTCTACCTCGCGCACCCGGACAGCACGTATTTCTCGGTCGGGAAAATCGGTCAGGATCAGCTCGAGGACTACGCGCGACGCATGGCGCTGTCGCTCGACGACGCGCGCCGCGCGCTCGCGCCGCAACTCTGATCGACGGGTGACCGGGGCGGCCTCGCCGCCTTTTGATCAGACAAATAAAAAGCCCGCGTCGCGCGGGCTTTTTATTGCCTGACCAGGCTTGCGGCCGCGTCGGCCGGGCAACGAAGCTCAGAAGCCCCAGTGCACGTCGGCCTCGCCGGCCTTCGCTTCGCGCAGCATCGTGAGGAACGGGGCAACGCGCTGCGCCAGGCTCGGCGGCACTTCGTGGTGCGCGTGGTCGTCTTCGTCCTCGTGGAAATGGCCCGCGTGCTCGGCGCGCTCCTGCTTCGCCTGCGCGACGGCGCCTTCCAGCTTGGCGATCGCGTGGTCCAGTTCGTCGTGCGTAATGACGCCGCGTTCGCCCAGCTGCTTGCCGACGAGGCCCAGCACGTATACGGCGAAGTCCTTCAGCACGTCGAGATCCTGTGCCGCCTTGCTCTTGAACGTAATCATGACAATTCCCTTTTCATCTTGTTGTGCCTGCGCGGCGTGGTTGGGGGACACCGGCAGGCCGGCGTCCGGCCTCGCGGACGCGGGGCGCCTGAGCGGCATATTAGCACCTGTTAAAATTCCGCGATCCCTGAAACGCGCGCTTAAAAAGCGCGCCGGCCGGCCGGCGTTTCCGGCCGCCACCAACGAAGCCTTCTACCAGCATGCTGCCAGCTCACAAACAGACCCTCGAAGCCCTGCTCGCGGATAGCGTCACGCAGGTCGCACACGCACTGAAAGGCGCCGACGCGGCATTCGTCAACCCGGCCATCACGCTGGAGCGCCCGAAGGTCGCCGCGCACGGCGACGTCGCGTGCAACGTCGCGATGCAGCTCGCCAAGCCGCTCGGCACGAACCCGCGCCAGCTCGCCGAGAAGATCGTCGCCGCCCTCACGGCCCAGCCGGCCGCGCAAGGGCTCGTCGACGCGGCCGAAATCGCCGGCCCCGGCTTCATCAACCTGCGTCTGACGGCCGCCGCGAAACAGGCGGTGATCGCCGCCGTGTTCGACCAGGGCCGCGCGTTCGGCACGTCGGAGCGCGAAAAGGGCAAGCAGGTGCTGCTCGAATTCGTGTCGGCCAACCCGACCGGCCCGCTGCACGTCGGCCACGGCCGTCAGGCGGCGCTCGGCGACGTGCTCGCGAACGTGATCGCGAGCCAGGGCTACGCGGTGCACCGCGAGTTCTACTACAACGACGCCGGCGTGCAGATCGGCAACCTCGCGATCTCGACGCAGGCGCGCGCGCGCGGCCTGAAGCCGGGCGACGCGGGCTGGCCGGAAGCCGCATACAACGGCGAATACATCGCCGACATCGCACGCGACTACCTGAACCGCGAGACGGTGGCCGCGAAGGACGGCGAGCCGGTTACCGGCGCGGGCGACATCGAGGATCTCGACGCAATCCGCAAGTTCGCGGTCGCGTACCTGCGTCACGAGCAGGACATGGACCTGCAGGCGTTCGGCGTGAAATTCGACCAGTACTACCTCGAGTCGTCGCTATACAGCGAAGGCCGGGTCGAGAAGACGGTCGACGCGCTGATCAAGGCCGGCATGACCTACGAGCAGGACGGCGCGCTGTGGCTGCGCACGACCGACGAAGGCGACGACAAGGATCGCGTGATGCGCAAGTCGGACGGCACGTATACGTATTTCGTGCCGGACGTCGCGTACCACGTGACGAAATGGGAGCGCGGCTTCACGAAGGTGATCAACATCCAGGGCTCGGACCACCACGGCACGATCGCGCGCGTGCGCGCCGGCCTGCAGGGCCTGCACGTCGGCATTCCGAAGGGCTATCCCGACTACGTGCTGCACAAGATGGTCACCGTGATGCGCGACGGCCAGGAAGTGAAGCTGTCGAAGCGGGCGGGCAGCTACGTGACGGTCCGTGACCTGATTGAATGGTCGGGCGGCGCGGCGCCGGGCCAGGAAGCGGCGCCCGACCTGATCGACGAGGCGACCATCACGCGCGGCCGCGACGCGGTCCGCTTCTTCCTGATCTCCCGCAAGGCCGACACCGAATTCGTGTTCGACATCGACCTCGCGCTGAAACAGAACGACGAGAACCCGGTCTATTACGTCCAGTACGCGCATGCGCGGATCTGCTCGGTGCTCAACGAACTGAAGTCGCGCTACAACGTCGAGGCGGCGCAGCTGCCCGGCGCCGACCTGTCGCAGCTCACGAGCCCGCAGGCCGTGTCGCTGATGCAGAAGCTCGCAGAGTATCCGGACATGCTCACGCACGCGGCGAACGAACTGGCGCCGCACGCGGTCGCGTTCTACCTGCGCGATCTCGCTGGTGAATTCCACTCGTTCTACAATGCGGAGCGCGTGCTGGTCGACGACGAAGCGCCGCGCAACGCGCGCGCCGCGCTCCTCGCCGCGACCCGGCAGGTGCTCGAGAATGGTCTGGCGGTGCTCGGCGTGTCTGCGCCCGCCAAGATGTAAGCGGCCCGAACCGGGCTGCGAATGGCCGCGGCGGGCGCCGCCGTCGGATGCCCGCCGCGGCCTTTTCACGATTCTTTTTGCAGGTGACTCAAGCAATGGCACAACCACGCCGAACTTCGAAGCAATCGAAACAAGCCGGAGGGACATTTCTTGGAATCGTGCTGGGCCTGATCGTCGGCCTCGCGATCGCGGTGGTGGTGGCGCTCTACATCACGCGCTCGCCGTCGCCGTTCGTGTCGAAGGTCGCGCCGCCGCCCGCCGACAACGGCGCGAGCCAGCCGCAGCAGTTCGACCCGAACCGCGCGCTGCAGGGCAAGACGCCCGGCCAGCCGGTGCCGCAGGCCGCGCAGCCCGCGCCGCCCAATACCGCACCGGGCCAGGCCGCGAACCAGACCCAGGGCGGGCTGCTGCCCGAGCCGCAGATCGTCGAAGTGCCGCCGTCGGGCAACACGAACGGCTCGAGCAACACCACAGCGTCGAACAATGCGTCGTCGGGCAACGGCGTCGCCGTCGCGCCGAAGCCGGCCGACAACACGCCGCCGCCGAAGAAGACGCAGCAGGCGCAGCAACAGCAGCAAGGCGGCGAGGACGACCTCGCGCGCTTCGCCGCGCAGAAGCAGGCGCAGCAGGCCGCCGCGCAGAAACAGCAGCAACAGCAACAGGCCGCGAACACGCCGAAGCCGGCGCCGTCCGCGACCTCCTCCGTGGCAGCGAAGCCGCCGACCGCGAACGACGCGAACACCGGCTATTTCCTGCAGGTCGGCGCGTACAAGACGGAAGGCGATGCCGAGCAGCAGCGCGCGCGCCTGGGCTTCCAGGGCTTCGAGTCGAAGGTGTCGAAGCGCGATGTCAGCGGCGTGACCTATTTCCGCGTGCGTGTCGGCCCGTTCTCGAAATTCGAGGATATGAACTCGGCCCGTCAGCGCCTGTCCGATGCAGGTGTCGACACGGCGGTGATCCGTTTCACGAAGCAGTAAGCAACCGGCCGCGCCCACGCAGAACCCGTTACGTTTCGTAACCCGAGCAACTGATTCGACGTCTACAACATGAAAAAACTGCTTAGCACGCTCCTTCTGTCCCTGGGACTGGCCGCCGCCGGCTTCGCCCAGGCAACGCCTGCCGCACCCGTGTCCGGCAAGGACTTCGAGGTGATGAAGTCGCCGCAGCCGGTGTCCGCGCCGGCCGGCAAGGTCGAGGTCATCGAGTTCTTCTGGTACGGCTGCCCGCACTGCTACGAATTCGAGCCGACGATCGAGGCCTGGGTGAAGAAGCAGGGCAACAACATCGACTTCAAGCGCGTGCCGGTCGCCTTCCGCGACGATTTCGTCCCGCACTCGAAGCTGTTCTACGCGGTGTCGGCGCTCGGCATCTCGGAGAAGGTCACGCCGGCGATCTTCAACGCGATCCACAAGCAGAAGAACTACCTGCTGACGCCGCAGGCGCAGGCCGACTTCCTGGCGACGCAAGGCGTCGACAAGAAGCAGTTCATGGACGCGTACAACTCGTTCAGCGTGCAGGGCCAGGTCAAGCAGTCGGCCGAACTGCTGAAGAACTACGCGATCGACGGCGTGCCGACGGTCATCGTCCAGGGCAAGTACAAGACGGGCCCGGCTTACACGAACAGCATTCCGGGTACCGCGCAGGTGCTCGATTACCTCGTGAAGCAGGTTCAGGACAAGAAGCTCTGATCCCCGCCCACGCGCCGGCATGACAACTCCGCTGAAGGTCTTCATCACCGGCGCGTCGAGCGGCCTCGGCCTCGCGATGGCCGAGGAATACGCCCGCCAAGGCGCCACGCTCGCACTCGTCGCGCGCCGCACCGATGCCCTCGATGCGTTCGCGCGACGCTTTCCCAAGCTGTCCGTCTCCATCTACTCCGCCGACGTGCGCGACGCCGATGCGCTCGCCACGGCCGCCGCGTCGTTCATCGCCGCGCACGGCTGCCCCGACGTCGTGATCGCGAACGCGGGCATCAGCCAGGGCGCCGTCACGGGACAGGGCGATCTCGCCACGTTCCGCAACGTGATGGACATCAACTATTACGGGATGGTCGCGACGTTCGAGCCGTTCGTCGGCCCGATGACGGCCGCGCGCCACGGCACGCTGGTCGGCGTCGCGAGCGTCGCCGGCGTGCGCGGCCTGCCCGGTTCCGGCGCGTACAGCGCGTCCAAGTCGGCCGCGATCAAGTATCTCGAGGCGCTGCGCGTCGAGCTGCGCCCGGCCGGCGTCGGCGTCGTGACGATCGCGCCCGGCTACATCCGCACGCCGATGACCGCGCACAACCCGTACCGGATGCCGTTCCTGATGGACGCCGACCGCTTCGCGGCCCGCGCCGCGCGCGCGATCGCCCGGCAGCACGCGTTCCGCGTGATTCCATGGCAAATGGGCGTCGTCGCGAAGGTGCTGCACGTGCTGCCGCGCTGGCTCTACGACCGTCTGTTCGAAAAGGCGCCGCGCAAGCCGAAGGCCGGCGCGCACTGAGCGCATCGATGCATCGGGTGTCCGGAGCGTCTCTCGCGCCGTGCACGCCGCGGCGGGACGGCATCGGCCTCGCGGTCCGGTGCCAACGCCGCGTGCGCCGCTTCGTTCTGTCGGCCGTATCACGGATCGCACGCGGCGATCCTTCCGCTTCTCCCTTCCGCCGCCCCGGTAAATTCGCGCCGGCCCGTCTCAATTTGCAGTCTCCCCGCAACAGCCCCGCCCGCCCGCCATTCACTGCCGCACCTGCCTCGCCTCCCCACTGCTGCGCCGCCCCAACACGCATTCCGTCGCGAACGCAGCCGTTTTTCGCTCAACTCGCCGCGTTCCGGCGCCCTTTATCACGCGCGGCGCGCTTTGACGGTATGCTATCCGCCAGCCGCGCCGGCCCTGCCCGCTGCCAGGCCGCGCCCGCATTCCGACACCCGGCAAAAAATCACAAGTCACGTGGGAGAACCCATGCAGGTCAAGCTGTTCGCCGCGGCCGCGCTCGCCGCCGCCCTCGCCGCCCCCGGCCTCGCCGCCGCCAAGCCGCTCACCGTCTGCACGGAATCGAGCCCGGACGGCTTCGACGTCGTGCAGTACAACTCGCTCGTCACGACCAACGCATCGGCCGACGTGATCTTCAACACGCTCGTGTCGTACGACGAAGCCGCGAAGAAGGTCGTACCCGCGCTCGCCGACAAATGGGAAGCGAGCGCCGACGGCCTCACGTACACGTTCCACCTGCGCCCGAACGTCGCATTCCAGACCACCGATTACTTCAAGCCGGGCCGCCAGCTGAACGCGGATGACGTCGTGTTCACGTTCTCGCGGATGCTCGACGATGCGAACCCGTGGCACAAGGTAGCCGGCGCGAGCGGCTTCCCGCACGCGCAATCGATGGGGCTCGTGAAGCTCGTGAAGTCGGTCACGAAGGTCGACGACAGCACGGTGAAGTTCGTGCTGAACGAGCCGAACGCGACGTTCGTGCCGATCCTGACGATGGGCTTCGCGTCGATCTACTCCGCCGAATACGCGGACCAGCTGCTGAAGGCCGGCAAGCAGGCCGACCTGAACGCGAAGCCGATCGGCACCGGCCCGTTCGTGCTGAAGAGCTACACGAAGGACGCGCTGATCCGCTACGACGTGAACCCGGCCTACTGGGGCACGAAGCCGAAGGTCGACCGGCTGATCTACGCGATCACGCCCGACGCGTCGGTGCGCATGCAGAAGGTGAAGGCCGGCGAATGCCAGATCGCGTTGTCGCCGAAGCCGCAGGACGTGCTCGCGGCCAAGGGCGAAAGCGCGCTGAAGGTCGTGCAGACGCCCGCGTTCATGACCGCGTTCGTCGCGCTGAACACGCAGAAGAAGCCGCTCGACAACGACAAGGTGCGCGAGGCGCTGAACCTCGCGTTCGATCGCGCGACCTACCTGAAGGTGGTGTTCGACAACACGGCGACGGCCGCGAACAACCCGTATCCGCCGAACACGTGGAGCTATGCAAAGGACGTCGCGCCATATGCGTACGATCCCGCGAAGGCGAAGCAGTTGCTCGCGCAGGCCGGTTTCCCGAACGGCTTCTCGACGACGATCTGGACGCGCCCGACGGGCAGCGTGCTGAACCCGAACCCGAAGGCCGGCGCGGAACTGCTGCAGGCCGACCTCGCGAAGATCGGCGTGAAGGCCGAGGTGAAGGTGATCGAATGGGGCGAGCTGATCAAGCAGGCGAAGCTCGGTCAGCATGACATGCTGTTCATGGGCTGGGCCGGCGACAACGGCGATCCGGACAACTACCTGTCGCCGCTGTTCAGCTGCAACGCGGTGAAGTCGGGCATCAACTTCGCGCGCTTCTGCGACGCGCAACTCGACAAGCTGATCGCCGACGGCAAATCGACCGCCGATCAGGCCAGGCGCGCAAAGCTGTATGAATCCGCGCAGAAGATCATCCACGACCAGGCGCTGTGGATTCCGCTCGGCTACCCGACCGCGGCCGCGCTCACGCGTGCGAACGTGAGCGGCTATCACGTCAGCCCGTTCGGTCGTCAGAACTTCGCGGCGGTCGTCGTGCAGTAACCGCGCGTGGCGCGCAAGCGACGGCACGCTCGCCCGTCGCTTGCGGCCCGCGCGTCGCGCTTGCTACACTGCGCGCTCACTCCTCATACCGGACGCCAGCCAAAGTGAACAACTAAGCCTTCCAAAAAATGTTGTCGCCGCCGTGCCACGCACGTCGCGCGAAGGGTTTCACGCATTTTCGGAGGTGCTTATGGCTGCTGCCACGCCAACCGGCGCGCTCGTCGCGCTTCATCACGTTTCTTTCCGCTTCGACGACGGCGTCACGCTGTTCGATTCGCTCGACCTTTCCATCGATCGCACGCCGACGGGCATCGTCGGCCGCAATGGCGTCGGCAAGAGCCTGCTTGCGCAACTGATCGCGGGCCGGCGCACGCCGACCGCGGGCACGATCGATCGGCAGACGCCGGTCGTCTACGTCGCGCAGCAGCACGACGACGCGCCGGCCGGCACGCAGACCGTCGCGGAAATCGCCGGGCTCGACGCGCCGCTCACGGCCCTCGCGCGCCTCGCGGACGGGCGCGCGACGGCGCACGACTTCGACCTGATCAGCGATCGCTGGGACCTGGCCGAGCGGCTGCGCGCGGCGCTCGACGGGGCCGGCCTGCACGACGTGCGCGCCGACACGCCGGCGCATGCGTTGAGCGGCGGCCAGATGGCCCGCGTCGCGCTGATCGGCGCGTTGCTGTCGGAGGCCGGGCTGCTGGTGCTCGACGAACCGACCAACCACCTCGATGCATCGGGCCGTGCATGGCTACGCGGCGCGCTCGACGGCTGGCGCGGCGGTGTCGTCGCCGTCAGCCACGATCGTGCGTTGCTCGCGCACGTGCAACGCATCGTCGAGCTGACGCCGCACGGCGTGCGCGCATACGGCGGGAACTACGCGTTGTATCGCGCGCAACGCGACGCGGAGCACGATGCCGCGCAGGCGGCGCTCGAGCATGCGCGCACCGAGCGCGGGCGGGTGCGGCGCCGGCTCGAACAGGAACACGACACGATCCAGCGCCACGCGGCCGGCTCGCTGCGCGATGCGAAGACGGCCAACCTGTCGTCGATGGCGCGACAGAGCCGCAAGGGGGCGGCTCGCAGCATCATGGGGACGGTCCGCCGTCACCAGAGCGAATTCAAGGCGACGCTCGATGCGCGCGTGCAGGAAGCGGCCGCGCGCGTCGAAGCCGACGCGCCGGTGCTCGTGTCGCTGCCGGGCACGGAAGTGGGCGCGCGCCGCCAACTGTTCGCGCTCGAGCGCGCGCAATTGCCGTGGCGCACCGCGGGCCGCACGGACGCGATCACGTGGTCGGCCAGCGGCCCCGTTCGCATCGCGCTGACGGGCCCGAACGGCTGCGGAAAATCGACGCTGCTGCGCATGCTCGCCGGCGAACTCGCACCGCGCGCCGGTACGTGCACGACGCACGTGAGCGCCGCGTATCTCGATCAGCGGCTCGCGCTGCTCGATCCCGAACGCTCGATCGTCGAGCAGTTGGGACTCCTCGATACGCCGCTCGCCGAAGGCGATCTGCGCAGCCGGCTCGCGCTGCTGCAGCTCGATGCCGCGCGCGCGACGCAGCCGGCGCACCGCCTGAGCGGCGGCGAACGGTTGAAGGCCGCGCTCGCGTGTGCGCTGTGGCGCGGCACGCCCGCGCAGTTGCTGCTGCTCGACGAGCCGACCAATCACCTCGATCTCGAATCGGTGCGCGCGATCGAAGCCGCGCTGGCCGGCTTCCCCGGCGCGCTCGTGGTCGCGTCGCACGACGCCGCGTTTCTCGCGGCGCTCGCACCGACGCACACGATGCAATGGCAGCGCGACGGGTGGCGTTACGAACCCGTCGCGTGACGGCGACGACGCGCGCTCAGCGTGCGGAACGGAAGCGCAACACGCCGTCGTCGCCCTGCTCGCGCACGAGCTCGCCTGCGAGCCACAGCAGGTTCAGGTGCGCAAGCGCCTCGCCGAGCGCGAAGGTCATCTGGTGGATGTCGAGCTCGCGGCGGCGGAACATGATCGGCACGATATCGGCCGCGCTCGACGGCTTTTCCGCGCAGGCGACGCGCACTTCGTCGAGCCGCGCGTCGTGATGCGAGCGCAGTTGCGCGATGCGCGTGCGCACGCCGCGGAACGGCTTGCCGTGCGACGGCAGCACGAGCGTATCGGGCTCCATCGTCTCGTAGCGGCCGAGCGATTCCAGATACAGCGCGAGCGGGTTGGCTTCCGGTTCGAGGTCGAACACGGACACGTTGGTCGAGATGCGCGGCAGCACCATGTCACCGGAGATCAGCACGCCGTCCGCTTCACTGTGAAGCGCGCAATGTTCAGGTGAATGACCGTAGCCGGTGACGACGCGCCACGTGCGCGCGCCGATCTTCACCGCGTCGCCTTCGCGCAGGCGCCGGTAGCGTGGCGGCACGGCCGGCACCAGGTCCGAGTAGTAGCTTCGGCGGCTGCGCAGTTTCTCCAGCGCGACCGGGTCCGTCAGGCCGTGGCGCGCGAAGTGATCGGCCGCGGCCGCGCCGCCGGCGTTCGAACCGTTGCCGGCCGCCATCAGGCAGCCGAACATGTATTCGCCGAGCGTCATCCACAGCCGCACGTTCCAGCGGCCCTTGTCGCCGCCTTCGCAGAGCCAGTTCGCGAGGCCGAAGTGATCGGGATGGCAATGCGTGACGAGCACGCGCAGCACCGGCAGCCCGTCGAGATGCGTGTCGAAAATCCGTTCCCAGTGCGTACGAATCGCGTCCGACGCGATCCCGCAGTCGACGATCGTCCAGCCGGCCTGCCCGTCGATCTCGTCGCGCAGCAGCCAGAGGTTGATGTGGTCCAGCGAAAACGGCAGCGGCATGCGCAGCCAGCGCACGCCGGGCGCGACCTCGAACGTGTCGCCCGCGGCGGGCAGCGTGTCGGCGAAGGGGTAGTCGAGTTGGTGTTCCAGTGCGTTCATCGGTGCTGTGTCTCGTCGTTATCAGGGCAAATGCAAATGCCAGTGCGAATGCGGGGCAGGCGCGCGGGCGGCAGGCCGCGGCAGGCTTCGCGTCGATTCTATCGCCGTCGCGCGAAACGCGTGCCCTGCGGGCGCCGGAGGGTCAAAAAAAGTTCGTGCCAGAATCGATTCCGTACCCGTATCTTTACGCGAAGATGCACCGAACGGCATGTAACGGCGAACAACCAGCGCATTGACGGTGCTTGGTGCCGGCCCCGAAAGTCATTGAAACGCCGACTTGGGCGCTAAAATGGCGAGTGCTTACAGTCCCTCTCGAACGAGCCTGCACGCGATGAATCACTTCCCCAAACTGCTGTCGTCGCAGATCGGTTTCGACGTCGCGCAGACGATGCTCGAATACTTCGACCGCCACTACCGGATCTTCCGGGAAGCCGCCGTCGAGGCCAAGACGCTATACGAGCGCACCGACTGGCACGGCCTGCAGCGACTGGCGCGCGAGCGGATCACGTCGTACGACGATCGCGTGCAGGAATGCGTCGAGGTGCTGGAGGACGAATACGACGCGGAAAACATCGACGACGAGGTGTGGCAGCAGATCAAGCTGCACTACATCGGCCTGCTCACGTCGCACCGCCAGCCCGAGTGCGCGGAGACGTTCTTCAATTCGGTGTGCTGCAAGATCCTGCACCGCTCGTATTTCAGCAACGATTTCATCTTCGTGCGCCCCGCGATCTCGACCGAATACCTCGAGAACGACGAGCCGGCCGCGAAGCCGACCTATCGCGCGTACTACCCGGGCACCGACGGGCTCGCGGCCACGCTCGAGCGCATCGTCACGAACTTCCAGCTCGAGCCACCGTTCGAGGATCTCACGCGCGACATCGGCTGCGTGATGCAGGCGATCACCGACGAATTCGGCGAGTTCGACGCCGCGCCGAATTTCCAGATCCACGTGCTGTCGTCGCTCTTCTTCCGCAACAAGAGCGCGTACATCGTCGGCCGCATCATCAACGCCGATCGCGTGCTGCCGTTCGCGGTGCCGATCCGCCACGTGCGCCCGGGCCTGCTCGCGCTCGACACCGTGCTGCTGCGCCGCGACCTGCTGCAGATCATCTTCAGCTTCTCGCATTCGTATTTCCTCGTCGACATGGGCGTGCCGTCCGCATACGTGGACTTCCTCTGCACGATCATGCCGGGCAAGCCGAAGGCCGAGATCTACACGTCGGTCGGCCTGCAGAAGCAGGGCAAGAACCTGTTCTACCGCGACCTGCTGCACCATCTGTCGCATTCGAGCGACCGCTTCATCATCGCGCCCGGGATCAAGGGCCTCGTGATGCTCGTGTTCACGCTGCCGTCGTTCCCGTACGTGTTCAAGATCATCAAGGATCACTTCCCGCCGCCGAAGGAAACGACGCGCGCGCAGATCATGGAGAAGTACCAGCTCGTGAAGCGCCACGACCGTCTCGGGCGGATGGCCGACACGCTCGAGTATTCGAGCGTCGCGCTGCCGCTGTCGCGGCTCGACCATGCGCTCGTGCGCGAGCTGGAGAAGGAGGTGCCGTCGCTGCTCGAATACGAGGACGACAACCTCGTGATCAAGCATTTGTACATCGAGCGCCGGATGACGCCGCTCAACCTGTACCTGCAGAACGGCACCGACGCGGACATCGAGCACGGCGTGAAGGAATACGGCAACGCGGTGAAGGAGCTGATGAAGGCCAACATCTTCCCGGGCGACATGCTGTACAAGAACTTCGGCGTCACGCGCCACGGCCGCGTCGTGTTCTACGACTACGACGAGATCGAATACCTGACCGACTGCAACGTGCGGCGTGTGCCGCCGCCGCGCAACGAGGAAGACGAACTGTCCGGCGAGCCGTGGTATACCGTCGGCCCGCACGACATCTTTCCGGAAACCTACGGACCGTTCCTGCTCGGCGACCCGCGCGTGCGGGCAGTCTTCATGAAGCATCACGCGGACTTTTTCGAACCCGCGCTGTGGCAGGCGAGCAAGGACAAGCTGCTGCAGGGCGAGTTGCCCGATTTTTTCCCGTACGACGCGTCGCTGCGCTTCAGCGTGCGTTACCCCGCGCGCTTCGACGCGACGCCGGACGCCGGTGACGATGCAGGCGACGCGCAGCGCGCCGCCTGATACGCGACCGGATCCAATCGAATCGAACCCGTTATCGACCCGCTTTCCGCCAACGGAATCCACACCGATGAATACCCAAGACAATCCGCTTTCACATCTGTTCGACAACAACGACGCCTGGGTCAAGCGCCAGCTCGCCGACGATCCCGACTTCTTCGCGCGTCTCGCCGACCAGCAGGCGCCGGAATATCTGTGGATCGGCTGTTCGGATTCGCGCGTGCCCGCGAACCAGATCATCGGCCTGCCGCCTGGCGAAGTGTTCGTGCACCGCAACATCGCGAACGTCGTCGTCCATAGCGACCTGAACTGCCTGTCGGTGATCCAGTTCGCGGTCGACATCCTGCGCGTGAAGCACATCATGGTCGTCGGCCACTACGGCTGCTCGGGCGTGAACGCGGCGCTCCACAACCGCCGCGTCGGCCTCGCGGACAACTGGCTGCATCACGTGCAGGACGTGCGCGAGCGCCACGCGGCGCTGCTCGACGAATGGCCGGTCGGCGAGGCGCGCTATCGCCGCCTGATCGAGCTGAACTCGATCGAGCAGGTCGTCAACGTGTGCCGCACGACGATCGTCAACGACGCGTGGGCGCGCGGCCAGTCGCTCACCGTGCACGGGCTCGTATACGGCGTGCACGACGGGCGGATGCGCAACCTCGGGATGTCCGTGTCGAACTTCGACGCGCTCGATGCGACCTACAAGCGCTGCGTCGCGGCGCTGACCGCGCGGGGCCAGCACGCGCCCGACAACGACATGGTCGCGGCGGATGCCGCGCGGCTCGACGACGTCGCGCAGGCGGTCGCCGACACGCTGAAGCCGTGCGACGACGCGAAGTAACGTGCGCCCGCGCCATTGCGGCCGAACCCGCATCACACGCTCGGCCGCGACAGGCATCGAACTGATCTGACACCGACACTGCCGCGACGGCGGTGCACTGCGAAGGAGCGGCGAACATGAAAACCGTATTGATCGTCGGCGCATCGCGCGGCCTCGGACGCGAATTCGTCCGGCAATACCGGCGCGATGGCTGGAACGTGATCGCGACCGCGCGCGACGACGCGTCGCTCGCCGCGCTGCGCGCACTCGGCGCGCACGCGCACGCGCTCGACATCGCGCAGCCCGAACAGATCGCGGCGCTCGGCTGGAAGCTCGACGGCGAGCGGCTCGACGCCGCGGTGATCGTATCGGGTGTGTACGGGCCGCGCACCGAAGGCGTCGAAACCATCGACGCCGGGGATTTCGACGCGGTGATGCATACGAACGTGCGCGGGCCGATGCAGTTGCTGCCGATCCTGCTGCCGCTCGTCGAGGACGCGCGCGGCGTGCTGGCCGTCGTCTCGAGCCGGATGGGCAGCATCGCCGAGGCGACCGGCACGACCGGCTGGCTGTACCGCGCGAGCAAGGCCGCGCTGAACGACGTGCTGCGCATCGCGTCGCTGCAGACGCGCCACGCCGCCTGCATCTCGCTGCATCCCGGCTGGGTGCGCACCGACATGGGCGGCGCGCAGGCCGCGATCGATCCGGAAACCAGCGTGACCGGCATGCGCCGCGTGATCGCGGAAGCAGGCGCGGACGTTTCGCAGTCCAACGGCCGTTTCTTCCAGTACGACGGCGTCGAGCTCAGCTGGTGAGCCGACATCACAACCCGACGTCGTTAATTCACGATTCGCATGATTTTGAACCGACCTGACGCGTGCCCGTGCGGCGGCGCGTCGCCCGCACCTGCGGGCAAAGCCCCGGCACCGCGCTATGCGGCCTGCTGCGGCCGCTTCATCGACGGCGGCGAAGCCGCGCCGACCGCGCTCGAGTTGATGCGCTCGCGGTACAGCGCGTACGTGCTCGGCGCAACCGACTACCTGCGCGCGACCTGGGACGCGCGCACCTGCCCGGCCGATCTCGACGCGGACCCGGATGCGCCCGACGCGCCGCGCTGGCTCGGCCTCGCGATCAAGCGCCATGCGCCGCTCGACGAACGGCACGCGGAGGTCGAATTCGTGGCCCGCTACAAGGTCGGCGGGCGGGCGTACCGGCTTCACGAGACGAGCCGGTTCACCCGCGACGAGCGCGGTTTCTGGCGCTATGTCGACGGCGAAGTAAGTGAACGCTGACAAATAGTTGCTGTGTCAGACGCCGGGTAATTCCCGCATTGCACAACCGGAATTTGTCGGGCTAGGATGGCCCTCAGATTGGTCATGTTGCATGGCAGGGCTTACGAATGGCGTTCAGCAAGGTATTGGTGGGATGGATGGCGGCCTGTGCGCTGTCGGCCGCTCAGGCCGGTGCGCTGCCGAACGCACACGCCGGCGCGGCCACGGCCAGCGGCTCGCTCGCCCACGCCGAGCGCTTCGATTACGGCGATTCGGGCCTCCCGCAAGTCGCCGCCAACCTCAACGAACAAATCGTCAGCATTCCGGCCGATGCCTCGGGCTCCGTGATGCTCGAGGCCACACTGTTCAAGCCGAACGGCCCCGGCCCCTTCCCGCTCGTCGTCTTCAACCACGGCAAGAACACCGGTGACCTCCATCAGCAGCCGCGCAGCCGGCCGCTCGCGTTCGCGCGCGAATTCGTGCGCCGCGGCTATGCGGTGATCGCCCCGAACCGCCAGGGCTTCGCCGGGTCGGGTGGCTCGTACCAGCAGGAAGGCTGCAACGTCGGCAAGAACGGGCTCACGCAGGCCGCCGACGTCGACGCGACGGTTCGCTACATGTCGCGCCAGTCGTACATCGATGCGTCGCGCATCGTCGTCGCGGGCACGTCGCACGGCGGCCTCGTGTCGGTCGCGTACGGCACCGAAGCAGCGCCCGGCGTGCGCGGCATCATCAACTTCTCAGGCGGGCTGCGCCAGGATCTCTGCGACGGCTGGCAGCGCAATCTCGTCGATGCGTTCGACCAGTACGGCGCGCATACCGCCGTACGTTCTCTGTGGCTGTATGGCGACAACGATTCGGTGTGGACGCCCGCGCTCGTCGCGCAGATGCACGACGCATACGTGTCGCACGGCACGCAGGCGCAGTTCATCGATTTCGGCCGCTACAAGGACGACGCGCACCGGCTGATCGTCGACCGCGACGGCGTGCCCGTGTGGTGGCCGGCCGTGAATGCGTTCCTCGCGGAACTGAACCTGCCGACCTCGGTGCGCTACGCGGTCGCCAACCCGCACGAACCGAATGCGACCGGCTATGCGTCGATCGATGCGGTCGACGCGGTGCCGTTCCTCGACGAGGCCGGCCGCGAAGGCTACCGCCGCTTCCTGAACCAGCATCCGAGCCGTGCATTCGCCGTGTCCGCTGAAGGCGCATGGTCGTGGGCCGAAGGCGGCGACGATCCGATGGCGCTCGCGCTCGACAACTGCTCGAAGCAGGGTGCGGGCGCATGCCGGCTGTATGCGGTCAACGACCGCGTCGTGTGGAACGCGAACGCCACGCAGACGGCCGACGACGGCACCGCCGACTCGCACGCACTGGCTTCGCGCTGACGCGCGAGCCGCAGCGCTCCGGGGCGGGCCCTGCCCGCGTCTCCCCCTTCTCCCTTCTCCGTTTCATGAACGCGCGCGGCCCGCAGCTGCGTTCGCACGCCCGTTCACGCGGCCGCATGAGCCGCCGAACAGCGCCTGGCCCGCAACGCCCTCCGGGGTCGTTTTCGGGCGTTTCCTGAACCGCGGCCGGGCCGGGGTCCGCGCGCCATTCGCCTGCGACCGTGCGCGTCGCGTCGCGCTTCGCGCCCCGATTTTTCGGCCGCCGGCATCCGGCTGCCCGTGATTTTTTTCTGTCGGGGGGTGTCACTCGAACGTCGTCATCTGCGGTCATTTCTGGGCATCTGGCGCGTACCGCCCCGAGCACCCCGGATCTGCGCCGAACTCCCGTCCGGCAAGGCTTTGCGGTGTTTGTAACCGGTAGTGCAACGTGCGGCGGAACACGCTAATCTCAGCGCGTTTTCCGTCAGTCGCCGCGCGGTATCCCGTTCGATGCCCGCCGCCGTTTTATCCCCGGAGTTGCCTTGAGTACGCCAGCCACCGACGACTGGGTCGCGCGCAGCCTGCGCGCGGTCTGGCATCCCTGCACCCAGATGAAGCACCACGAGCGCCTGCCGCTCATTCCCGTCGCGCGCGGCGCGGGGCTGTGGCTGTACGACCGCGACGGGCGCCGCTACTTCGACGCAATCAGCTCGTGGTGGGTGAACCTGTTCGGCCATGCGAACCCGGACATCAACGCGGCGCTGAAGGACCAGCTCGACACGCTCGAGCACGCGATGCTCGCCGGCTGCACGCACGAGCCGGCGATCGAGCTCGCGGAGCGGCTGCACGCGCTCACCGCGCGCACGCTCGGCCATGCGTTCTTCGCGTCGGACGGCGCGTCGGCGGTCGAGATCGCGCTGAAGATGAGCTTCCACGCGTGGCGCAACCGCGGCCGCGCGGACAAGCGCGAATTTGTATGCGTCGCGAACAGCTATCACGGCGAGACCATCGGCGCGCTAGGCGTGACCGACGTCGCGCTGTTCAAGGATGCGTACGACCCGCTGATCCGCCATGCACACGTGGTCGCGTCGCCCGACGCGCGCGGCGCGCTGCCGGGCGAGACGGCCGCCGACGTCGCGGGCCGCGCGCTCAACGACGTGCGGCGCCTGTTCGCCGAACGCGCCGACCGGATCGCCGCGCTGATCGTCGAGCCGCTCGTGCAATGCGCGGCCGGCATGGCGATGCACGATCCGTCCTACGTGCGCGGGCTGCGCGCGCTGTGCGACGAATTCGGCGTGCACCTGATCGCCGACGAGATCGCGGTCGGCTGCGGCCGCACCGGCACCTTCTTCGCCTGCGAGCAGGCCGGCGTGTGGCCCGATTTCCTGTGCCTGTCGAAGGGCATCAGCGGCGGCTACCTGCCGCTGTCGCTCGTGCTCACGCGCGACGACGTGTTCGCGGCCTTCTACGACGACGACACGATGCGCGGCTTCCTGCATTCGCATTCGTACACCGGCAACCCGCTCGCGTGCCGCGCGGCGGTCGCGACGCTCGACCTGTTCGCGCGCGACGACGTGCTCGCGAGCAACGCGCGCAAGTCGGCCGCGATGCGCGCCGCGCTCGCGCCGCTCGATGCGCACCCGCAAATGCGCCACCTGCGCGAGCGCGGCACGCTGTTCGCCTTCGACGTCGCGCTCGACGGCGACGCGGCACGCGGCTTCTCGCGGCGCTTCTTCGAACGCGCGCTGGAACGCGAACTGCTGCTGCGCCCCATCGGCACGACCGTATACCTGATGCCGCCATACGTGATGAGCGACGACGACATCGCGTGGCTCGCGCAACGCACGCGCGACACGCTCGACGCGACGCTCGCGGAGGTGGCGCGATGATGCAATCCTCACCGGAAACGACCATGCCCCTGCTCGACACGCTGCAGCGCGGCCTCGCCGAACTCGACGCGCAGGGCCTGCGACGCGTGCGCCGCACCGCCGACACCGCGTGCGACGCGCACATGCGCGTCGACGGTCGCGACATCGTCGGCTTCGCGAGCAACGATTACCTCGGCCTCGCCGCGCATCCCGCGCTCGTCGCCGCGTTCGCCGAAGGCGCGCAGCGCTACGGCTCCGGCAGCGGCGGCTCGCATCTGCTCGGCGGCCATTCGCGTGCGCACGCGACGCTGGAGGACGAACTCGCCGCCTTCGCGGGCGGCTTCTCCGATGCACCGCGCGCGTTGTACTTCAGCACCGGCTACATGGCGAACCTCGCCGCGATGACGGCCCTCACCGGCAAACACGCGACGATCTTCTCGGACGCGCTGAACCATGCGTCGCTGATCGACGGGATCCGGCTGTCGCGTGCGACCGTGCAGGTCTACCCGCATGCGGACATGGCCGCGCTCGCCGCGCTGCTCGATGCGTCGGAGGCCGAAACGAAACTGATCGTCAGCGATACCGTGTTCAGCATGGACGGCGACGTCTCGCCGCTCGCCGAACTCGTCGCGCTGGCCGAACGCCACGGCGCGTGGCTCGTCGTCGACGACGCGCACGGCTTCGGCGTGCTCGGCCCGCAGGGCCGCGGCGCGCTCGCGGCCGCCGCGCTGCGCTCGCCGAACCTCGTGTACGTCGGCACGCTCGGCAAGGCTGCCGGCGTCGCGGGCGCGTTCGTCATCGCGCACGAGACCGTGATCGAATGGATGATCCAGCGCGCGCGCAGCTACATCTTCACGACGGCCGCGCCGCCGGCCGTCGCGCATGCGGTCTCGGCGAGCCTGAAGGTGATCGGCGGCGACGAAGGCGATGCGCGACGCGCGCACCTCGCCGCGCTGATCGCGCGCACGCGCGCGCTGCTGCGCATGACGCGCTGGCAGCCGGTCGACTCGAACACGGCCGTGCAGCCGCTCGTGATCGGCAGCAACGACGCGACGCTCGCGGCGATGCGCTCGCTCGACACGCGCGGCCTGTGGGTGCCCGCGATCCGGCCGCCGACGGTGCCCGCCGGCACGTCGCGGCTGCGCATCTCGCTGTCGGCCGCGCATTCGTTCGACGATCTCGCGCGGCTCGAAACCGCGCTGATCGAGGCCAGCGAGGGGGCGGACCACCCCGACGCTCACGCGCGTTCGCTGCCCCCCGAGGAAGCCGCGGCATGACGGCCCCCCTTTCCCTCTTCGTCACCGGCACCGACACCGAGATCGGCAAGACCTTCGTATCGGCCGCGATGCTGCACGGCTTCGCGCGGCACGGCCTGCGCGCGGCCGCGTTGAAGCCCGTCGCCGCCGGCGCATATGAACGCGACGGCGTCTGGCGCAACGAGGACGCCGACCAGCTCGACGCGGCCGCGAACGTCGCGCTGCCGCCCGAGCTGCGCACGCCGTTCCTGCTGAAGGCGCCCGCCGCACCGCACATCGTCGCCGCGCAGGAAGGCGTGACGCTCGACCTCGACACGATCGTCGCGAGCCACCGCGAAGCGCTGACGCGCGCGGACGTCGTCGTCGTCGAAGGCGTCGGCGGCTTCCGCGTGCCGCTGAACGACACACAGGACACGGCCGATCTCGCGGTCGCGCTCGGCCTGCCCGTCGTGCTCGTCGTCGGCATGCGGCTCGGCTGCATCAGCCACGCGCTGCTCACGGCCGACGCGATTCGCCAGCGCGGCCTCACGCTCGCCGGCTGGGTCGCGAACCACGTCGACCCGGCCATGTCGTACGGCGACGAGAACGTCGCGACGATCCGCGACTGGCTCGCGCGCGAGCACCGCGCGCCGCTCCTCGGCCGCATCGCGCACTTGGCGCCGGCCGCCCCCGAATCCGCGGCGGCGATGCTCGACATCGCCACGCTCGTCGACACGCTGCGCCACGCGCGGCATTGACCTCCCGATCCCCGCATCCACGACAGGAAAACCACCATGACCCAAGCCCAGACCGCCGCCGTGCAACCCGACGCGATCCCTGTGGCCGCTCCGGCGCCGCAGCGCTGGCGCGTCGCCGACGTCGTCGCGCTGTTCGAGCTGCCGTTCAACGACCTGATGTTCCGCGCGCAGCAGGTGCATCGCGAGCACTTCGACGCGAACGCGGTGCAGCTGTCGACGCTGCTGTCGATCAAGACGGGCGGCTGCGAGGAAGATTGCGGCTACTGCTCGCAATCGTCGCATCACGAAACGGGCCTGAAGGCCGAGAAGCTGATGGACGTCGACACGGTGCTCGACGCCGCGCGCGCGGCGAAGGCGAACGGCGCGAGCCGCTTCTGCATGGGCGCCGCCTGGCGCAACCCGAAGGAGCGCCACATGCCGGCGCTGACCGAGATGGTGCGCGGCGTGAAGGAACTGGGCCTCGAGACCTGCATGACGCTCGGCATGCTGGAAAACGAGCAGGCGCAGCAGCTCGCCGACGCGGGCCTCGACTACTACAACCACAACCTCGACACGTCGCCGGAGTTCTACGGCCAGGTGATTTCGACGCGCACGTACCAGGATCGTCTCGACACGCTCGACCGCGTGCGCGATGCGGGCATCAACGTGTGTTGCGGCGGCATCATCGGGATGGGCGAATCGCGCCGCGAACGCGCGGGCCTGATTTCGCAGCTCGCGAACCTGAACCCGTATCCGGAGTCGGTGCCGATCAACAACCTCGTCGCGATCGAAGGCACGCCGCTCGAAGGCACCGCACCGCTCGACCCGTTCGAGTTCGTGCGCACGATCGCGGTGGCGCGCATCACGATGCCCAAGGCCGTCGTGCGCCTGTCGGCCGGCCGCGAGCAGCTCGACGACGCGATGCAGGCGATGTGCTTCCTCGCGGGCGCGAACTCGATGTTCTACGGCGACCAGCTGCTGACCACGAGCAACCCGCAGACGCAGCGCGACCGCGCGCTGTTCGAGCGCCTCGGCATCCGCGCGAGCCAGGCCGACGCGCTGGCGGAGAACGCGTAAGCGACTGCTGCGCGTGTGGCGTGCAGACGAAAAAGCCGGGGCATGCCCCGGCTTTTTTTCGCCCGCTCGTCGGCGCGCGGCTTTCAGCGCCGCCCGTCACACATGCGCCGCCGCGCCGTCGAGCGCCGCGCGCACGCGCTCGACGCGCTGTTCGTCCACGGGCGCCAGCACTTCGCCGCGCGGCCGCACGCCCGAGCCGAAATGCACCGCGCGCACGCCGGTGGCGCGAACGAAATCACCGACCGCGTCGATCGTGAGCCCCGAGCCGGCCAGCACCGTGCAGGTCGAGCCTGCCGCCTGCCGCACCAGCCGCGTGATCGTCGCGACCGCGTCGAGCACCGACGGATGGCCGCCCGAGGTCAGCACCGACGTGACGGCCGGCACGCGCAGCAGCGCGTCGAACGCGGCATTGAGGTCGCGCGACACGTCGAATGCGCGATGGAACGTCAGGTCGCGCCCGTCCGCGGCCGCCGCGACGCGCGCGAGCGCATCGAGATCGACGTCGCCGCGCGCATCGAGCGCACCGAACACGACGCCGTTCGCACCGGCCGCGACGGCCGCGCGCACGTCGCGCTCGATCACGCGCAGGTCGTCGGCGTCGTAGACGAACGAGCGGCTGTGCGGCCGCACGATCACGTTCACCGGAATCGCCACGGCGGCCACGACGGCCTCGATCAGACCGACGCTCGGCGTCAGCCCGCCTTCGCTGATCGCGGTCACGAGTTCGAGGCGGTCGGCGCCCGCGCGGGCGGCGGCCTTCGCGTCGCCGACGGTGGTGGCGATCACTTCGAGGAGGACGGAGGAAGCGGCGGTTCGGTTCATCGGCGGCTCGCGAATCGTCAGGACAATTCGCGCATCCTAGCCGAGCGGCGTGAACGGCGCCAGCGCGACGCCATCGCTATGCGCCGTCCGCTTCCTCGTCGATCCAGTCGATATCGCCGCACAGCACGTGCTGCGCATCGCCGATGCGCACGGCCACCGACAGCGTCACGCAGGGCTGCGCCTCATTGATCGACAGGTACGGGCGCGTGACCTGCACGCGTCCGGGCTCGGCGATCGCCGTGCGGAAATACGGCCGGCGCAGCCAGTTCGCACCCTGCGCATCGGACAGCGGCGAGAAGCGCGCCTCGGCGAGCGCGCGGTCCGCGCGCAGCACGACGTTGCGGCCCGCCTGGCGGCCCCGTGCGTCGAGCAGGAAGCAGCGCGCGGCGGCGTCGAGCGCGAGGAAGTTCCAGCACACCTCGTCGAGCGGCTCGCCGGCCGCCACCCGCTCGGCCGCACGCTCGAACGCGCGCAGGTACGGCGCGAGCCGCTGCGCGTCGCGCCGCTCGCGCGCTTCGGTTTGCTGCCGAAAGCGCTCGGTCAGCTCGCCGATGCAGCCGGTCGCCGTCGCGCTGTCGGGCAGGCCGGGCGCCGGACGGCCGAAGTAATAGCCCTGCACGAAATCGGCCTCGCACGACAGCGCGATCTGCGCGTCGTGCTCGGTCTCGATCCCCTCGACGAGCACGAGCTTGCCGGCCTCGTGCAGCAGCGTGACGAGCCCGTGCAGGATCGCGGTGAGCCCCGTGCGGTGCGCCGCGTGCGACAGCATGATCCGGTCGAGTTTCACGATGTCCGGGTTCAGCTGCCAGATCCGCTCGAGGTTCGAGTGGCCGGCACCGAAATCGTCGAGCGCGATCAGGAAACCCTGCGCGCGGAATTCGCGCACGGCCTCGGCGAGCCGCTCGATGTCCTCCGCGCGCTGCTCGAGCACTTCGAGCACGACGCGGCGCGGCGGCATGCCGATCCGCTTCAGGTTCGCGAGCAGCGCGGCGGCCTGGAACGGGTCGGTGAGCACGCCCGGATGCACGTTGAGGAACAGCCACTCGCGCTCGGCGCCGAGCAGCGCGAAGTTCTCGAGATGCAGCGCCTGCGCGAGCCTGTCTAGCTGCAGCAGTTCGCCCTGACGCGCGGCCTCGCCGAACACGTCGAGCGGCGACACCGCCCGGTCGAGCGCGTCATGGGCGCGCAATAGCGCCTCGTAGCCCACCGCACGCTGGTGCGACAGGCTGAAGATCGGCTGGAACACGGTCGTGAGCGTCAGGTCGCGATGCTGCGTCGCGAGGCGTTCGAGGCCGGAGCTCATCTCCCGCTCGAAACGATACGGCGAAGCGGTGGCCGGACGCTCCTGTTGCACGATCGTCATGGCGCCCTCCTGGCGATGCAGCCGAACGCGGCGAGTGCTTGAAACGGCGCGCGCAATGTCATGGTGGAATCCTCGGTTGTCCGGCCGGTGCCGGACGGTACGCAAGCATCAAGCAAGCTCCGTGCAAGCCCTTGAACCACGCGCCACGCCTACGTGCGGCGGCATCGCACCAGCGTGGCGCAGGCCGGATGCACCGCTTTCGTGCATCCGCACCGGCGCGCTCGAACGCACCCGTGATGCCGTCACGCTAAACTCCGTACGGTCGTTTCATTCTCCACAATTGCCGTATCGATGGATATCGTCTTCACAGTCCTGATCCTGCTGCTGACCGTCGCGCTGTCCGGCGCGGTCACGCGCATCCTGCCGTTGCAATTGCCGCTGCCGCTGATGCAGATCGCGTTCGGCGCGATGCTCGCATGGCCGAAGCTGAACCTGCACGTCACGTTCGATCCCGAAATCTTCATGCTGCTGTTCATTCCGCCGCTGCTGTTCGCGGACGGCTGGCGGATTCCGAAACGCGAGCTGTACCTGCAGCGCCGCGCGATCCTGATGCTCGCGTTCGGGCTCGTGTTCATGACGGTACTCGCAGTCGGCTACTTCGCGCACTGGCTGATACCCGAGTTGCCGCTGCCGATCGCGTTCGCGCTCGCGGCCGTGCTGTCGCCCACCGACGCGGTCGCGCTGTCGGGCATCGCCGGCAAGGGGCGGATTCCGCCGCAACTGATGCACATTCTCGAAGGCGAGGCGCTGATGAACGACGCGTCGGGCCTGGTCGCGCTGAAGTTCGCGGTCGCGGCCGCGCTCACCGGCGTGTTCTCGCTGCGCGATGCGTCGATCACGTTCGTGATCGTCGCCGCCGGCGGGCTCGCGACGGGCGCGATCGTGTCGTGGGTGTTCAGCGCGCTGTCGACGCGCTTCCTGAACGCCGAGCAGGAAGGCGACCCGGCCCCCGGCATCGTGATGACGCTGCTCGTGCCGTTCGCCGCCTATCTGTTCGCCGAGCACCTCGAGCTGTCGGGCGTGCTCGCGGCCGTGTCGGCCGGGATGATGATGAACTACACGAGCTTCTCCCGCAAAAGCACGGTCGCGTCGCGCGTGCGCGCCGAAAGCACGTGGGCGATGATCGAGTTCGTGTTCAACGGCATGGTGTTCATCATGCTCGGGCTGCAGTTGCCGCACATCATCGGCCGCGCGCTCGTCGACGCGCATCACACGAGCGACGCGCTCGTCGGCCGGATGATCTTCAACGTATGCGCGATGATGCTCGCGCTGTACGCGATCCGCTTCCTGTGGGTCTGGCTGCTGCGCTCGATCGCGAGCCGCCGCGCCGCGCGCCACGGCCTCGCGGGCACGATGGCCGGCGTGCGCACGATCGCGGTGATGACGGTCGGCGGCGTGCGCGGCGCGGTCACGCTCGCGGGCGTGCTGTCGATCCCCGTCGCGCTGTCCGACGGTGCGCCGCTGCCCGGGCGCGACACCGCGATCTTCGTTGCGTCGGCGGTGATCCTCGGTTCGCTGGTCGTCGCGGTGATCGGCCTGCCGTTGCTGCTGCGCGGCGTGCGCTCGACGCGCAATCCGCTCGCCGACGAGGAGCGCACCGCGCGCGCGGCCGCCGCGCAGGCCGCGATTCGCGCGATCGACTCGTCGCACGACGCGATCTCGGCCGAACTCGACGAATCGGGCGCCGCGCGCTGCGCGGACATCTCCGCGCGCGTGATGGACCAGTATCGCCGCCGCCTCGCCGCGCTCGCCGAGGACGGCCCGACGCCGCGCGCGGAAGCCAAGCAGACCGAAACGATGGAGCTGCAGATGCGGATCGCGGCGGTGCGCGCGGAACGTTCGGTGTTGTACCGGCTGCGCAGCGAAAGCAGGATTTCCGACGAGACGCTGACGAAGCTGATCCGCGAGATCGATCTGTCGGAAACGGCGCTGTCGACGCGCAAGAAAGGGATCATCTGAGCGGCTGCGCCGCGGCGCGATTGCACGGCTTGCCGATAAAAAACGGCGACGCGCAGGTGAACTGCACCCCAAAAGTTGGACTAGATCCAATCTTTGGGGTCAGTTCACAGGCGTCGCCGTTTTCACATCCGCACGTGTTCGCGTTACTTCGCGACCACGACCGGGATTCCCTTCAGCATCCCCGCGCCCTTCATCTCGTCGAGCGCGTGCTGCACGGCCGCACTCGTCGCCGCGTCGATGCCGAGTTGCAGCGCGAGCTCGCGCTCCGCGCGCTTCACGCCCGCGAGGTTGCGCACCTTCACGTGACCGAAGCCGCGCACGCGGGCGTGAAGATCCGCAAGCTGCGCGACCTGCGCCGCGTTGCCGGCGGTCGTCGCGGCGAGCGCGCGCGTGAGCGTCGTCTCGTAGTCGTCCGCGAGCGCGCGCTCCATCCTGCGCTCGGCGGTGCGGCCGAACGGATCGAGCCACGTGCCGCGCAGGCCGCGCACGCGCGCGAGCGTGCCGAGCACCGGCCACATCCACTGGCCGAACACACGCTTCTTCGGCACGCTGCCGTCGCGCCCGGCCTTCGCGACCGTCGGCGGCGCCAGGTTGAACTTCACGCGATAGTCCTGCCCCGGCACGCCTTCGAACTGCGCCTCGAGCGCCGTGCGGAACGCACCGTCCGCATACAGCCGCGCGACCTCGTATTCGTCCTTCACCGCGAGCAGCCGGTAGAACGTCGTCGCGACGGCACGCGTCAGCGCATCGTCGCCCTTCGCGCGCGCCGCGCTCACCAGCGCGCGGTAGCGCTCGACGTATCGCGCGCCGCCGTATGCGTCGAGGCGCGCTTCGCGATCGGCGATCAGTTCGGCGAGCGTTTCGGGCGCGACCGCCGCAGCCACCGCGTGACGCGCGTTCCACATCGCATCGAGGCCCGCCGCGTCGCCGGCCGCCATTCGGCCGATCGCGAACGCGAGCTTGTTCATCGGCACCGCGACGTTGTTCAGCTCGATCGCGCGCATCATCGCGGCGAGCGACACCGGCACGAGGCCGAGCTGCCATGCGTACCCGAGCATGAGGATGTTCGCGCCGATCGAATCGCCGAGGAACTTCGCGGCGAGCGCCTGCGCGTCGCAGCTTGACAGGTAGCCTTCACCGGCCGCATGGTGCATTTTTTCGAGCAGCGCATCCGCGTGCAGGTTCGCGTCCGGGTTCTGCACGAACGACGCGTTCGGAATCCGGTGAGTGTTGACGACGATCCGCGTGCGCTCATGGCGCACCGTCTGCAGCGCCTCGGCGCTCGCGCCGACGACCATGTCGCACGCGAGCAGCACGTCGGCCTGCTGCGTGTCGATGCGCACCTGGTTCAGCCACCGGTCGCTCGACGCGATCCGCACGAACGACAGCACCGAGCCGCCCTTCTGCGCGAAGCCCATGAAGTCGAGCACCGACGCGCTCTTGCCTTCGAGGTGCGCGGCCATGCTGATCAGCGCGCCGACCGTCACGACGCCCGTGCCGCCCACGCCCGTGACGAGCATGTCGTACGGCGCCGCATCGAGATGCGTCGCGGGCACGGGCAGCGCGTCGACGCGCACGGCGAGCGCCGCCTCGTCGAACGCCGCGCCCGCGGCCTTCTTCAGCGCCGCGCCTTCGACCGTCACGAAGCTCGGGCAAAAGCCGTTCACGCACGAGTAATCCTTGTTGCACGACGACTGGTCGATGCGGCGCTTGCGGCCGAGCGGCGTCTCGAGCGGCTCGACCGACAAACAGTTCGACTGCACGCCGCAGTCGCCGCAGCCTTCGCACACCGCGTCGTTGATGAACAGGCGCTTGTCCGGATCGGGGAACTCGCCCTTCTTGCGGCGGCGGCGCTTCTCGGCCGCGCAGGTCTGGTCGTAGATCAGCACCGTGACGCCCGGCGTCTCGCGCAGCTCGCGCTGCACCGCGTCGAGCTCGCTGCGGTGATGGAACGTCGTGCCCTTCGGGAACAGGCCGTGATGGCCGTCGTACTTCTCCGGTTCGTCTGACACCACGACGAAGCGCGACACGCCTTCCGCCTCGACCTGCCGCGCGATCTGCGGCACCGAGATGCTGCCGTCGACCGGTTGGCCGCCCGTCATCGCGACCGCATCGTTGTAGAGGATCTTGTACGTGATGTTCGCTTTCGCGGCGACTGCCTGGCGGATCGCGAGAATGCCCGAGTGGAAGTAGGTGCCGTCGCCGAGGTTCTGGAACACGTGCTTCGTGTTGGTGAACATCGCGTGCGCGGCCCAGTCGACGCCCTCGCCGCCCATCTGGATCAGGCCCGTCGTGTCGCGCTCCATCCACGACGCCATGAAGTGGCAGCCGATGCCGGCCTGCGCGATCGAGCCTTCCGGCACCTTCGTCGACGTGTTGTGCGGGCAGCCGGAGCAGAAGTACGGCGTGCGCTTCACAGCGTCCGCCTCGTTCGACAGGATCTGCGGCGCGACGAGATCGACGACGCGCTCGCGGCGATCGAGCGCCGGCTTGTGGCGCGCGAGCCAGGTGGCGAACACCGGCAGAATGCGCGACGGGCGCAGCTCGCCGAGCTCGGACAGCAGGCATGCGCCTTCGGCATCGTGCTTGCCGAGCACGCGCGGGCGCGCACCGTCCGCGCGGTTGTACAGGTAGTCCTTGATCTGCTGCTCGATCACCGGGCCCTTCTCTTCGATGACGAGCACTTCCGACAGGCCGTCGACGAAGGTTTCGATCCGCGTCATCTCGAGCGGATACGACAGGCCGACCTTGTAGATCCGTACGCCGGCCGCTTCCAGGTCGGCGACGGTGAGGTCGAGCCGGCGCAGCGCTTCCATCAGGTCGAGGTGCGCCTTGCCGCACGTGACGATGCCGACGTTCGCGTGCGCGCTCGGCGCGATCCACTTGTCGATGCTGTTGGTGCGCGCGAAATGGCGCACCGCGTCGAGCTTCGCCGCGAGGCGCGCCTCGATCGTGAGGCTCGGCAGGTCGGGCCAGCGATTGTGCAGGCCGCCCGCCGGCGGCGTGAAGCCTGCCGGTGCCGGCCATTGCGTCTGCAGCGCGTCGAGATCGACGGTCGAGCCCGACTCGACGGTCTCCGAGATCGCCTTGAAGCCGACCCACGCGCCCGAGAAGCGCGACAGCGCCCAGCCATACAGGCCGAACTCCAGCATGTCGGCGATGTTCGACGGGTTCACGACCGGCATGTGCCACGCGATCATCGCGAAATCGCTCTGGTGCGGCATCGACGACGACACGCAGCCATGGTCGTCGCCCGCCACCACCAGCACGCCGCCGTGCGGCGACGAGCCATATGCGTTGCCGTGCTTCAGCGCGTCGCCGGCGCGGTCGACGCCGGGGCCCTTGCCGTACCACATCGCATACACGCCATCGACGGTGCGCTCCGGGTCGGCCTCGACGCGCTGCGTGCCGAGCACCGCGGTGCCGCCGAGTTCCTCGTTGATCGCGGGCAGGAAGCGGACGCCACCGCCGTCGAGCAGTTTCTTCGCCTTCCACAGCTGCTGGTCGACCATCCCGAGCGGCGAGCCGCGGTAGCCGCTGACGAAGCCGGCCGTGTTCAGGCCCTGCGCGGTGTCGGACGCGCGCTGCATCAGCAACAGGCGCACCAGCGCCTGCGTGCCGGTCAGGAAGATCCGGCCGCGCGTGGCGGTCAGGTTGTCGGTCAGGCGGTAGTCGGATAGAGCGGGCGTGCCGTCGACGGGCAGTCGGGCGGTCATGGGGATGTCTCCTGATTGTGTGTTCTATGCCGTGCACCGGGGCGTCGGGCGACGCCGGCCGGGGAGCAACCGGATGGCTCTATTTTTTCGCGGGAAGGCGAGAAAGTTTTTTCTCATCTTGCTCGGGCGACGCCGGAGTGAGAAAAACTGCGCAGGTTTTGGCCGGGAATTGAGAGAGTTTTCGCGCTGGGAGACGGACGGCTTCCGGATGCGAATCGGCGTGGGCGAAGCGGTTGCGTCGAAAACGCGGGGGCATGAGGGAGGCGGCCCGCGGGCCCGGCGGTGGGCGCTCGCGGGCCGTGCGGCAAGGGTTCGCGCGGCGGAACGGGCGCGTCCTCACCCGTCGGATGCACAGCGTTCGGATTGGTCGCGGATGCGGGATGTCCACAATGCCGGGGGCCGCGGGCTAAGCGGCTGGGCGCGCTCACCGGTCGATTGCACAGGGTTTCGAGTCGCGTCGAAGGCCGGATGTCCACACCTCGATCGCTCCGCGGTTCGAGCGGATGCCGACGTTCACCGTTGAAATTCACAGCGCGACGAGTCGATGCCGGCGCGAGATATCCACACCGCCGGATTCCCGCCCGGCCGCGAGGACGTTCGCTCTCACCTGTCGGATGCACAGATTTGCGAGTCGATTCGGCGGTGCGATATCCACACCGCTGCCCGCGCCCGCGCTGCTGGGGAGCGGCGGTCCGGTCGTCACGGCAATGCAAGCGTGTGCGCGGCGGGCTCGCGTCGGGTGCCGGCTTCTGCGCGGATGGGCGTCCCTGCGCGAGCACTGGCGCGGCTTTGGCGTTCATCGGAACATGCCGGCGCGCAGTTGAACGCGGCGCAGGTCCGCGTGTGGATATCGCCACCACCAGACACTAAAAACCCTGTGAATTTCGATGGTGAGCGGAGGCGCGCGACCGAACGAGGATGCCGATTCAGGTGTGGACAGCCCAATTCGCGACGAATCGAAACGCTGTGAAATTCGACAGTGAGAGATGGTCCTCGATCGAAAGAGCGCGCCGGCCCCGGTGCGAACAGCGCGATCCACGACGACTCGAAACGCTGTGAATTCCGATGGTGAGAGGCAGGATGGCGATCGAGCAAGGACGCCGACCCGGGTGTGGATAGCCCGACCGACGACCACTCGAAACGCTGTGAAATTCAACGGTGAGCGTCGGCACGATATCGCGCGCAGTCGCCGATTCAGGCGTGAACAGCCGCGCCCGCAACCCCGCCGAGGCCCGTCGGTCGGAACTCGCACCGACACGGCCGAGCCGCACGCGCCCCCGCTCACCGCTGAAATACACAGCACGTCGACTGGTTTCGGCGACCGGATATCCACATCGCGACACATACTCGAATGAAACGCGCGATCGCGAGTGCGGTTAGAATGCGCGACCCTCGAAGCCGCGATCGACGATCGCGAACGGGCGCGCAAGCCGACACCCGGTTCGACCGGGCGCCGACGCTCACCCTTGAAATACACAGCGCTTCGAGTGAATCCCGCGGCAGGATATCCACACCGCGATACGCGTGCGAACCTGTCGCCGATCCGCACGCGCCGTTAGAATGCGCGGCGTTCCGGATTTCGCGCGACGCCCGGAAGTCCGCACCAGGCAAGCCTCACGCGCAATCGGTCGACGGCGCTCACCGTTCGAGGGCACAGCTTTTTTCGTCGTCGGGAGCCCGGTTGTCCACACCCTGCCTCGCGCATCCGGTCGCACGACGTCGCACTCACCGGTGAAATGCACAGCATGCCGAGTGGTTTCGAGGCCGGGATATCCACAACCGGCCCGGCGCGAACATTTTCCGCCGCCGTATCGGCAACGTCGGCTCCTGCCCCTGCCAGCGATCGGCGTCACATGCCGGAAAGCCCCGCAAATTCGACCTCCGGGTGCATGCTCACCGGTTGAATCCACAGCATTTCGAGTGAACGGCGCGGCCGGTTGTCCACATTCGCTGCGCAGCGGGCCGCCCCCGCAAGCGCCGTCATTCGGCAATCGAACGGATGATCCGCGCCGGGTTTCCGCCGACCAGCGTATTCGGCGGAACGTCGCGCGTCACGACGGAACCCGCGCCGACAACCGCGTTCTCGCCAACCGTCACGCCGCCGATGATCGTCGCGCCCGCGCCGATCCATACGTTGCGGCCGATCGCGATCGGCCGGGCGACGACGGCGTCGCGTCGGCGGGACGCCTCGACCGGATGGCCCGACGTGATGAGACTGACGTTCGGGCCGATCATCACGTCGTCGCCGATGTCGAGGCCACCGAGGTCGTAGAACGTGCAGTTCTGGTTGACGAACACGTTGCGGCCGATCCGCGTATCGGCGCCACCCGTTGCGTAGAACGGCGGGATCAGCAGGAAGCCGTCGTCCAACGGCTTGCCGATCAGTTCTCCGAACAATGACCGGACTTCGTCCGTATCGTCGAAGGTCAGACGGTTGAGCCGCGCGGTGATCGCCATCGTCCGCTTGAGCTCCGCGCGCATCGCGGCCGATTCCGGCGTGCGTCGCGGAATGATCGTGGTGCGATCGTCGTTCGCCATTCGTTGCTGTTCTCCGTGCGCGATCGCACCGCTACGCTGCGCATCACGCAGCACCTGACTCGCCGAATGCGATCGCCTGGCCTGAATTCAATCCCTCGGTCGCCCCGCGTGGAGTGACCCGGTTTTCGTGTTTCGCGCGCCGTCGACGAACGTCGTCCGGGCTCGCGCGACCCGCCACTGATACTGCTGCATCGGCCGGGCGTCCGCGCATCAACTCATAACTAGTTAACCAATAACTAGTTATTTCATGAACTTCGGCATCATTGGGCTTAGCGGGAAATTCGTTACCCGCTTCCACCTTTCGCCCCTGTCCGAACCCCTCCCGCTCGGGTACGCTTGAGCATCCACCGAACCGACACGCACACCGATACGCGGAGGCGCGATGAAGCTCTACTACTGGCCGAAGACCCGGGCATTCCGGGCGCTGTGGATGCTGGAGGAAATCGGCGCCGTCTACGAGCTCGTGCCGATCGACCTGCATTCGCACGAACAGGGCAGCGACGCGTTCGTCCAGGTCAATCCGATGGCCAAGCTGCCCGCGCTCGACGACGGCGGCGAACCGTTCGCCGAATCCGGCGCCGTGCTGCTCTATCTCGCCGATCGCTGCCCGGGCGCCGGGCTCGGCATCGCGCCGGACGATCCGCTGCGCGGCCGCTTCCTGCAATGGATGTTCTTCACGCCTTCCTGCCTCGAACCCGCGATGGCCGAGAAATTCACCGGTGCGTCGGGCAATCCGGTCGCCTTCGGCTGGGGCAACATCACGCGCGTGCAGCGTGCGCTCGCGCAAACGCTCGCCCACAGCCGCTGGCTCGTCGGCGATCACTTCACCGCGGCCGACCTGCTGCTCGCCAGCACGCTGAAGATCGCGTTCGACGCGCACCTGCTGCCGCACGAAGGCGTGCTCGGCGACTATGTCGCGCGCGCCGAGGATCGCGACGGCCATCGCCGCGCGCTCGCGGTCGAACAGCGGGAAGCGGCGCGTCTGCTGCATGCATGACGCGTGCACGGCACGGCATTCGGACGCGGCTGCCGCGACCGAATGCCGGCGTCGGCTCGCACCTGTCATCGACGTCATGCAGCCGGCCCGGGTGCCTGCGTCGCCGCGTCGTCCCCGACCACCACACCCGGCGAGCCGCGCTCGTCCGTATCGGCATCGACCGGCACGATTTCGTGAAAGTGCGTGTAGTCGATGTGCGTGATGCCGCCTTCATCGTGCATCAGGTCGACATAGCGGTGACGCCAGCGGATCTCCGCATGCGCCCATGAGTAGCGCGCCTGCATGACCTGCGCGGTCGTCTCGTCGGAACCTTCGATCGTGATCAGCAGCGACGCGTCGTGCGCGGCGAGCGACTCGGCGGTCTCGCCGAACAGCGGGCTCGTTTCGTCGATCACGTGCATCAGGTTCCAGCCAAGCAGGAAGATCGGATGCTCGCTGCGCACGAGCGGCAGGTCGTGGATCTTGCGCAGCGTATAACCCTCGTGCGTGCCTTCGACGCGCATCAGCCGCAGTTTCGCCTGCGCTTCGGCGATCACGTTCTGGCGCGCATTCGCGGCCCGCACCATCAGTGTCATCTGCCCGTTCAGCGGGCGCACGATCGCGTAACGCGCGAACAGGATCTTCGCCTGCGGCCGCGAGAAGCGCGCGAACACGAGGCCGGTCGCCAGCGCGATGCCCGACATCCCGATGAAGATCTCGAAGGTCGAGACGAGGTGCGCATAGACGGTCTGCGGATGCATGTCGCCGTAGCCGACCGTCGCGAGCGTCTCGACACTGAAGAAGAACGCGCCGACGAACCCGGCCGGCGACTGGTTCGCGATCGGCGCTTGGCCGAGCAGGTAAAGCGTCGCGAAGCCGCCGTTGAGCAGCAGGAACAGCACCGCGAGCGACAGGAAGAATACGGGCCAACTCACCGTCAGCGCACGGTGATAGAGGTCGCGCCAGCCGAGCGGCGGCATCCCGTATGCAACCACGGGGCGGGTGCCCGACCAGATCTTGCGGCCGCGGCCGCGGGAAGCTGGGGAGGACGGATCGACGTTCATCGCGCGAGGCCTGAAGCAGGGAGGCGATGAGCGTAGCACGCGAAGGCGGCGGCCGGGAATGCGGAGCGGGCTTTCCGCGCGAGGCGCAAAAAAACGGCCGCATGGGCGGCCGGTCTCGTGGTCGTCCCGCCGGCACGCGCGCGGCGTGCGGCGTGCTTACTTGCGGTCGACGATCACGCGGTCGAACGTGCCGCCGTCGGCGAAGTGGGTCTTCTGCGCGTTCGCCCAACTGCCGAAAACCTGCTCGACACTGAACGTCTTCAGCGGCTTGAACTCGGCCGCATGCTTCTTCAGCACGCTCGCGTCGCGCGGGCGCAGGTGGTGCCGCGCGATGATCTCCTGCGCCTGCGGCGTGTACAGGTAGTCGAGATACGCCTGCGCGACCTTGCGCGTGCCCTTCTTGTCGACGACCTTGTCGACGACGGCGACGGGCGGCTCCGCGAGGATGCTCGCCGACGGGTACACGGCGTCGAATTCCGCCCCCGACGCGCCCGTGTTCATCAGCGCGACCTCGTTCTCGAACGTGACGAGCACGTCGCCGATGCCGCGCTGCGTGAAGGTCGTCGTCGCGCCGCGGCCACCCGAGTCCAGCACCGGGACGTTGCGGAACACCGCCTTCTCGAAGTCGAGCGCCTGCTGGTCGGTCGCACCCTTCTGCTTCTGGTAGCCCCACGCGGCGAGATACGCGTAACGGCCGTTGCCCGACGTCTTCGGGTTCGCGATGATCACCTGCACGCCAGGCTTTGCGAGATCGCTCCAGTCCTTGATCGCCTTCGGATTGCCCTTGCGCACGAGGAACACCATCGTCGTCGAGTACGGCGAGCTGCTGTCGGGGAAGCGCGCGCGCCAGTCCTTCGGCAGCAGCTCGCCGCGCTCGGCGAGCAGGTCGATATCGTTCGGCTGGTTCATCGTCACGACGTCGGCCTGCAGCCCCTGCAGCACCGACAGCGCCTGCGCGCTCGACGCGCCGTGCGACTGCTTGATCGTCACGGTTTCGCCTGTCTGCTGCTTGTACGCGGCGGCGAAGCTCGTGTTGATGTCCTTGTACAGCTCGCGCGTCACGTCGTACGACACGTTCAGGATCGACGTGTCCGCTTGCGCGGCCGTTGCCGCGACGACCAGCGCCGCCGCGGCGCCCGTATGCAGCCAGCGGCCGATCCCGTTGATGCTTGCCATCGTGATATGCCCCGTTTCCAGTGGTGGTGAATGTGCGTGACGGCACGCGTACGCGCCGTCATCGAAACGTAAGCGGGCATTCTAGCGGCCGGACGCCGCGCGCTTTCCAATCTGTCGTGCAAAGCAAATCTCGAATCCTGCTAAACGGCGCGCGTCGCTCGCGTACGCGCCGGATCCGATGTTAAGATCGCCGCTCAGCCCTTTTCACGGTTCATCCATGTCCGCTGCCCTGCGCTCGCCCTCGATCCTTGCCGCCATCGCGGCGGGTGCGCGCGCGGCCGGGCTGAAACTGAAAAAACGACTCCTCGACTGACGGGGACGTCGCGTCCCGTCAGGCGAATGCCGGACGGGATGCACGCAGGTCGTTTCTTTCTCCTTGCTCGCATGCCTCGCTCCGGCACACCGCCGGCGGAACGGTTCCTTCCCACTCCGTTTCCACTTTGAGGCTTTTCATGCACACACGTTTCGAAGGTATCTTGCTGCCGATCATCACGCCGTTCCACGACGGCGAGGTCGACCACGGTGCGCTCGCGCGGCTCGCGCGTCGCTATGCGGCGGCGGGCATCGCGGGTTTCGTCGCGGGCGCGACGACCGGTGAAGGCGTGCTGCTCGACGCGCGCGAACAGGACGCCGTGTTCGCGACGCTGCGCGATGCCGCGCCCGGCCTGCCGATCGTCGTCGGGCTCACCGCGAGCGCGACGCACTTCGCGGCCGCCCGTGCACGCGAACTCGCCGCGCTGCGACCCGACGGGCTGCTCGTCACGCCGCCCGTCTACGTTCGGCCGACGCAGGACGGAATCCGCCGCCACGTCGAAACGATCGTCGATGCGGCCGACCTGCCGGCCCTCGTCTACAACATCCCGTACCGCACCGGCGTGAACGTCGAACTGGAAACGCTGCAGGCGCTCGCGCGCGATCCGCGCGTCGCCGGCATCAAGGAGTGCGGCGGGACGCTCGACCGGATGAGCCGGCTCGTGCACGACACGCCGCTCGCGATCCTCTCCGGCGACGACAACCAGAACTTCGCCGCGCTATGTGCCGGCGCGCACGGCGCGATCGCCAGCAGTGCGCACGTGCTGCCCGAATGGCATGTGCGCATTCACGCGCTGCTGCGCGACGGCCGGCTCGCCGACGCGCGACGACTGTCGGTCGCGCTGCAGCCGCTCGTCGCGGCCCTGTTCGCGGAGCCGAATCCGGCGCCGGTGAAGGCGGTGCTGGCTGCGCAGGGGTGGTGCGAGGACGGCCTGAGATTGCCGTTCGTGCCGGCGAGCGAGGGGTTGCGGGAGAGGCTGGCAGCAACGCTTGCTGCACTCGACGAGATCGAGCCGGACATTGCCGTTGCATAGGCAGCGACGCGCTGCGCGGCTCGGCAACCAACGAGTTCTGCACCCGAATTGTTTCAAACAGTCAGAACCACCGACAGGCCGTAGCGTGCAAGCTGGGCGTCGGCCGTCACGAGTTTCAGCGGTTCATGCCGAGCCTGCGCGACGAGCAAGCGATCGAACGGGTCGCGATGATGGTGCGGCAAATCAAGCACTGCGGCCCCGTGCACGGCACGAACCGGCAGTTCGCGCACCCCGCTCGTGCCGATCGAGCCGATCAATCGCCCCACGTCGATGTCGAGCTTCCCGAGGCCCGCCTTGATGGCGGCCTCCCAGATGCTCGCACTGCTGACGAAGCGCTCGTCGGCTGCGGAAATCAGTTTGCGCGCCCGCGTGCTCAGTTTCGGGTCATTGGTCACGATCCATAGAAAGATGTGCGTATCGAGCAACAAGCGCATCAGCGTCCCTCGAATGCGTCCAGCAGATAATCCGGCAGCGGTGCATCGAAGTCGTTCGCGATCCAGGCCTGACCTTGCAGGACGCCGAATCGCACCGGCAGCTTCGCCGATTCGACGGGATCGACGGGAATTCCGTCAGCCGGGCTCGATACGTCGCCCAGTTGGGACGAGGCGATCGAAAATCCATTAGGCAGCTTCGCGTTTTGCATGATGACCTCCGGTACAGGTGTCCATCACTGTAGTCGGGTTCACCCGATCGTTCCATTCGGCCGATCAGCAGAGGGACGCCGACGCGCTGCCACGAAAGGTTTCGTCACGCCGCAAGCGCCACCCCCTCCCCCGCCGTCGCGTCCCGCACCGCCTGCGTGACGATCCGCGCGAGCCGCTCGACGGTCGGCGTCGCCGACGACGTACGCCGCAGCAGCATCAGCGGCAAGCTCGGCAGCGCCGGCAGCCCGGACGCCGCCGCGTCGAGCACGCGCACCGACGCGGGCAGCCCGTAGTGCGAGCGCACCGTCAACCCGAGGCCGGCCGCCGCCGCGGCCCACAGCCCGGCCAGGCTCGGCGTCGTGAACGCGACGCGCCACGGCACGTCCGCGCGATCGAGCGCATCGGTCGCCGCGCCGAAGAAGCGGCACGGCCGGTCGAACACGACGAGCGGCAGCGGCTCGCCCGACGCGCGCATCGCACGAAGACGCGCGCCGTCGTCGTCGGCCGCGTCCGCCGGCCCGTCGCCGTCCTGCATCCCGAAGCCGCTCGCGCCGACCGCCGCGATCCACTGCATCGGCACCTGCGCGATCGCGTCGCTGTCGATGCCCGCGCGCGACACCAGCGTCGCCGACGCCGGGTCGCCCCACACGAGCGCGAGATCGAGCTGGTTCGCGTCCAGCCGCTCGAGCAACTCGGCATTGCGGGCGACGCGCGCCTCGATCCTCACCTTCGGATGCGCCCGCGCGAAACGCCCGAGCACGTCGGGCAGGATCGCTTCGCCGAAGTCCTCCTGCAGGCCGACCCGCACCCAGCCGTCGAGATTCACGCCGCGCACCGCCGCGGCCGCTTCGTCGTTCAGCTCGATCATCCGCCGCGCATAGCGCAGCATCGCGTCGCCGGCGTCGGTCAGCGCGAGCCCGCGCCCGGCCTTCACGAACAACGGCGTGCCGGCCTGTTCCTCGAGCTTGCGGATCTGCGCGCTCACCGCCGACGACGAACGCGCGACGCGATCGGCGGCCTTCGCGAAGCTGCCGAGATCCACGCCCGCCACCAGGCTGCGCAACGCCGCGACGTCGAAGTTCGGCCGGGCCAGCGTGGCGTCGGGTGCCGCGAGCGCCGCCGCGCCGTGGGCATTGTCTTGTCCGGACATTTCAATCATCCCGTTTTATCGAACGATTCATCAAATACTTTCCGATTTTCAGGATGAATGTAGGTCGCCACACTGACGATGTCAATTTCCCGAACGGGCCCTGTCGCCATGGATACCTCCTGCCTCGCTTCCCCGTCCTCGCCCGCGCACGCCTCGCGCAGCCCGGCCCATCGCTGGCGCGTGCTCGCGGCCGGCGTCGCCGCGAACATGAGCTTTTCCGCGGCCGCGGCCGGCATTCCGACCACCGCCGTGTGGATGCGCTCGGCCTATCACCTCGACAACGGCGCGCTCGGCCTCGTGCTCGGCGCGCTCGGCTTCGGCGTCGCGCTGTCGGAGTTGCCGTGGGGGATCGCCGCCGACCGCTTCGGCGATCGTCGCGTGCTCCTCACGGGCCTCGTCGCGACGGCCGCGATGCTTGCGCTGATGGTGGCCGCGATCGTCCCAACCGCGCACGCGGTGCCGCCGCTCATGCGGGTCGTCGCGGCGATGTGCTGCGTCGGCCTGCTCGGCGGCAGCGTGAACGGATCGAGCGGACGCGCGGTGATGCGCTGGTTCGGCGAGCGCGAACGCGGGCTCGCGATGAGCATCCGCCAGACGGCCGTGCCGCTCGGCGGCGGCGTCGGCGCGGCGCTGCTGCCGTCGCTCGCGTCGCATGCGGGCTTCGCCGCGGTGTACGGCGCGTTGATGCTGCTGTGCGCCGGATCGGCCGCGCTGACGTGGCGCTGGCTGCACGAACCGCCCGAGGCGCCGGCCGGCGCGCACCGCCCCGTCGCGCAGCAACCGCCGGCCGCGCCCGCGCGCAGCCCGCTTGCGAGCGGCCGCGTGTGGCGCATCGTGCTCGGCATCGGCGCGCTGTGTGCGCCGCAGTTCGCGGTGCTCACGTTCGCGACCGTGTTCCTGCACGATTTCGGCCGGCTCGGCCTGGCCGGCATCAGCGCGGCGATGGTCGCGCTGCAGCTCGGCGCGATGGTGATGCGCGTATGGAGCGGCCGCCATACCGACCGGCACGGCAACCGGCGGGCGTACCTGCGCGGGTCGGTGTGCGTCGCGGCCGGCTCGTTCGCGCTGCTCGCGGCCGCCACCGCCGGCAGCCCGCACGTGCCGCTCGCCGCGATCGTCGCGATCCTCGTGTTCGCCGGCATCTGCGTGTCGGCGTGGCACGGCGTCGCGTATACCGAACTCGCGACGCTCGCGGGCGCGAACCACGCTGGCACCGCGCTCGGGATGGCGAACACGATCGTCTATCTCGGGCTGTTCGCGACGCCGCTCGCGATTCCGCCGCTGCTCGCCGTCAGTTCGTGGAGCGTGGTCTGGCTCGCGGCCGCGCTGATCGCGGCTGCGACCTGGCCGCTGTTCGCGCGGTAACGACCACGATCTCCAGCGCGCGGCACGTGCGGACGCCGTCCCGCTTGCGGCACATGCACGCGGCCCATCCCGTGCATGCCACGACGTCCGCCCACCGTCATGCCGCCTCGCGCGCCAGCGCACGCCGCGCGGCCGGCCGCTCGGCCTCGCGCTGCGCGTGCGCGGTCCACGCGGGATGCCGCGCCATGTCGAGCCCGATCGCGACGCCCCAGCGATACAGCACCAGCAGGAACGGATCGACGATCGAATGGCCGCCCGGCTCGGCCCATGTGCGTCCGTCGGCGAGCGCGGCTTCGATCGTGGCGTTCGCCGCATCGATCACGTCACGCCCGTGCGCGCTGACCGCACCGTGCAGCGCCGGATCGCCGATGAAGCGCCCCGGCCGCCACAGCGTGCCGTAGCCGACGCCATGCACCCAGCCGACCAGCCAGGCGAGCCATTCGTGACAGCGCGCCTCGCGCAGCGGATCGTCGAGCGGCAGCAACCGCGCGTCCGGATGACGGCGCGCGAGATACGTGAGGATCGCGGGCGTTTCGGTCAGCACGTGCGGCTCGCCCGGAATCGCGAGCACGGGCACGCGCGCCTTCGGGTTGATCGCGAGATAACGCGCATCGAGGTTCTGCTGCTCGCGCACGGACACGATCTCGATGTCGAACGGCACGCCGGTTTCCTCGAGCGCGATGTGAGCGGCGAGCGAACATGCGCCCGGAGAAAGATAGAGACGATAGGCGTTCATGATGGCGTTGCCCGGTGGGCACCTGTTAAAAGACGGCACCGAGTGTAGGAACGCATGGACCGCCGCCGCAAACGATGAATTGTCGTGCTCGGGCATTAGTGATACTAATGCGCGATGCGACGCATTCACCTTCCCCCGCTGCAGACGTTGCGTGCGTTCGAAGCCGCCGTGCGGCTGCAGAGCTTCACGCGCGCGGCCGACGAACTCGCGCTCACGCAGGGCGCGGTCAGCCAGCACATTCGCGCGCTCGAAGCGCAGCTCGGCCATCCGCTGTTCACGCGCGAGCGCAGCGGCGCGACGCCGACACATGCCGCGCATGCGCTCGTGCTGCAAGTGCGCCAGGGCCTGAGTGTGCTCGAACGCGCATTCGAGCCGGCGCTCGCCGCGCGCAGCCGCCCGCGTACCTGCGACGTCACGCTGAACGTGAGCGTGCTGCCGAGCGTCGCCGAGCGCTGGCTCGTGCCACGCCTGCCGCGCTTCGCGGCCGCGCATCCGCACATCGCGATCGTGCTGCATCCGGACGCGGCGCTCGCGCCGCTGCGCAAGCGCGACCGCATCGACGTCGCGCTGCGCTACGGGCCCGGCAGCTGGCCGGGCGTCGTCGCCGAGAAGCTGATGAACGAGACGGTGTTCCCGGTCGCGAGCCCCGCGTACCGCAATCGCGACGGCATCGCGCCGCGCGCGCCGGCCGATCTCGTGCGCGCGACGCTGCTGCGCCATCCCGCGCAGCCTTGGGAACCGTGGTTCCAGGCCGCGCGGCTCGACCTGACCGAATCCGCCCGCGCGCCGCGCTTCACCGACGCGAACGCATTGATCGACGCGACGCTGAAAGGACGCGGCGTCGCGCTCGCGCGCCGCTCGCTGATCGAACCCGAACTCGCGGCCGGCACGCTCGTGCGCGTGTCGACGGTGCGCGTGACCGACGTGTATGCGCACTACGTGGTGTGGCGCCCCGATCATCCGCGCGAAGCGGCGATCCGTACGTGGCTCGACTGGCTGCGCAGCGAAGTGCGGCGCCGGACGCCGCGCCGCTGACACACGGCGCCCGCCTGCGCGGCGAAGCGCGCGAAAGCATTTAGTCGGTTCGACGAAAGCATTTCGCGATCATGCTCCGGTCGCAAACGATTCACCGAATCGTCGCATCACACCGGCATACTCGAAAACGTTTCCCGATCCGCCTCACAGGAGAGAAGTCATGCGTCGCGTTGCCCTCGTCGTCGTTCTATGTGCCGCCACCGTCACCGCCGCCTGCAGCGACGACGCGCCGCACGACGCGCACGCGGCCGACGCCTCCCAACAGGCCGGCGCATCGCCCGGCTCCGCGAGCGCGTTCAACAGCGACGCGGGCGCGAGCGCCGCTGCGTCCGAAGCCGCACCGCTCGCGCCGCCCGTCGTCCATTACGCGCCCGACGATGACGACGACACGAAGCCCGCGACGAACGCGGGCGCGCCCGGCGTCGCCGCATCGTCGGCGCACTGATCCCGCCGTTGCCACCCCCGTCCCCGATCGCAGAACCGAGGTGAAATAACATGACGTCATCCAGCCGCCGCCGCTTCCTGCATACCGTCGCACAATCCGCGGGCGCGGCCGTCGCGCTCAACGCGTTCCCCGAATCGATCCGCCGCGCGCTCGCGATTCCGGCCGCGCGCGGCACCGGCACGATCCGCGATGTCGAGCACATTGTCGTGTTCATGCAGGAGAACCGTTCGTTCGACCATTACTTCGGACACCTGCGCGGCGTGCGCGGCTACAACGACCGCTTCCCGATCCCGCTGCCGAACGGCAAGCCGGTGTGGTACCAGCCTTCGAAGGAAGATCCGGCGAAGCCCGTGCTGCCGTTCCGGCTCGACACGAAGACGACCAGCGCGCAGTGCCTCGGCGCGCTCGACCACTCGTGGGCGAAGACCCACGCGGCGATCGACGGCGGCCGCTACGACCAGTGGCCCGCGAACAAGACCGACATGACGATGGGCTATCACGTGCGCGAGGACATCCCGTTCCACTACGCGCTCGCCGATGCGTTCACCGTGTGCGACAACTACTTCTGCTCGCTGCCGGGGCCGACGCACCCGAACCGCTCATACCTGATGACGGGCACGATCGACCCGACCGGCAAGTTCGGCGGCCCGCTGCTCGACAACGCCGACTACGTCGACGGCGACCTGCCGCCCGCGTACCAGCTGCTGTCGTGGACGACCTTCCCCGAACGGCTCGAGGCGCGCGGCGTGTCGTGGCAGATCTACCAGCAGGGGCTCACGTGGGCCGATCCGTACAACGGCAACTACGGCACGAACATCCTGCAGAACTTCACGAACTTCATCAACGCGAAGCCGGGCTCGTCGCTGTACCAGCGCGCGCAGACGGTGCGCACGCTCGACAACCTGAAGGACGACGTGATCAACGACCGCCTGCCGCAGGTGTCGTGGCTGCTGCCGCCCGCGGTGTTCTCCGAACATCCGAAATACACGCCGGCATACGGCGCGAACTACACGTCGCAGATCCTCGACGCGCTCACGGCCAATCCGGACGTATGGGCGAAGACCGTGCTGTTCATCATGTACGACGAGAACGACGGCTTCTTCGATCACGTCGTGCCGCCGCAACCGCCGACGTCGGCCGCGCAGGGCGCATCGACCGTGACCACCGACGGCGAGCTGCACACGGTCGTGAATCCCGGCCGCGGCGGCAGCTACACGGCCGACGGCCTGCCGTACGGCCTCGGGCCGCGCGTGCCGATGACGGTCGTGTCGCCGTGGTCGAAAGGCGGCTTCGTGTGCTCGCAGGTGTTCGACCACACGTCGGTGATCCGCTTCATCGGCGAGCGCTTCGGCGTCGACGAACCGAACATCACGCCGTGGCGCCGGACCGTCTGTGGCGACCTCACCGCCGCGTTCGACTTCCGTTCGTCCGACGCGTCGTTCCCGACGCTGCCCGACACGAGCCAGTACCGCTCGATCGCCGACCAGCAATGCACGTCGCAACCCGCGCCGACCGTGCCCGCGACGCCGTCGCCGATCGATCCGCAGGAACCCGGCGTGCGGCCCGCGCGCGCGCTGCCGTACGAACTGCACGTGAACGCGAGCCTCTACGGCGGCAACACGCTGCGCATCGAGTTCGCGAACCGCGGCAACCAGGGCGCGCACTTTCAGGTGTATGCGACGAACCGCACCGACGGCCCGTGGCGCTACACGGTCGGTGCGCGCCGCGTGCTGCACGCGGACTTCGACCTGACGGAGACGAACGGCGCGTATGCGTTCTCGGTGTACGGGCCGAACGGCTTCGTGCGGATGTTCGCGGGCAACGTGTCGGCCGCGACGGCGCGCCGCCGCAACCATGCGCAGCCGGAAGTGAAGGCCGGCTACGACATCGCGAACGGCAACCTGTACCTGAAGCTGCGCAACCATGGCGCGGGCCACGTGACGCTGACGCTGGCCGACAACGCATACGGCACGCCCGCGCGCCAGGTGACGCTGCACGGCGGCGACGAACACGTCGAGCAATGGGCGCTCGCGCCGAGCCATCACTGGTACGACGTGACGGTGAGCGACGGCGCGAACGGCACGTTCTCGCGCCGCTTCGCAGGCCACGTCGAGAACGGCCGGCCGAGCTACTCGGATCCGGCCGCGGTGCGACCCGTTTCCGCGTCGTAAGCGCGGCGGCACGGCGCTGCGCGACCCCGGGCGTGCGCGTGAGTGTCAGATCGCGTGCGCGAGCGCGCGGTCGACGAGCGCGGCGTCGAAGCCGTCGTCCGCGTCGCGAAAGCGCAGCGGCGCCGCGCAGTGCACCAATGTGTCGATGAAGTACTTCGCGCGCGGCCACGGCCCGAAGCCGGCCGCGGTGTTGATGTGTCCCGCGTCGCCGAGATTGACGAATGCGCTGCCGAGCCGCCGCGCGAGCGTGCGTGCATCGGCGAGCGGCATCCATGGATCGGTCTCGCTGCCGATCACGATCGACGGCACCGCGAGCCGGCGCGCGTCGAACGGCCCGGCAAAGGTGAATTTCTTCGGACTGGCCGGCGCGACGAACAGCACGCCCGCGACGTCGGCCGTTGGCGGCCATTGCGCGAGCGCATGCGCGGCCGCGAGGCAGCCGAAGCTGTGCGCGGCCAGCACGAACGGGCCGCGCTCGCGGTCGAGCAGCGCGCGTACGGACTGCGCCCAGCGCGCGAGATCCGGGGCATCCCAATCGGCCTGTTCGACCCGCAGCGAACGCGGGAACTGCCGCTCCAGCCAGGTCTGCCAGTGGGCGCCTTCGCTGCCGTGCAGGCCCGGAACGGTCACGAGCCGCGGCGGCCACGCCGATTTGCTGCATGCGCGCATGATTGCCCTCGCTTGCTTTGCTTGAAGACGGGATTCGATTGTGGCGTGCCGCGCGCGGCGGCCGAACCAATATTTTGTGCTTTGCTTTTGCGCGGGACGGCCGCGCGGCACGGGCCGGCCGCCTCGCGGCGGCGCAACGCGCCACGAAACCGTAGAATGTGGGCTTCCCGCTTGCCTTGCATCGGATCGGAACCGGGCGCCGCCGCGCCGGTTCCGATCGACAGGAGACGCCCGATGTCCGCTACGCCCGCCGGCGCGCTGCGCCCGTTCCATCTCGCCTTTCCCGTGTCGAGCCTCGCCAGCGCGCGCGCGTTCTACGGCGGCCTGCTCGGCTGCCCCGAGGGCCGCAGCTCGGAACACTGGGTCGACTTCGATTTCTTCGGGCACCAGCTCGTCGCGCACCTCGCGCCGGACGAAACGGGCCAGAGCGCGGTGAACCCGGTCGACGGCGACGACGTGCCCGTGCGCCATTTCGGCGTCGTGCTGTCGATGGATGAATGGCATGCGCTCGCCGACAAGCTCAAGGCCGCGCACACGCGCTTCGTGATCGAGCCGCATATCCGCTTCAAGGGCGAGGTCGGCGAGCAGGCGACGATGTTCTTCCTCGATCCGTGCGGCAACGCGCTGGAGTTCAAGGCGTTCGCCGACATCGGCCAGCTGTTCGCGAAGTAGGCGCATGAAGATCCTGTTCTACTCGCCGCATCAGGAAGCCGACGCCTGGCGCGACGCGATCGCGCGGGCGCTGCCCGAGGCCGAGCTGCGCGCGTGGCAGCCGGGCGACACGGGCGCCGCCGACTACGCGCTCGTGTGGCGCGCGCCGCGCGAGCTGTTCGCGCCGCGCGACGGCCTGCGCGCGATCTTCAATCTGGGCGCGGGCGTCGACGCGCTGCTCGCGCTCGACCGCGCGCATCCCGGCACGCTGCCGCGCGACGTGCCGCTGGTGCGCCTCGAGGACTCGGGCATGGCGCGGCAGATGATCGAATACGTGACGCACGCGGTGCTGCGCTACCTGCGCCGCTTCGACGAATACGACGCGCTGCAGCGAGAGCGCCGCTGGCAGGTGCTCGAGCCGCATCCGCGCGCGAGCTTCACCGTCGCGGTGCTCGGTCTCGGCGTGCTCGGCGCGCAGGTCGCGCAGGCGCTCGCGGCGCTCGGCCTGCCGGTGCGCGGGTACAGCCGCAGCCCGAAACGGCTCGACGGTGTCGAGACCTTCGCGGGCGACGGCGCGTTCGACGCGTGCATCGACGGCGCGAAGGTGCTCGTGAACCTGCTGCCCAGCACACGCGATACCGACGGAATCCTGTCGGCACGGACCTTCGCCGGGCTGGCGCCGGGCGCGTACCTGGTGAACGTCGCACGCGGCGCGCATCTCGTCGAAGCGGACCTGCTCGACGCGCTCGCGAGCGGACGGATCGCCGCCGCGACGCTCGACGTGTTCCAGCACGAGCCGCTTCCCGTCGATCACCCGTTCTGGCACGCGCCGCGCATCACGATCACGCCGCACAGCTCGGCCGAGACGCTGCGCGACGAAGCCGTCGAGCAGATCGCCGGCAAGATCCGCGCGCTCGAGCGCGGCGAGCGCGTCGGCGGCATCGTCGACTACGCGCGCGGCTACTGAATTCCGCCTATACGAAACTGGAGACAACCATGACGTTCCCCACCGCCGTCAAGATCGTCGAAGTCGGCCCGCGCGACGGGCTGCAGAACGAAAAGACCTTCGTGCCGACCGACGTGAAGATCGCGCTCGTCGACCGGCTGTCGCGCGCCGGCTTCCGCAATATCGAGGCCGCGTCGTTCGTGTCGCCGAAATGGGTGCCGCAGATGGCCGACGGCGCCGACGTGATGGCCGGCATCGAGCGTCGCGCGGGCACCGTGTATTCGGTGCTCACGCCGAACCTGAAGGGCTTCGAGAACGCGCTCGCCGCGCGCGCCGACGAAGTCGTGATCTTCGGCGCGGCGAGCGAGGCGTTCTCGCAACGGAACATCAACTGCAGTATCGCGGAGAGCATCGCGCGCTTCGAGCCGGTCGCGAAGGCCGCGAAGGATGCCGGCCTGCGGCTGCGCGGCAGCGTATCGTGCACGCTCGGCTGCCCGTACCAGGGCGAGGTGCCGGTCGCCTCGGTCGTCGACGTCGTCGAACGCTTCGCCGCGCTCGGCTGCGACGAGATCGACATCGCCGACACGATCGGCGTCGGCACGCCGAAGCGCACGCGCGAAGTGCTGTCGGCCGTCACGCGGGTGTTTCCGCGCGAGCGGCTGTCGGGCCACTTCCACGACACCTACGGCCAGGCGCTCGCGAACATCTACGCGGCGCTGTTCGAAGGGATCGAGATCTTTCACGCGTCGGTCGCCGGCCTCGGCGGCTGCCCGTATGCGAAGGGCGCGACCGGCAACGTCGCGACCGAGGACGTGCTGTACCTGATGCAGGGCCTCGGCATCGACACCGGCATCGACCTCGCGCAAGTGGTCGCCGCCGGCGACTTCATCTCCAACGCGATCGGCCGCGCGAACGTGTCGCGCGCCGGTCGCGCGCTGCTCGCCAAGGCGCAGAGCGCGGCCGACACGCCGAGCTGCGTCTGACCCCGACACTCACGGATTCTCCATGACGACACCCGCTTCATTCGACTCTCTCCCCGACTCCGCGCGACGCGTCGCGCTGCTGCTGCGCGAACGCGGGCACGCGAAAGGGATCGTGATGCTCGCCGAAACCGGCAAGACTTCCGCCGAAGCCGCGGCCGGGCTCGGCTGCGAGGTCGCGCAGATCGCCAAGTCGATCCTGTTTCGCCGCGAATCGGACGGCCTGCCGGTGCTCGTCGTCGCGAGCGGCGCGAACCGCGTCGACGAGAAGAAGGTCGCCGCGCAGGTTGGCGCGGTCGGCCGCGCCGATGCGAAGTTCGTGCGCGACAACACCGGCTATGCGATCGGCGGCGTCTGCCCGATCGGCCATCTCGTCGAACCGGTCACGCTGATCGACGCCGACCTGCTCGAACTCGACAGCCTGTGGGCGGCCGCCGGCCATCCGCACGCGGTGTTCAACCTGTCGCCGCAGGAACTCGTGTCGCTGACCGGCGCGCCGGTCGCCGACGTCGCGCTGCGCAACGACGCATGAGCGACGCACCGGTATCGGTCGGCACGGTCGCGTCGCCGTGCACCGACGTATGCAGAATCGATCCGCGCACCGACTGGTGCGCAGGCTGCCTGCGCACGCGCGACGAGATCAAGGGTTGGCGCGCGTCGGACGACGACGCGAGGCGCGCGTTGCTCGCACGGCTCGACGCGCGGCGGCGCCTGCTCGCGCGGAGCGGCGCATAAAAAAATGCCGTTCGGCCTGCTTGGCGAACGGCATGAGATCGGAATCCTGTGAACGTGATCAACGTCACAGCCCGCATCATACGAGCGACGCTGCAGCGTCGCATCGGGTGTTTCCCTACAACTTCTTACAGCGTTTTTCGCGCGCAACCTTCGTTCCCGAACGTGGCGCCTGCAGGTGTCGGCAACCTGCCGTAGCGGCAAGCCGAATCGCACGACCGTTTCAGTTGCCGACCGCCGCGCGACGCACGGGCACGATGCGCCAGCCGAGATTCACGCCGGCCGCCGCGAGCAGGATCAGCAGCGCGCCGAGCACCTGCGTCCACGCGAGCGTCTGCCCGAACGCGACGCGATCGACGATGATTGCGACGACCGGATAGACGAACGACAGCGCGCCCGTCATCGCGACCGGCAGCTTCTGGATCGCACCGTACAGCAGCACATACATCACGCCGGTGTTCACGACGCCGAGCACGGCGAGATCGCCCCACTGCGCGGCCGTCGCGGGCAACGTGTCGAAGTGCGCGAACGGCGCGAGCAGCACGATGCCGAGGCCGGCCTGCAGCAGCGCGAGCAGGTGCGGCGGCGTGCCCTTCAGGTGCTTCGTGACGATCGACGACACCGCGTACAGGAACGCCGCGCCGAGCGACAACGCGACGCCTTCGAGATATTCGCCGGGCACCGCGAGCACGGCCGGCTCGACGCGCACCACGCACACGAGCCCGATGAAGGCGAGCGCGAGCCACGCGATCGTCGACGCGCTGATCCGTTCGCGGAACACGATCGCGCCGAGCGCGACGAGCATGAACGGCTGCGTGTTGTAGACGGCGGTCGCCATCGAGATCGACGCGCGCGAATACGCGGCGAACAGCAGCAGCCAGTTCGCGACGATCGCGACGCTGCCGAGCGTCGCGAGCGCGAGCATGCGCGGCGAGAACAGCGCGCGGCGCAGGAAGCCGAGCACCGCGCAGACGATCGCGAGGGTCGCGGCGCCGAACAGGCAGCGGAAGAACACGACGTTGGTGAGCGGTTGCTGCGACGACATCACGAGCCAGCCGATCGTGCCGGACATCATCATCGCGACGACCATCTCGGCGGCACCGCGGCGGATTTCGTTCGAGGCCATCATGGACTCCGTTTGACGAGAGGGGATGACTTCGATTCTAGGAACTTGCTTTCCTTCCATCCACGACTAAACTGAAGCGAAACCATCGATTTACCTTCGAAAGCAAAGCGATCATGTCGAAACGCCTTTCCCCGCCCGCCGTCGCGTCGCTGGACGCGACCGACCGCGCGATCCTCGCGGCGCTCGCCGAGGATGCGCGCATCGCCACCAGCGAACTGGCGCGCCAGATCGGGCTGTCGGCGCCCGCGACCGCCGACCGCGTGCGACGGCTCGAAGCGCAGGGCGTGATCGCGGGTTTCACCGTCGAGCTCGACCCGCGCTCGCTCGGCTACACGCTGCAGGCGATCGTGCGAGTGAAGCCGCTGCCGGGGCAGCTGCATCTCGTCGAGGAAGTGTTGCGGCGGATTCCGGAGTTCGTCGAATGCGACAAGGTGACCGGTGAGGACTGCTTTATCTGCCGGCTCTATCTGCGCACGATCGAGCACCTCGACGACATCCTGTCGAAGGTGACGGAGCGCGCGGAAACGAGCACGGCGATCGTGAAATCGACACCGGTGCCGCGCCGCCTGCCACCGCTCGTCGACGACGACGATCGCCGCTGATCGTCGCCACCCGGCAAGCACCGCGCTAGCCGACCCCGCTCAGGCGGCCGCGTCGCGCGCCTCGAAGAACGCGAGCAACTCGTCGATCAGCGCAACGGGCGCTTCCTCCGGAATGTAGTGCCCGCAAGCGAGCGCGCGGCCGCTGACGTCGCGCGCGACACGCCGCCATTCGTCGAGCGGATCGAAGCAGCGCCCGACGATTCCGTTTTCGCCCCACAGCACGCGCAGCGGACACGCGACCTTGTTGCCGCGCTCGAGATCCGCGCGATCGTGCTCGAGATCGATCGTCGCCGACGCGCGGTAGTCCTCGCACATCGCATGCACCGCGCCCGGCTGCGCGAGCGCGGCGCGATACGCGGCGAGCGCCTCCGGCGCGAACGGCGCGAGCCCGGCCGACCGGTTGCCCATCACGCGCTCGATGTACGCATCGGTGCGGCCTTCGATCAGCGTTTCGGGCAGCGGCGCAGGCTGGATCAGGAAGAACCAGTGGAAATACGCGGTCGCGAACGCGCGGTCGGTCTGTTCGTACATCGCGAGCGTCGGCGCGATGTCGAGCAGCATCATCCGTTCGACGGCCGACGGATGATCGAGCGCGAGCCGGTGCGCGACGCGCGCGCCGCGATCGTGCGCGCAGACGTGGAATTGCTCGAAGCCGAAATGCCGCATCACGGCGACCTGGTCGGCTGCCATCGCGCGTTTCGAATACGGCGCATGCCGCGCGTCGCTCGGCGGCTTGCCCGACGCGCCGTAGCCGCGCAGGTCGGTCGCGATCACCGTGAAGTGATTCGCCAGCGTCGCGGCGACGCGATGCCAGATCATGTGGGTCTGCGGATGGCCGTGCAGCAACAGAAGCGGCGGCCCTGCGCCTCCTTTGACACCGAAGATGTCGGTGTCCTGCACCGTCACGCGAAACGGTGCAAACGCCTCAAACGACATGGTTTGTTTCTCATTGGTTTGTTATGGCGGCTATTGTAGGAGCGCCCGGCCGGCTGCTGCGCGCGGCAGATGCCCGAATGCGTAGAAAGAGAACACTCACTCGATTGCCGCGATGCCGCGCCGTTTGCTAAGCTCGCGTAGAATCGCACGACCGTTCGTATTAATATCAGCGCATCGCTGCACCGCTACACTCGAAGCAGCGTTCGACCGCCAAGCATTGATGCCGGCATCGGCGCGACCGCGCCGCATCCGGCCGCCCCTCGAGACTGGAGACATCACATGGCATTGCCCGCCGTCCTGCAGAACCTGACGCTGCCCGTCATCGCGTCGCCGATGTTCATCGTCAGCTACCCCGAACTCGTGCTCGCGCAGTGCAAGGCGGGTATCGTCGGATCATTTCCCGCGCTCAACGCCCGTCCGGCGGAACTGCTCGACGAGTGGCTCACGCAGATCCAGTCCGAGCTCGCCGACCACAAGGCGAAGCACCCGGACGCGGTGATCGGCCCGATCGCGGTCAACCAGATCGTCCACCAGTCGAACGTACGGCTCGAGCATGACGTGCGCGTGTGCGTCGACCACAAGGTGCCGATCTTCATCACGAGCCTGCGCGCGCCGGCGCGCGAGATCGTCGACGCGGTGCACAGCTACGGCGGCATCGTGCTGCACGACGTGATCAACCTGCGCCACGCACAGAAGGCGCTCGAAGCGGGCGTCGACGGGCTGATCCTCGTCGCGGCCGGCGCAGGCGGCCACGCGGGCACGACGTCGCCGTTCGCGCTCGTCGGCGAAGTGCGCAAGATGTTCGACGGTCCGATCGTGCTGTCGGGCTCGATCGCGAACGGCGGCTCGATCCTCGCCGCGCAGGCGATGGGCGCCGACCTCGCGTACATGGGCACGCGCTTCATCGCGACGCAGGAAGCGCACGCGGCCGAGGACTACAAGCGCGCGATCGTCAATGCGAAATCGTCCGACATCATTTACACGAACCTCTTCACCGGCGTGCACGGCAACTACATTCGCGAGAGCATCGAGAAGGCCGGCCTCGATCCGGACGCGCTGCCGGAATCGGACAAGTCGAAGATGAATTTCGGCGGCGACAAGGCGAAGGCGTGGAAGGACATCTGGGGTGCCGGCCAGGGCGTCGGCCTGATGGACGACCTGCCGAGCGTCGGCGCGCTCGTCGAGCGGCTGAAGCGCGAGTACGACGACGCGAAGGCACGGCTCGGCATCGCCCGCTGACGCGGGCGGCGGGTTGCGCCGCCACCGCCGCACATGACGTCGGGCAAAAACAAAAAAAGCGCGAACCGCAACGGCTCGCGCTTTTTTCATGTCCGCCCGCAGGCGGCCGACGCCGGTCAGCCCGTGCGCTTGATCCGCGTGATCGGCAGCACGCGCAGGCGCGACTCGATCGACGGGCACAGCGACTGACCTTCGAAACGTGCGGCGAGGAAGTCGACGAACGAGCGCACCTTCGCGGATACGTGGCGGCGGCTCGCATACACCGCGTAGATCGGCGCCTCGTGCGGCGGCACCGAGTCGAGCAGCACCGGCACGAGGCGACCGGATTCGATGTCGTCGCCGATCACCTCGGTGCCGAGCAGCGCGATGCCCGCGCCGGCGAGCACCGCCGCGCGCAGCCCCTCGAGATGGTTCACGATCAGGTTGCCGTTCAGGTTCACGCGCGACGCGGCGGCCGCGTCGATCACCAGCGAATCGAGCATCGTCGAATTCGAATCGCGGCGCAGGTAATTGTGATGCGCGAGATCGGCAATCGTCTGAGGCGTGCCGTGCTTGTCGAGATACTCGGGCGACGCGACCAGCAGGATGTGCGCGGTCGCGATCTGCCGCGCGACCAGCGACGACGATTTCAGCCCGTTCGGCGCCGCGCGCACCGCGACGTCGTAGCCTTCCTCGATCAGGTCGACCACGCGATCGGACAGCGTCATGTCGACGGTCACGTCCGGGAACCGGCCCGCATAATCGGTGACGGCCTGCATCACGTGCCGCAATCCGAACGCGGACAGCGACGTCACGCGCAGGCGGCCCTGCGGCACGACACTCGCGGCGCCGACCGCCTGTCCGGCTTCGTCGAGTTCCGACAGCGCCTGCACGAGGCGCTCATAGTATTCACGTCCCGCCTCGGTCGGCGCGACACGTCGTGTCGTGCGGTGCAGCAGCCGTGCGCCGAGCTGCTGCTCGAGATGCATCACGTGCTTGCTCGCCATCGCGGCCGACATCTGCATGCGCTCGGCCGCGCCGACGAAGCTGCCCACTTCGACGACGTAGCGAAACACATTCATGCTGACGAGGGTATCCATCGAACTAGCTCGTAATTCCTGGGAATCATGCAATTACGGGATAGGGTAACAAAGGCAAGGAAACAAGAAGGTCAACAAAGGCAAAACGGCGCCGCGGGAAGCGGCGCCGTTTCGGGGGCGGAAGACCGGCAGGCGGGACGCGCGCTGCGTGTGCGCGTCCGGCGAACGAGTCGTCAGAACTTCGCGCGGATGCCCGCGCCGAACGTGTTGCCGCTCGACAGGCCGCTGATGTGGTCGTTCATGTAGGCCGCGTAGACGTCCGTGCGCTTGGACAACGGATAGTCGTAGCCGACGGCCCAGGTCTGGCGCGTCTGGTCGAGGCCGCCGCCGTCGCGCGAGTACGCATACGACGCCATCGCGTTGCCGACACCGAGCGGCACCGACACGCCGCCCTGCGCGGTGTTCACGTGCCAGCTGCCGGCGACCTGGTCGTTCTTCGTATACATGTACTGGCCGAACAGCTTCACGTACTTCAGGTCGTAGGTCGCGCCGACCAGCCCGATGCCCTGGCTCTTCATGCCGGTCACGAGCGAGCTCAGGTCCTGCGGGCCGTTGTTGAAGTTCACGTACTGGTAGACGGCGGTCGCCGCGAACGGGCCGTTCGCGTAGTTGAACTGCGCACTCCACTTCTTCGAGCGGTTGTCGCCGGCCGTGTTGCCGAGCGCGTACATCGCCGCGAAATTCAGGCCGCCGAACGAAGGCGACGTGTACGACAGCGCGTTGTTCCAGCCCGAATCGCCGACCGCGCCCTGGTCGCTCGGATAGGTCGGGAACGTGCCGAGGCCGAGGAACACGTGGTACACCATCGGCGAGAAGGTGTACGAATCGTAGAACGGGTTGAACAGGATCGTCGACAGGAACAAGTGCGTCGTCAGGCGGCCTGCCGTCACCGTGCCGTACGGCGAGCTGACGCCGACGTATGCGTTGCGCGCGAAGAACGTGTCGCCCTGGAAGCGGCCGAACTGGCCGTTCTGCGCGCGGAAGAAGCTCTCCAGCGTGAAGATCGCCTTGTAGCCGTTGCCGAGATCCTCGGCGCCGTGCAGGCCCCAATACGACGTCGACATCCCGCCGCCCGACACGTTCCATGCGCGATCGCCGCCGGGGAACTTGGTTGCGCCGATCCATTCGTCGACCTGACCGTAGAGCGAGACGCTCGACTGCGCGTGGACGGGTGCGGTTGCGGCCACGCAGGCGGCCGCGGCGATCAGCTTGACGGACGTGCGCGACGCACGGCGAGCGAATGCTTTCATGGGATCTCCAGGTTTTGTCGAATGTCGATAAGTGGCGCGAGCGTTGTTTTTTGGAGCCGATTGCTTGCGTCGTATGGGGCGCAGCCATCTTTACGGATCATGCGTCCGGTCAAAATTGCGCACACTTATTGCGGGTATAGCGGCAGCATTAACTTCGCGGAATCGGCACATGGCCAGGCGCGCCGCAACGGCCCCGCGCGGGGCGGACGCGCGACGGGACGGCCGCGGGGCGCGCGCGTGCCGGGCGCGAAAGATAGCGCAATGCGACGGGAAAATCAGCGGAAATATGCGCGCGACTGTGGCGAATTCGCATCACGGCCGGCGGGGGGAGGAACGCGCGGGGCGCTCAGTTTCGGTAGAACGGGGAAAAAAACGGCGAGTGCGACGGTTCTTCCTGCGCGCGGGGGGGCGGCATCGGACGGCCGCCGCGCTCCTCGTTGTAGCGCGCGACGTCGGCGCGGATGGAGCCGGCGCGCAGCGGCACGTTGCCGCCGCCCGGCGGGCGCGGCATCTGGCGGGAGTCGGCGCTGATCGGACGATACGGGCTTTGCGCGGCGTAATGGCCGTAGGACGGCGTCGGCCGCAGCCCCCAGCGGGAGCCGCCGCTCACGCCGCCGGCACGCGCGCCGCCCGGCGGCAACGCCCGGCGCCACACCGGCGCGTTGCCGGCCGGCTGGCCAAAAGCGCGCATGTCGCCGCCACCGAATCCGTGACCAAAACCGTGACCGCCGCCGAACGCCGGACCGCCGTGCGGCGGTTGCGCGAGCGCGAGCGGCATCAGCAGCGCGCCGAGCACGCCTGCCACCCATCGTCCGACCTTCAGTTTCACCCGTTCCGTCATCATTCAGTGCCTGTTTCCGCTCGCCGCCGGTCGTTTCCGGCCGACGCGAGCCTTTCAGCAGTAATTTATGAGCGGCCCGAAACGGTGTCGAGCCAAAAAGTGTTAGGTCGCGGGCATCGGTGTAACACCATGTTACTGCTAGGTTTTTTCACTTCAGGGCGCAATCGCGGCAGAACATTCTTCTGTCGTTTTGCGCATCGGCCGCCCGCCGCCACATGCGACCGATTCATCAATCGATTCGCACAATGAATTTGTTTATTGAATGACCAACCGGGACAATGGCGGTTTCGCGCGCGCGACATGCGCGCCTGCCGTTTCCGAATCGAGTTCCCCGATGGCCCGTCCCCGTTTCCTTCCCGACAACTTCACGCTCGCACTCGTCGGCACCGTCGTGCTCGCGAGCCTGCTGCCGTGCCGCGGCCCGGCCGCCCATGCGTTCAACTGGGCAACCAACATCGCGGTCGGCCTGCTGTTCTTCCTGCACGGCGCGAAGCTGTCGCGCGAAGCCGTCGTTGCGGGCGCGACCCACTGGCGGCTGCATGCGGTCGTGCTGCTCAGCACGTTCGCGCTGTTCCCGCTGCTCGGCCTCGCGCTGAAGCCGGTGCTGCAGCCGCTCGTCACGCCGGCGCTCTATGCCGGCGTGCTGTTTCTGTGCACGCTGCCGTCCACGGTCCAGTCGTCGATCGCGTTCACGTCGATCGCGAAGGGCAACGTGCCGGCCGCCGTGTGCGCGGCGTCCGCGTCAAGCCTGCTCGGGATTTTCGTGACGCCGGCCCTCGTCGGGTTGATGATCACGTCGCAGTCGGCCGCGGCCGCGTCGCCGTGGAGCACCGTCGGGAGCATCGTGATGCAGTTGCTCGTGCCGTTCGTCGCCGGCCAGTTGCTGCGGCCCGTGATCGGCGGCTGGATCGAACGCAATCGCGGCGTGCTGCGCTTCGTCGACCAGGGATCGATCCTGCTCGTCGTCTACGTCGCGTTCAGCGAGGCCGTGAACCAGGGGCTCTGGCACCAGATACCGGCGCGCGCGCTCGGCGGCCTGCTGACCGTCAACGTCGTGCTGCTCGCGATCGCGCTGGTGCTGACCACGTTCGTCAGCAAGCGGCTCGGCTTCAACCGCGCCGACCAGATCACGATCATTTTCTGCGGCTCGAAGAAGAGCCTCGCGGCCGGCGTGCCGATGGCGAAGGTGATCTTCTCCGCGCAGGCGGTCGGCGCGATCGTGCTGCCGCTGATGCTGTTCCACCAGATCCAGCTGATGGCGTGCGCGGCGCTCGCGCAGCGCTGGGGTGCGCGTGACATGCGCGGCGAGCGTGCCGGCGACGAGGGTGCGGCCGGCGCCCCACGCGGACGCGGCGCGCTGAGCGCGGGCAAGCGCTGACGCGGGAGACCGCGCGGCCGGCATGGCCTGCCGTGCGGGCGTATTCGCGTCTTTCTCGTTTCGCTTTCCGCTTCTTCCGCTTCTTCCGCTTCTTCCGCTTCTTCCGCTTCTTCCGCCGCCCCGCCGCCCCGCCGCCCGCCCGCCCGCCCTCCAACGCGACGCATGCACCATCGACGCGCATCGCGTCACGAAATCTTCATTCAATTCTCCGCGCACGCTGCCGTTAAAGTCGGGCGTCCCGTCGCCTCGGCCCTCCTCGTTCATGCCCGCGCCCCATCCCGCCTCATCCGCCGCCTCCACCACGCGCCTGATCGCGGAGCGTGCGCTCGCGGCCGTGTTCCAGCCGATCGTCGACCTCGGGTCTGGCACGGTCGTCGGCTACGAAGGCCTGATCCGCGGCCCGCGCGGCACCGACCTCGAGACGCCCGCCGCGCTGTTCGCGCAGGCCGCCCGCGACGGCGCGACCGTCGCGCTCGAACAGGCGGCCGCCCTCACCTGCCTCGACGCGTTCGCGGCGCTCGGCTGCGACGGCAAGCTGTTCCTCAACTTCAGCGCGAACACGATCCTGCAGCTCGCGCGCGAACGCGAGCGCGCGCGGCAACTGCTCGGTCGCGCACGGGTCGACGCGGAGCGCATCGTGATCGAGCTGACCGAGCAGACCGCGATGCCGGACGTCGCGCACATCGGGCCGGCGGTCGCGTCGCTGCGCGACGCCGGCATCCAGTTCGCGCTCGACGATTACGGCACCGCGAACGCGAGCATGAACCTCTGGCTGCGCCTGCACCCCGACGTCGTGAAGATCGACCGCTTCTTCATCCACGACATCGCGCGCGATCCGCTCAAGTTCGAGGCGGTCCGGGCGATGCAGCACTTCGCGCACGCGAGCGGCGCGAAGCTGATCGCTGAAGGGATCGAGAACGAGTGCGACCTGATCGTCGTGCGCGACATGGGCATCTGCTGCGTGCAGGGCTTCCTGCTCGGCCGGCCGGACGCGCAACCGTCGCCGGTCGTCGCGCCGGCCGCGCGCGACGCGATCCGCGCACCGCACATCGCGGTGTTCCCCGGTGCGACCCGCACCGTGCGGCCCGCAAGCACGATCGCGGCGAAGATGCTCGTCCCCGCGCCGGCGCTGCCGCGCGACGCGACCAGCAACGACGTGCTCGACCTGTTCAACCGGATGCCCGGCCTGCACGCGGTCGCGCTCGTCGAATGCGGGCGGCCGGTCGCGCTCGTGAACCGGCGCGGCTTCATCGACCGCTTCACATTGCCTTACCACCGTGAGGTGTTCGGGAAGAAGCCGTGCCTGCAGTTCGCGAACGACGCGCCGCTGATGATCGACAACGCGACCACGGTCGAGCAGCTCGCGATGCTGCTCGCGAGCCACGACCAGCGCTACCTCGCAGACGGCTTCGTGATCACCGAGCACGGCCGCTACGTCGGGCTCGGCACCGGCGAGAGCCTCGTGCGGGCGGTGACCGAGATGCGCATCGAGGCCGCGCGCTATGCGAATCCGCTGACCTTCCTGCCCGGCAACATCCCGATCAGCGCGCACATCGAGCGCCTGCTGGCGCGCGACGCCGGCTTCCATGCGTGCTACGTCGACCTGAACCAGTTCAAGCCGTTCAACGACCAGTACGGTTACTGGCAGGGTGACGAAGTGCTGAAGTTCGCGGCGACGGTGCTGGCCAGCGTGTGCGATCCGCAGCGCGACTTTCTCGGGCACGTCGGCGGCGACGATTTCCTCGTGCTGTTCCAGCGCGACGACTGGCACGCGCGTGCGGCCGACGCGATCGCGCGCTTCAACGACGGCGCGCAGCGCTTTTACACGCAGGCCGACCGGCTGGCGGGCGGGCTGCGCGGCGAGGACCGCCACGGCAACCCCGCATTTTTCGGCTTCGTGACGATGGCGATCGGCGCGGTCGGCGTGCCGGCGGGCGCGAACGGGGCGATGCGCTACGGCAGCGACGAGATCGCGTCGGTCGCGGCGCTCGCGAAGCGGCGCGCGAAACAGCAGCCGGGCGGCCTCGCCGTCGTCGATCTCGATGCCGGCCGCGCGGCGCTGGGCGATCGCGACTGGCCGCCGCACGCGGCGGCGGGCTGAACCGGCGGGCTGAACCGGCGGGCGGTTGCCGGTTGCCGGTTGCAAGCGTGCCGCCGGCTGTGCGGACGGTGGTGCCGGCGCCGCGCACCTGCGCCTCTGATCAACTCCGGGCAACGGCCTGCCGGCCGCCCGTCGCGGATCGGGCATCCGAACGCGTGCGCCTCGCCGATCCCCCGACACCGCCCCTTTCCGCGCGATCACCTTGCCTTTTCCGCGTTTTGTTTAGTATTTTTAGTAACGTCGTTTTCGCAGATTAGCGCGCAAAAACCCGTTATTTCCGGGTATTCCCCGGTTATCCGGCCCGAATTTGGCTCGGCGTTTTACTATACAATCGCCGTCACCCTAAACAAACCGGACCCGAACGATGGGCACCACCATTCGCGACGTAGCGCGGGCGGCAGAGGTCTCGATCGGCACCGTCTCCCGCGCGCTGAAAAACCAGCCGGGCCTGTCGGAAGCCACGCGGGCGCGCATCGTCGAGATCGCGCAGCAGCTCGGCTACGACCCGGCCCAGTTGCGCCCGCGCATCCGCCGGCTCACCTTCCTGCTGCACCGCCAGCACAACCGCTTTCCCGCCAGCCCGTTCTTCTCGCACGTGCTGCACGGCGTCGAGGACGCGTGCCGCGAGCGCGGGATCGTGCCGACGCTGCTCACGGTCGGCCCCAACGACGACGTGCTGCGCCAGATGCGCCCGCACGCGCCCGACGCGATCGCGGTGGCCGGCTTCATCGAGCCCGAGACGATCGAGGCGCTCGCCGCGACCGGCCGGCCGCTCGTGCTGATCGACCTGTGGGCGCCCGGCCTGCGCTCGGTGAACATCGACAACGCGACGGGCGCGGCGCTCGCGATGCGCCACCTGCTCGCCATCGGCCGCTCGCGGATCGCGTTCATCGGCGGCTCGGCCGCGCACTTCAGCATCGCGCAGCGCGCGATCGGCTACCGCCGCGCGTTCTTCGAGGCCGGCCGGCTGTTCGATCCCGCGTACGAAGTGACGATCGACGCCGGGCTCGACCCCGACACCGGCGCCGCGCGCGCAATGCAGCAGCTGCTCGACGCGCCCGGCCCGCGCCCGGACGCCGTGTTCGCGTACAACGACGCCGCCGCACTCGCCGCCCAGCGCGTGTGCATCGCGCGCGGCGTGCGGATTCCGGAAGACATCGCGATCGTCGGCTTCGACGACATCCCGGCCGCCGCGCACGCGAACCCGCCGCTCACGACGCTCGCCGTCGACAAGGAAGCGCTCGGCCGCCGCGGCGTCGAACTGCTGCTCGCCGAATCGCCCGAGCGCACCGAGATCTCCCTGCCCGTCGAACTGATCGTACGGGCCAGCAGCCAGCCCGCCGGCTCACCGGCACTCGATTCCGCCACGGTCACCGAATCATGAACATGCCCCCGGTCCACTCCAGCACGGCCGCGCCGGCCGCCCACGCCCAAGCGGCACCGTTCGTCGCGAGCTTCCGCGATCCGTCGTTCCTGCTGTCGCACATCGAGGACACGCTGCGCTTTTACGCGCAGAACGCGTTCGACCCGACGGGCGGCTTCTACCATTACTTCCGCGACGACGGCAGCATCTACAACCGCACGTCGCGGCACCTGGTCAGCAGCTGCCGGTTCGTCTTCAACTACGCGATGGCGTACCGGCATTTCGGCGATCCGCGCCACCTCGACCACGCACGCCACGGGCTGCGCTTCCTGCGCGACGCGCACTGGGACGAAGCGCTGCAGGGCTACGACTGGGAACTCGACTGGCGCGACGGCGCGAAGCGCGCGACGCTCGACGGCACGCGCCACTGCTACGGGCTCGCATTCGTGCTGCTGGCGGCCGCGCACGCGACGATGGCCGGCATCGACGAAGCGCGCGCGCTGATCGCGTCGACCTACGAGCTCGCCGAGCACCGCTTCTGGGACGCGGCCGCCGGCCTCTACGCGGACGACGCGACGCCGAACTGGAACGTGTCGTCGTACCGCGGCCAGAACGCGAACATGCACATGACGGAGGCGCTGCTCGCGGCGTACGAGGCGACCGGCCATCTCACCTATCTCGATCGCGCGGAGAAACTCGCGACCCACATCACGCAGCGCCAGGCTTCGCTGTCGGGCGGCCTCGTGTGGGAGCACTACCATGCGGACTGGTCGGTCGACTGGGACTACAACAAGGAAGACAGCTCGAACATCTTCCGTCCGTGGGGCTTCCAGCCCGGGCACCAGACCGAATGGGCGAAGCTGCTGCTGATCCTGGAGCGGCACCGCCCGCTCGACTGGCTCGTGCCGCGCGCGGCCGAGCTGTTCGACGCGGCGCTCACGCATGCGTGGGACGCCGATCACGGCGGCCTCTGCTACGGCTTCGGCCCCGACTTCACGATTTGCGACCACAACAAGTATTTCTGGGTGCAGGCGGAAACCTTCGCGGCGGCTGCGATGCTCGGCGCGCGCACCGGCAGCGAGCGCTTCTGGGACTGGTACGACGAGATCTGGCGCTACAGCTGGGCGCATTTCGTCGATCACCGCTACGGCGCGTGGTACCGGATCCTCACCTGCGACAACCGCAAGTACAGCGACGAGAAGAGCCCGGCCGGCAAGACCGACTATCACACGATGGGCGCATGCTACGACGTGCTCGCGACCCTCGCGCGCGCGGCGCGCAGCGAGCCGACGCAATGAGCGGCGGCACCTTTCCGGCCTTCGTGTCGGCGGGCGACATCCTGACCGACATGGTGCGCGCGGGCGACGCGCAGTGGACCTCGGTGCCGGGCGGTGCCGGCTGGAACGTCGCGCGCGCGGTCGCGCGGCTCGGCGTGCCGAGCGCGCTCGCGGGCGCGATCGGCGAAGACTGCTTCTCCGATGTGCTGTGGCGCACCAGCGAGGCGGCCGGGCTCGACCTGCGCTTCCTGCAGCGCGTGCCGCGAGCGCCGCTGCTCGCGATCGTCCACGAGACGCGCCCGCCCGCGTACTTCTTCATCGGCGAAGCGAGCGCGGATCTCGCGTTCGACCCGGCGCGGCTGCCGGCCGGCTGGGCGGCGCACGTGAAATGGGCGCACTTCGGCTGCATCAGCCTGGTGCGCGAACCGCTCGCGGGCACGCTGGTCGCGCTCGCGGCCGACCTGCACGCGCGCGGCGTGAAGATCAGCTTCGATCCGAACTACCGGAACCTGATGACGGCCGCGTACCGGCCAACGCTCGAGAAGATGGCCGCACTCGCCGACCTGATCAAGGTGTCCGACGAGGACCTGCGCCATCTGTTCGGCGGCGACGGCCCCGATGCGGTCGCCGCGGTGCGCGCGCTGAATCCGCGCGCGGCGGTGCTCGTCACGCGCGGCGCGCAGCCGGCGACGCTTTACGCGGACGGCGACGTGCTCGAAGCCAGTCCGCCGCGCGTGGAGGTGGTCGATACCGTCGGCGCGGGCGACGCGTCGATCGGCGGCATGCTGTTCAGCCTCATGGCCGCGCCGCAGCGGTCGTGGCGCGAGCATCTCGCGTTCGCGCTCGCGGCGGGCGCCGCCGCGTGCCGGCATACGGGCGCGCATGCGCCGACGCTCGACGAGGTCGTCGCGCTGCTCGAACGGTGACGGGACGATGACGGCGCGATGATCGGTCGCCGATTAGCGGCGCTGTACATGCTGCGCCGCAGTGCTACGATGAAGTGTCCTATTGCGGGAGAGGCACGATGGACACGAACACGTTCACGAAAGGCATCTACACGGCCAAGGCGCACACGCAGCACGCCGCCAACGGACAGTTCCAGGGTTACGTGATCCTCGCCCGGGACGACGGCGACGAGACGGAAAACATGCGCTACGACGTCCACACGACGAGTCCGAGCGAGGAAGAGGCGTTCAACGAAGCGAAGGCGCTCGCGCACCGGATCCTCGGCGAAATCGAGCTGTGACGCGCGAACCGTGATGCGCCGAACCATCACACGCGCGCCGCGGCCCGGTCGCGGCGCGCCGCCGCATTCGGCGCGGCTCAGAGCAGCCGCGCCACCATCGACACCAGCATCGTCAGCACCAGCGTCGACATGAACGGGAACGGGTAGCGCCGCCCGCCGAGCGTCAGCGTGACGTCGCCCGGCATCCGCCCGATGCCGACCTTGCCGAGCCACGGCCAGCAGCGCGTCAGGATCATCACCGCGACGAACGACGCCATCAGCCAGCGCAGCATCCCGGGCTCTCCGTCAGAGCGCGTGCGAGCGGTCGCCGCGCGCGAATGCGTCGAGCGTGCCGTCGATCCCGCGCGAGAACGCAATCACCTTGAACAGCTCGCCCATCTCGGCTTCCGAGATCAGCTTCTGAACCGCGTTCGCGGCCGGCAGGAACTGGTGGATGTCGGACGGATCGATCGCGGCCAGCGCGTCGGTGATGCCCGCGTTCAACAGGAAACGCGCCTGCGACGTGTAGCCGAGGAGGTCCGCGCCGGTCGCGACGCCCGCGTCGTAGATGCCGGTGAATTCGACGTGCGCGGTGATGTCCTGCAACCCCGGGTACAGGAATGCGTCGTCATGCGCGTGGTGGCGGTAGTGGCACATCAGCGTGCCGCGGTCGCGCTGCGGATGGTAGTACTCGTGCGCGGGGAAACCGTAATCGACCAGCAGCACCGCGCCGCGCCCGAGCATCGTGCATACGGTACGCGTGAACGCCAGCGCGGCTTCGTGCGTCTCGGTCACGTAGCCGTCGTCGACGTCGAGCGTCGCGAGCACCGGCGGCAGGCCGGCCGCGCCGGCGGGCCGGTCGTCGAACACGAACGCGTGCCGCGCGTCGAGCGCGACGCCGCGCTCGAGCCACGCGCCGTCCGCCTTCGCAAACAGGCGCACCGGCATCGCGTCGAGCACCTCGTTGCCGACCACGACGCCGTCGAAGCGCTCGGGCAGCGCGTCGAGCCAGCGCACCTTCCCGGCGAGCGCCGGCGCGGCCGCCTCGATCGTGTCGCGCTGCCGTTCGCGCAGCTCGCCGGACAGGTCGACGATCAGGTATTCGTCGAGCTCGACGCCGAGCGCATCGAGCGCGGCGAGCAGCCCGGCCGCGAGCTTGCCCGTGCCGGCGCCGAACTCCATCATGCGGCGCGTGCCGCTTGCCGCCAGCGCTTGCCCGACGGGATTCGCGAGCGTCTGCGCGAACAGCGGCGACAGCTCGGGGGCCGTCACGAAGTCGCTGCCGTCGTCGGCGCGGCGGCCGAACTTGCGCGCGCCGCCGCTGTAATAGCCGAGGCCGGGCGCATACAGCGCGCGCTCCATGAAGCGGTCGAACGGCAGCCAGCCGCCGGCCGCCGCGATCTCGTCGCGCAGTTGCGCGGCAAGGGTTTCGGACTGCGCGAGCGCGTCAGGGCCGGGAGCAGGTAAACTAGCGGGTTCGTGAGCTTTCGGGTTCATCCCGGCATTGTAAATGACCGTTTCAGCCGATACGTCGCCCCCGCGCATCGTGCTCGTCGCCGGCGCGCTGGGCAGCGCGGCCGACGCCGCGTCGCTCGGTCGTGCGCTCGCGACCGGATTCGCGCAGCGCGGCTGGGACGTCGCGCTGCAGCGCAGCCCCGGCACGCCGTGCGCGGCCGCCGACGCGCTCGTCGCCGAAGTCGCCGCCCACGGCCGCCGTGCAGCCGTGCTCGACGCCGATCTGGCCCTGGAAACCGACGCGGCCGCGCTCGTCGCCGCGTGCGGCGCGGCGCTCGGCCGGCCCGCCTGCGCGGTGTTCGTGAGTGCCTGCGCCGGCACCGACGACGCGCACACCGTGGATGGCGCATCGCTCGCCGCTGCGCTCGCGCGCAACGTGACGGCGCCGCTCGCGCTGGCCCGGGCGCTGGCCGACGCGACGCCCGACGCCGCGCGCGACGACGAATCGCTGCGCGCGTGCGCGATCCACGTGCTGGATCAGGCCCTGTTTCACCCGGCGCCGGCGCGGTTGTCGCATGCGCTGATGCAGGCCGCGCTGAACCGCGCGACCGCCGCGCTGGCGCTGGCCCTCGCGCCGAAAGTGCGCGTCGCGGCGCTCGTGCGCGGCCATGCGCCGCACGCGAACGACATCGCGGCGGCGGCCTGCTATCTCGCGAGCGCGCCCGGCGTCACGGGCGCGACGCTGACCGTCGACGGCGGCGAGCACCTGGTGCCGCACGCCGTCGGCCCGAATGAATGAACTGCGCGGATCGCGCGGCCTGATCGCCGCCACCCGCGCCGCTTTGCGTGCGCGCACGCCAACTTGACTGGGACGACCATGTTTTCCGCTCTCCTGCACCCCCGCCTCGCGGACTGCCGCAGGCTCTACCTGCGCGACTACGAGGTGCACATCAACATCGGGGCCTTCGAACACGAGAAGCGCGGCGAGCAGCGCGTCGTCATCAACGTCGACCTGTTCGTGCCGCTCGCGCTGTCCACCCCCGTCGACGACCGGCTGCATGAAGTCGTCGACTACGACCTGATGAAGCAGAGCGTCGCGCAGTGCGTGGCGCGCGGCCACATCCACCTGCAGGAAACGCTGTGCGACGCGATCGCCGCGAACCTGCTGGCGCACGACGCCGTGCGCGCGGTACGCGTCTGTACCGAGAAACCGGACGCCTATCCGGACTGCGACGCCGTCGGCGTCGAAGTCTTTCGCATCAAGGACGAGGAGCGCGCATGAACGCCCCCCACATGAACGACACGGCGGCCGACGGCGCCGCCATCGAAGCCACCGCCGCCGACACTGGCCGCCGCGCGCTGACGCGCCGCGAGCAGAAGGAAGCGTACGAGAACAACAAGCTGTTCAAGCGGATCGTGCGCCAGGTCGGCCAGGCGATCGGCGACTACAACATGATCGAGCAGGGCGACAAGGTGATGGTGTGCCTGTCGGGCGGCAAGGACAGCTACGCGATGCTCGACGTGCTGCTGCGCCTGCGCGAGCGCGCGCCGATCGACTTCGACATCGTCGCGGTCAACCTCGACCAGAAGCAGCCGGGCTTCCCCGAGCACGTGCTGCCCGAGTACCTGACGCAGGTCGGCGTGCCGTTCCACATCGAGAACCAGGACACCTACAGCATCGTCAAGCGGCTCGTGCCCGAAGGCAAGACGACCTGCTCGCTGTGCTCGCGGCTGCGCCGCGGGATCCTGTACCGCGTGGCCGGCGAGCTCGGCGCGACCAAGATCGCGCTCGGTCACCACCGCGACGACATCCTGCAAACCTTGCTGCTCAACATGTTCTACGGCGGCAAGCTGAAGGGAATGCCGCCGAAGCTGCAGTCGGACGACGGCAGGAACGTCGTGATCCGCCCGCTCGCGTACGTGAAGGAAACCGATCTCGAGAAATACGCCGAGCTGCGCGAATTCCCGATCATCCCGTGCAACCTGTGCGGCAGCCAGCCGAACCTGAAGCGCGCGGAAATGAAGGCGCTGATCCGCGAATGGGACAAGCGCTTCCCGGGCCGCGTCGACAACATGTTCAGCGCGCTCGCGAACGTCGTGCCGTCGCACCTGATGGATACGACCCAGTTCCCGTTCGCGTCGCTGCGCGCGACCGGCGAGGCCGATCCGCAGGGCGACATCGCGTTCGACGAGGAGCCGTGCGCGTCCGGTGAAGAGACCGCCGCGCCGGGCTCGGCGAAACCGATCTCGATCGTCCAGTTCGACGACCTGTAAGCGGGGTCCGAACACTCGCCGGAACCGGGGCCGCGGCCTCGTTCCGGCGCTGTCGCCCCGCCGCGACAGGCCCGGAACGACGGGGGCCGCATGCTAAAATGGACGGCTTCGAACTCCTCTGACAAGCTGGCGCCATGAATATCGTGATTTTGGCGGCAGGCACCGGCAAGCGCATGCGCTCCGCGCTGCCGAAAGTGCTCCATCCCCTGGCCGGCAGGCCGCTCCTCTCCCACGTCATCGCCACCGCGCGCACGCTGCAGCCGTCGCGGCTCGTCGTCGTCGTCGGTCACGGCGCCGAGCAGGTCCAGGCCGCCGTCGCCGCGCCCGACGTCCAGTTCGCGGTGCAGGCCGAGCAGCTCGGCACCGGCCACGCGGTACGCCAGGCGCTGCCGCTGCTCGATCCCGCGCAACCGACGCTGGTGCTGTACGGCGACGTGCCGCTCACCCGCGCGTCGACGCTGCGGCGTCTCGTCGACGCCGCGCGCGAGGGCCGCTACGGAATTCTGACCGTCACGCTCGACGACCCGACCGGCTACGGCCGCATCGTGCGCGACGCGTCCGGCTTCGTCACGCGCATCGTCGAGCAGAAGGACGCGTCGCCCGAGCAGCTGAAGATCGCCGAGATCAACACCGGCATCATCGTCACGCCCACGGCGCAGCTGGCGATGTGGCTCGGCGCGCTGAAGAACGAGAACGCGCAGGGCGAGTACTACCTGACCGACGTCGTCGAGCTCGCGATCGAGGCCGGCTTCGAGATCGTCACGGCGCAGCCCGACGACGAATGGGAAACGCTCGGCGTGAACAGCAAGGCGCAGCTCGCGGAGCTCGAGCGCATCCATCAGCGCAACGTCGCCGATGCGCTGCTCGTCGACGGCGTCACGCTCGCCGATCCGGCGCGGCTCGACGTGCGCGGCACGCTGCGCTGCGGCCGCGACGTGTCGATCGACGTGAACTGCGTGTTCGAAGGCAACGTGACACTCGCCGACAACGTGACGATCGGCGCGAACTGCGTGATCCGCAACGCATCGATCGGCGCGGGCACGCGCATCGACGCGTTCACGCACATCGACGGCGCCGAGCTCGGCGCGAACACCGTGATCGGCCCGTACGCGCGGCTGCGTCCGGGCGCGCAGCTCGCCGACGAAGCGCACGTCGGCAACTTCGTCGAGGTGAAGAACGCGGTGATCGGCCACGGCTCGAAGGCGAATCACCTCACCTACATCGGCGACGCCGACATCGGCGCGCGCGTGAACATCGGCGCGGGCACGATCACCTGCAACTACGACGGCGCGAACAAGTTCCGCACCGTGATCGAGGACGACGTGTTCGTCGGCTCCGACACGCAGCTCGTCGCGCCGGTGCGCGTCGGCCGCGGCGTGACGATCGCGGCCGGCACGACGATCTGGAAGGACGTCGCCGAAGGCGTCCTCGCATTGAACGAGAAGACGCAGACCGCGAAGAGCGGCTACGTCCGGCCGGTCAAGAAGAAGAGCTGAACCTTTAGCGGGCGCCCGGACGGCGCCCGCGTCGACTTACAGGATTGACCATTCATGTGCGGCATTGTCGGCGCAGTTGCGCAGCGTAATATCGTTCCGGTGCTGATCGAAGGATTGCGGCGCCTCGAATACCGTGGCTACGATTCGTGCGGCGTCGCCGTGCTCGAGCCGGGCGCGCCGAAGCGCGCGCGCAGCGTCGCGCGCGTCGCCGATCTCGACGCGCAGGTGCGGGAATCGCATCTCGAAGGCACCACCGGCGTCGCGCATACGCGCTGGGCGACGCACGGCGCGCCCGTCACGCACAACGCACACCCGATCTTCTCGTCGAACGCGCTCGCACTGGTGCACAACGGCATCATCGAGAACTTCGAGACGCTGCGCGAAGCGCTGCGCGCGAAGGGCTACGAGTTCGTGTCGCAGACCGACACCGAAGTCATCGCGCACCTCGTGCACAGCCTGTATCGCGGCGACCTGTTCGCGGCCGTGCGCGAAGCCGTGCAGCAGTTGCACGGCGCGTATGCGATCGCGGTGACGCACAAGGACCAGCCGCACACCGTCGTCGGTGCGCGCCAGGGTTCGCCGCTCGTCGTCGGCCACGGCGACGGCGAGAACTTCCTCGCATCCGACGCACTGGCGCTGGCCGGCAGCACCGACCGCTTCACGTTCCTCGAGGAAGGCGACGTGTGCGAACTGTCGCTCGACGGCGTGAAGATCGTCGACCGCCACGGCGCGCTCGCGCAGCGCGAGATCCGCGTCGTCAGCGCATACGGCGGCGCGGTCGAGCTGGGCCCGTATCGCCACTTCATGCAGAAGGAAATCTTCGAGCAGCCGCGCGCGATCGGTGACACGGTGCCGCAAACCGAAGCGTTCGACGCGACGCTGTTCGGCGAGGCGGCCCCCGCCGCGTTCGCGGACATCGACAGCCTGCTGATCCTCGCGTGCGGCACGAGCTACTACTCGGGCCTCACCGCGAAGTACTGGCTCGAATCGATCGCGAAGATCCCGACCCAGGTCGAGATCGCGAGCGAATACCGCTACCGCGAGTCGGTGCCGAACCCGCGCCAGCTCGTGCTGGTGATCTCGCAGTCGGGCGAGACGGCCGACACGCTCGCCGCGCTCAAGCACGCGCAGTCGCTCGGCCACACGCATACGCTCGCGGTGTGCAACGTCGCGACGAGCGCGATGGTGCGCCTCACCGAGATGCAGTTCCTGACGCACGCGGGCACCGAGATCGGCGTCGCGTCGACCAAGGCGTTCACGACGCAACTCGTCGCGCTGTTCGTGCTGGCCGCGACGCTCGGCAAGCTGCGCGGGCACGTCGACGCCGCGCAGGAAGCGCAATTCCTGAAGGAACTGCGCCACCTGCCGGCCGCGCTGAACAGCGTGCTCGCGCTCGAGCCGCAGATCATCGCGTGGTCGGACGAATTTGCACGCAAGGAAAACGCGCTGTTCCTCGGCCGCGGGCTGCACTACCCGATCGCGCTCGAAGGCGCGCTGAAGCTGAAGGAAATCTCGTACATCCACGCCGAGGCCTATCCGGCCGGCGAACTGAAGCACGGGCCGCTCGCGCTCGTCACCGAAGCGATGCCGGTCGTCACGGTCGCGCCGAACGACACGCTGCTCGAGAAGCTGAAGTCGAACATGCAGGAAGTGCGCGCGCGCGGCGGCGAGCTGTACGTCTTCGCCGATGCCGACACGCAGATCGTCAACGACGACGGCCTGCACGTGATCCGGATGCCGGAACACTATGGGCAACTGTCGCCGATCCTGCACGTCGTGCCGCTGCAACTGCTCGCGTATCACACCGCATGCGCGCGCGGCACCGATGTCGACAAGCCGCGCAACCTCGCGAAGTCGGTGACGGTGGAGTAAGCAATCGGCGCAGCGCGGTCCGGCGCGCCGACGAGACAGACGGAGAGACCATGGTAAGACTGTTTGGATGCGGATTGCTGGCGCTGAGCTTCGCGTCGACGGGCTGGGCGGCCGAGCACTACGTCGAAGTCTGGAACCCGCCCGAGGCGCGATTGCCGGCCGCGCGCACGCCGGATGCCCGTACGCCGGCAGCGCGCCCAGGTGCAGACGCGCACGCGGGCGGCAAGACCGTGGAAAAGCACGCGAGCGTGCAGCCGAAGGCTGCGGTCAGGCCGCACAAGCGCCGCGTCGCACAAGCCGTGAAAACCGCACCGCATCGACCGACCGCCGCGACGGTCGAAACACCGGCCGCACCGCGCCCGGTCGCGCAGCCCGCGCCGGGCCGGCTCACGGTGATGCAGCCTGCCATGCCCGATACGCCGCACGCACTCAAGTTCTCGGACATCCCGCGGCAATACACGCCGGACGGCAACGTGCTGCGTGTCGGCACGGGCAGCCGTTCCGCGGAGGTGACGCGATAATGGAAGCGCAAACCTATCACGGCTACCAGATCTGGGGCCATTCGATCCTGCAGCAGGATGAAATCCTGCAGCCCGAACGCTTCGCGGCGAGCGGCACGATCACGCAGAACAATCGGCTCGTCGAAGCGTCGGGCGTGCTCGGCGTGTTCGATACCGAGGACGAAGCGCGCGAAGCGGGGCTCGAATGGGCCCGCGCATGGATCGACAGCCATCGCTGAACGGGCCGCGCGGCTGCGCGCCTTCAACGCAAGAAGAAAGGGGCGTCCATGACGCCCCTTTCTGCATTCGGCCCCGGCCCGATCACGCAACCGGCCGTGGCGGCGGCACCACCGTCCGGGGCCGGCCAACGAGCCGCGCCAGCACGACGATCGCGACCAGCGTGACAACGTACGCCGCAATCTGGATCCCCGCCGGACGCGCGGTGTAGCCGATCAGCGTATGCAGCGCCTTGCCGACGATGCTCGATTCCTTGAGCAGCCACGAGGTATCCCACACCGCATCGCCCCATGACGGCACGAGGCCGGCGGCAAGCAGGAAGCCGACGCACTGGCTCGCCATTCCCGCCGCGAGCAGCACGATCAGCGCATTGGTGACGGAGAACAGGCGCTTGAGCGGAATCTGCAACAGGCCCGCATACATCGCGTAGCCGAGCCCGGCGCCGCCCAGCACGCCGAGCAGCCCGCCGACGATCATCTGCGGCATCTGTCCCGGATCGCCCGCCGCGATGCCGTACAGGAACAGCACGGCCTCGGAGCCTTCGCGCAGCACCGCGACACCGACGACGATCGCGAGCCCCGTCAGCGGCCGGCTGCCGGCCGCGACGGCCCGGCCGACCTCGCCCATGTGCAACGCCATCTCGCGGCCGTGGCGGCTCATCCAGATGCAGTGCCACGCCAGCATCAACGTCGCGACGAACATCACGCCGGCGTTGAAGACTTCCTGCCCCATGCCGGACGCCCATTGCGAGATCACGTCGGCGAACGCGGCGATCAGGCCGGCGCCGATCACGCCGCCGACGAGCCCGCCGCCGACCCACCAGCCGCGCTTCGGCACGCCCTTCGTCGCGGCCATCACGATCGAAACCACCAGCGCGGCCTCGAGCACTTCACGAAAGACGATCAGGGCGGTAGACAGCATGGCGATATCCGCTTATTTGACGGTCAGGTGCGTTTTCGACTGCGCTTCGTGATACTCGTCGTGGAACTCGTAGGTGCCGGCCTTCAGCGGCCCGACCAGGATCTCGACCGACTTGCCGGCCGGCACGACCTTCTCTGCCTTGAAATCGTCGCTTTCGAATTCCGCGGGCGTCGCGTCGAGGTTCTTCACGACGAATTTCACCTTCTTGCCGGCCGGAATCGTCACGCCGTCGGGCGAAAACTTGTGGTCCTTCAGCGTCAGGTTGAAGACGTCGTCGGCAGCGAATGCGGACGTTGCCGATGCGCCCAGCAGGGCCAGTGCGAAACCGAAAGCGAAGCGATTCATACGGGTAACGAAATGAAATATCGAGGGGAACCGATAGTAAGATCGATTCGCATTTCCCTCTCCAAGTACCCTTACTGAGGGCATGGGCATCGCGCATCATAGACATGACATGCACCTTGTCGCGCAAGGCTCCGCCAGATTTCGCCAACAATCCCCGACCGTCAATCGGGAAAAATTCGGACTGACGCACATGGGCGGATTGCGATTCGTCTGACTTCAGCTTTACAAATTGCCTATGTGGCGCCGAACGCATCGAAGGGGCTTGACCTTCCCACCATGGCAAGCTTCATGCTGGTCATGCTTGTCAATCGCCAATCAACCCAGGAGAACACGATGGAATTCGAAGTTCAGGACATGACCTGCGGCGGCTGCGCCAACGCCATCACGCGCGCCGTGACGGCAGCGGACCCCGCCGCGAAACTCGACATCGACGTGGCCGCGAAAACGGTCAAGGTCGAATCGGCGCAAGGCGCCGAACGCGTGCAGTCGATCATCGAAGCCGCGGGCTTCCACCCGGCCCTGCGCTCGGCCTGACGCGCGCGGGCGCGGCGCCCGTCGGCACCGCGCCCCGCACATCGGCCGCGTCAGCGCAGCCGGATCAGCGTCGACTTCAGCTCGGTGTATTTCTCGAGCGCGTGCAGCGACTTGTCGCGGCCGTTGCCCGACTGCTTGTAGCCGCCGAACGGGAAGTTCATGTCGCCGCCTTCGTCGTAGCAGTTCACCCATACCGTGCCCGCCCGCAGCCGGCGCGACACGTCGTGCGCGGTCGTGAGATTGGACGTCCACACGGCCGCCGCGAGCCCGTACTCGGTATCGTTCGCGATCCGCACCGCCTCGTCGACATCGTCGAACACGATCACCGACAGCACGGGGCCGAAGATCTCCTCGCGCGCGATCTTCGCATCCGGCTTCACCTCGAACACCGTCGGCTCCACGTAGAAGCCGCCGGTCTCCTCCTTCACGCGCGCGCCGCCCGTGACGAGCGTGCCCTCCTTGCGCCCGGCATCGATGTAGCCGAGCACGCGCTCGAGCTGGATCCCGTCGACGATCGCGCCCATCGATACCGACGGATCGAGCGGGTTGCCCGGCACGTACGCGCGCGCGGCCTCGACGAGCTTCTCGATGAACGCGTCCTTGATGTCGCGATGCACGAGCAGGCGCGAGCCGGCCGTGCACATCTCGCCCATGTTGTAGAAGATCGCACCGGCCGCGGCCTGCGCGGCGCGGTCGAGGTCCGGACAATCGGGCAGCACGATGTTCGGCGACTTGCCGCCGAGTTCGAGCCACGCGCGCTTCAGGTTCGACTGCGCGGCGTACTGCATGATCAGCTTGCCGACTGCTGTGGAGCCGGTGAACGCGATGCAGTCGACATCGCGATGCAGCGCGAGCAGCTTGCCCGGTTCGCCCGCGCCTGGCACGACGTTGAACACGCCGGCCGGGATGCCTGCCTCGTATGCAAGCTGCGCGACGCGGATCGCGGTCAGCGGCGATTTCTCCGACGGCTTCAGCACGACGCTGTTGCCGGCCGCGAGCGCCGGGCCGAACTTCCATGCGGCCATCAGGATCGGGAAATTCCACGGCACGACGGCCGCCACCACGCCGACCGGCTCGCGCGTGACGAGACCGACGAGATGATGGTCGGCCGGCGCGACTTCGCCGCCGACCTTGTCGATCGCTTCGGCGAACCACTCGACGCAATACGCGGCGCCCGGCACGTCGACCGTCGTGGTGTCGCCGATCGGCTTGCCCGCATCGAGCGTCTCGAGCAGCGACAGTTCGTCGAGATGCTCGCGCATCAATGCAGCCCAGCGCAGCAGCACGGCCTTGCGCGCGCGCGGGTTCAGTCCGGCCCACACGCCGGCGTCGAACGCGCGGCGCGCGGCCGCGACGGCGGCGTTCACGTCGGCCTCGCCGCAATCGGCCACCTTCGCGAGCACGCGGCCGTCGATCGGGCTCACGCAGTCGAACGTCCTGCCGCCGTGCGCGTCGCGCGACGCGCCGTCGATGAATGCGCGCCCGTCGATCGTGAGCGACGCCGCCTTGTCCTGCCAGTCAGCCAAAGTCAACTTGTTCATCAGGATGCCTCAATTGTCGTGGCATTCGCGCTGCGGCACGCCGCGCAACGGCAACGCGGCCGGCGGCGAATGCGGTGATGCGCGGTCAGAAGGTGGCCGGCGAATTTGCCGACACGACCTCGCAGAGCTGTTCCGCGCTGGGATTGCGAAAACGGTGCGGCAAACGGCTTTCGAAGTAGTAGCCGTCTCCGGGGTCGAGCAGCCACGTCGCGCCGTCGACGGTGAGCTCGAGCCGGCCCGACACGACCACGCCGCCCTCGTGCCCCGCGTGCGCGAGCATCTCGGGCCCCGTATCGGCGAGTGGCTGATAGATCTCGCGCATGATGCACATGTTGCGGTCCTTCACGCCCGCGCCGACGAGATGAAACGCGAGCGCGTCGTTGCCGAGATTCGGCATCTCGTCACGGCGCGATACGACCGAGCGCGATTCGACGAGTTCGAACGTGAAGAACTCCGCGAGACTCATCGGAATGCATTCGAGCAGTTTCTTCAGCGAGCCGACCGACGGGCTCACGCGCCCCTGTTCGATCAGCGAGATCGTGCCGTTGGTCACGCCGGCCCGCTTCGCGAGTTCGCGCTGCGACAGACCATGCTTGTTGCGCACGAAACGCAGGCGCTCGGCGACTTCGGTGGACATCGATTCGGTTTCGGACACGATAGGAGTGCGGTGAAAAAGTGAAACGACGCGTTGAACGGCATTACGCAGCCGTTGAATATTCTAATCACTTTATGCCGCACATCAGCGGGGAAAACCCTGAAAGGCGTTCGAAATAATGAACACCCCGCGAGCCATTCCAATTGCGAATCTTTTGTTCGAAGCGCCTCGGGAAAGCCCTGACATGAGACCGTCAAAAAACATTTGACGCCGTTTTTGGCTCGTATATGCTGGCTCTCAGGTCAGCGTCATTGGCACCGAAAAACGTTGCTGCAACGTAAAAAACGATGCCCGTCGATGTAAATGACGCAGGGCCGGCACCTCGATTATTTTAAACGCCTCGCGCGCCGAAACGATCAGGTGTTCAATACTTTCAACAAACCAGTCGAGTGTAATCGTGAGAGTCCGTGGCCCTCTGGTGAGGTGGGATCGAGGCGATGTGCGAAGTTTGCGCAGCGCTGCTCCCGCTTCCGATGGCAGTTGCGGCTGGCATAGTCCTCGCCTGCTGCATCTGTCGATCTACACCATCCTGTCCCGTCGTTCCGTTCGCCGTCACAACGCCGTTTCCGCACGCGCGTTCGTGGCCGTCGATACCGACGAAGTCGCATCGCTGCTGCCATAGCGCCTCTCCTCCTTTTCTCGTCGTTCGTTTCGATTGCCTGCTCGTTAGCCGCGTTATCTGCGCGGTGACGGAACGCGTTCGCGCATCCATTGCCGCGTTGCGCAGCACAACGAAACGAACGACGGCCTGACCGTCGCGCGCAGCGCGGATCGCCATGCGAACCCGTTGCGCCCATTCACCAGCGGCCTTGCGCATTTCGCCAGGCTGCGGGGCCGTGTCGCGCCTGCATTTCGCGATTTTCCCGCGCAACGCACGCCACGTCCCTACGGACAACTGATTGACGTCATGGAAAGGAAACCCCTTGTCGGCATCACCGCCGACTTCACACAGATCGGCGCACATGCGTCGCACACGGTCGGCGACAAGTACGTCGCGGCGATCGTCGACGGCGCACACGCGCTCGCGATGGTGCTGCCCGCGCTTGGCGATCGCCAGTCGACCGACGATGTGCTCGCCACGGTCGACGGCCTGTTGTTTACCGGCAGCTATTCGAACGTCGAGCCGCACCTGTACGGCGGCGAGCCGAGCGCGCCCGGCACGAAGCACGATCCCGCACGCGACGCGACGACCCTGCCGCTGCTGCGCGCGGCGATCGTCGCGGGCGTGCCCGTGCTGGCCGTATGCCGCGGCTTCCAGGAGCTGAACGTCGTCTGCGGCGGCACGCTGCATCAGCGCGTGCACGAAGTGCCCGGCCTCGCCGATCACCGCGAGGACGACGACGCGCCGATGGACATGCAATACGGCCCCGCGCACGTCGTGCGCCTGACGCCCGGCGGCGTGCTGCACACGCTCGCCGGCGGCCGCGACGACGTGCACGTGAACTCGCTGCACAAGCAGGGCATCGCGCAGCTCGGTTCCGGCCTCGCCATCGAAGCCGTCGCGCCGGACGGCCTGATCGAGGCCGTCAGCGTCGCCGACGCACCGGCCTTCGCCCTCGCCGTGCAATGGCACCCGGAATGGCGGCACGCGCACGACCCGCTGTCGAGCGCGATCTTCCGCGCCTTCGGTGACGCCTGCCGCGCGCGTCGCAACGCCCGCACGCGTGCCACGGCCACCGCCGCGCTCGCCTGAGCGCGCCGACCCACATAACGAGAACAGACATGCAAGACATCGAAGACTTTCTGAAGCAGCACCGGATCACCGAGATCGAAGCGATCATTCCCGACATGGCCGGCATCGCGCGCGGCAAGATCACGCCGCGCAACAAGTTCACTTCCGGTGAATCGATGCGGCTGCCGCAGGCCGTGATGGTACAGACCGTCACCGGCGAGTATCCGGAAGACGGCTCGCTGACCGGCGTGACCGATCCCGACATGGTGTGCGTGCCCGACACGTCGACCATTCGCCTGATCCCATGGGCCGTCGATCCGACCGCGCAGGTGATCCACGACTGCGTGCACTTCGACGGCTCGCCGGTCGAGATCTCGCCGCGCTACGTGCTGCGCCGCGTGCTCGACCTGTACAAGGCGAAGGGCTGGAAGCCGGTCGTCGCGCCGGAGCTCGAGTTCTACCTGGTCGACATGAACAAGGACCCGGACCTGCCGCTGCGTCCGCCGGTCGGCCGCACGGGCCGCCCGGAGACCGGCCGCCAGTCGTATTCGATCGAGGCGGTCAACGAGTTCGATCCGCTGTTCGAGGACATTTACGAATACTGCGAAGCGCAGAACCTCGACATCGACACGCTGATCCACGAAGTCGGCGCCGCGCAGATGGAGATCAACTTCATGCACGGCGACGCGCTGTCGCTCGCCGACCAGGTGTTCCTGTTCAAGCGCACGGTGCGCGAAGCCGCGCTGCGCCACAACATGTACGCGACGTTCATGGCGAAGCCGATGGAAAACGAGCCGGGTTCGGCGATGCACGTGCATCAAAGCATCGTCGATGAGGAAACGGGCCAGAACCTGTTCACGTCGCGGGAAACCGGCGGCGCGACGTCGATGTTCTACAACTATCTCGCGGGGCTGCAGAAGTACACGCCCGCATTGATGCCGATCTTCGCGCCGTACATCAATTCGTACCGCCGGCTGTCGCGCTTCATGGCCGCGCCGATCAACGTGCAGTGGGGCTACGACAACCGCACGGTCGGCTTCCGCATCCCGCACTCGGGCCCGGCCGCGCGCCGCATCGAGAACCGGATCCCGGGCGTCGACTGCAACCCGTACCTCGCACTCGCGGCGACGCTCGCGGCAGGTTATCTCGGCATGACGCAACGGCTGGAGCCGACCGAACCGCTCGTCAGCGACGGCTACGAACTGCCTTACCAACTGCCGCGCAACCTCGAGGAAGGGCTCACGCTGATGGCCGCGTGCGAGCCGCTCGGCGAGATTCTCGGCCACAAGTTCCTGAAGGCGTATTTCGCGCTGAAGGAAACCGAATACGAAGCGTTCTTCCGCGTGATCAGCTCGTGGGAACGCCGCCATCTGCTGCTGCACGTCTGAGCGTGCACACGACCGAATACGGAATCACGGAGGAAACATGACTTACCGCAACGAATCTGCCTGGATCCAGCCGGCCGCGCCGGCCGCCGCACCGCGCACGACGCAG